>JAPLJG010000041.1 GCA_026388735.1 Deltaproteobacteria bacterium
CCGTCTGCGAGGCGCGGCAGGACAAATGGGGAAGGGGAAAATCCCATTGGCACGCAGCCGAGCACCGGAGAGGCTGCCGAAAAGGGATTTGCACTGTTTGAGCGAAGCGAGTTTGCAAAGCCCCGGCAGCATCGAGGAGCACAGGGAATCCCGCCAACGGCGGGACAAGAGACACAGGGGGCCTTTTCTTTGGTTCCGTTTCTTTGGGCAAGCAAAGAAATGAACATACTAATCGTCTGAAGCAGGCCTCTTCGGTGCTCGGCTGGGTGCCAATGGGATTTTTATAGTCCTCCCCGTCTTCTCCCGGCAATTCTTGCCCAACCCTGCTTTCTCATCTCTCTCTCTCGGCTTTTTGTGGGGGAATTCTTTTCCTCTCTTACTGTTTTGGCGGTTCATTACCGGGGAGTATCCCTGTCTGCTAATATTGCGCAACTCATTGTTTTTTCATTATTATATCGGTATTTAGTGTCGCCTGATTCAGGCGTGGCACACCTTTTGCTTTGGCAAGGTGGCAAGTGTGCTCCAGTCGGGCACCAAGATGAAGGTCAATCTTACAGCAAGGAGTTTTCAGTGGACGCACTCATGATTCCCATTGTCCAGGCCCCAAAGGCCCAGGTAACGGCAGCGGTTGATGCGAAAAATCCTGCTGGCCAGAAAACAGGGTCGAATTTTTCCGACTATATGGAAAAGAAGATGGCCACGGAACGACGGGACAAGAACAATCTCCTGGGCCAGCAAAAAACCAAGGCTACTCCTGCCTCTGCCGCTGATAAGAAGACGCCTGCCGCCGCTTCGGAGAAAAAAGAGGCCGATGCGGCAACCACCGTCGCCGCCCTGTTGGGGCAGTTTGTTCAGGATCTCCAGAAGACTGCGGGCGACCAAAAACTGGGGCCAGGCGAATGGTCGTTCCCGGTGCCTGATCCGGCGCTTCTTCAGAAGATCGCCCAAGATGCCGGCATGAACGAAAGCCAGCTGACCGCGCTCATGGATAAAATGAAGAATCAGGATGGCAAGGTGAATCTTGACGATTTTCTTTCCTCATTCTCCCGCCATTTCCAGACCTTGCAGGATAACGCGCCCGTTACTGTACCGGAAACCGATCTGCCGCTTCTCCAGAACGTTCTGGAGCGTCTTGGCGTGCCTGTCCCCGATGTGGGTAAGATCAGCGAAGCGGCGGTGCGGGGGGATAACACCATTGATCTGCAAAAAATTCTGGCCGGGTTGAAAGGATTGCCTGGGGAAAATATTACCGACCTCACTGCGGTGGAAGCAGAACAGCTCCAGGATATTCTTGCCAACGCCGGGGTTTCCCAGCAGTTGCAGCGTGCCCTGTTGCCCGAGCGTCTGCCGGTTGTGGAAGGCTTGGTTAAGGAAATTCCTCCGGTGCCGCTCACCCTGGACCGCCTGAAAAACGTGTTGGAGCAGGCTGTTCAAGAGGTGAAGGCCAACCGGCTCCAGGCGGATCCCCTTACCTTTCTCGCGGATCTTCAAGAGGTGCTGACTAAGTCCGGTTTTGAAACCAAGGGGCCGAGTCTGTCTTCCGCTGTCCAGGGTTCGGTGGTTGCTGTTTTTAAGAAGCTCATGGAAAGTGTTGATCTTGCCAAGGTCAAGGTGCAACAGGGAGTCAAGGCTCAGCAGGGTTCCGTTTTTGCCGAGGCGGTGATGGAGAAGAAAGCCTCGGCGGAGCATTGGCAGGAAAGTGCCGCTAAGAAAGGAGATGGGGCCGTGCTTGCCGTTGCCGAGGAGCCGGAAACCGAACATTCTCACGCCGAGGGCCGGGATGCGCTGGCTTCTGGCGTGTCTGTCAAAGAAACCGGGACCAGCAAGGAGTTGTTCGTCGAAAACAATGGCGTCTTCTCAACCGATGCCGCTGTGGCGGCCAAGGTCGAGACCGGCGGCACCGCTGCCGCTTCAAGCCAGGCGGCCAGACCTTTCGTGAATATTCCCAACCTCCCCCCAGCCCTCCAGCAGCAGGGTTTTGCTCAGCTTTCCCAGGGTGTGCTTCAGGGGTTGCGCAACCAGGAGCATCACTTGGTCCTCAAGCTCTATCCCAAGGAATTGGGCGAGGTCAAGGTCGAGATGACGGTGCGCGACAATCAGGTGGCCGTTTCCTTTGCCATGGAAAATTCCCGGGTCAAAGAGGTGCTGGAAAGCAACTTGGAGCAGTTCAAGGAAAATATGGCAAAGCAGGGCTTTGCCCTTGGGCAGTGCAATGTGTCCTTGAATCAGAACAATGACAGCAACGAAGCCTGGCAGCAGTTCCAGGCGGGTTCGCTGGACAAGGGAGCCGCTCAGCGTAGGACAACCCTGGCGGACCTGCCCGATGATATTCTCTATCAGCGGGTGCAGCCCGGAACTGGTCGTGAAACCGGCGTGGATCTGTTTGCCTGAGAACGAGAGAGGAAAAAGCAATGACGACTACAGCAAGCACTAGTGCAACCATTCCTACTCCGGATGCCACAGCCGTTAAGGCGGTGGGCAAGAAAACCCTGGATCGTAGTGATTTCATGACGCTGTTTATTACCCAGATGCAGCACCAGGACCCGCTGGCGCCTATGGACAGTACGCAGATGGCCTCGCAGCTCGCCCAGTTTTCCAATATGGAAGCCACCATGAAGATGTCCGACAACCTGGAGAAGCTGCTTGGCTACCAGGTGTCGCAGAACAATCTCCAGCTCCTGAGCCTGATTGGCAAAGAGGTCCAGGGAACCGGGAACAGCTTGGGCGTAGTGGCTGGGAAGGTTTCCACGACCCAGTACACTTTGGCCGATGCCGCCGATTCCTGCAGGTTGGATATTTATGACGCCGCAGGCAACCTGGCCGACACTGCAAACTTGGGTTATGTCCCCTCCGGCGTGCACGATTTGAGTTGGGATGCGAAAACGCCTAGCGGCACGGTTGTCCCGGATGGTCAGTACATCTACAAAGTGACTGCCCTGAACGCCATGGGGCAGGAGGTCAAGGTTGATTATCGGTCAACCGGTAAGGTCACCGGCGTAAAATTTGACGGCGGCACGGCCCAGGTAACAGTGGATAACTCAGTAGCCATGAATGTTGCAGATATCTTGACGGTGAAGTGAGACCCGTGAAAATTACAGAGCAAGAAAACAGGAGGTAGGGATATGGGTGTTTCAAGTTCGTTGTACGCAAGTATCAGTGGTCTCAGCACCATGGGCAATGCCATGAGCGTTTTGGGTGATAACGTCGCCAATGTTAACACCATTGCCTTCAAGTCGAGCCGGGCGACCTTTCAGGACGTTCTCTCCCAGAGTGTGGCAACAGCGGCGGGTGCGGCCCAGGTCGGGCGCGGTGTGACCATGACCACCATTGACGGCATCTTTGCCCAGGGTTCGTTTGAGTCCACCTCAACCGCCACCGATCTGGCCATTGGCGGCCAGGGCTTCTTCATGCTCCGGGCCCCGGGCAGTGCCGAATCGGACATGTACACCCGGGCCGGTGAGTTCCGCTTTGACAATACGGGCAACCTGGTCAACCCCACCGGTAATTTTGTCCAGGGCTGGAGCATCGACCCCACCTCCGGCGAGGTGCAGGGCACCATCGGCGACATCAACCTGGGCAAGTCCACCCCGCCGGTGCAGACCACCAATGTCCAGGTCATTGCCAACGTGGATTCCCGGAAGAATAACGAGACCACCGAGCAGAATCTGTTCGATGCCTGGAATGGCACCAACCCCGCGCAAGCAGTGCCCACTTCACCCATCAACGTTGCGTCCTACGAATACACTACTGCCATCAAGGCGTATGATGCCAAGGGCGCAAGCCATGATCTCACCGTGTATTTTGACCGGACCACCAAGGACAATCAATGGGAGTTCCTGGTCACCTGCAATCCCGTGGAAGACAAGCGGGTGCTGAGCACCGGTCGTGATGCTGCCGGAAATTTGAACGGCACCAACGACGAGGCCTCCATCTACACCCCGGACACCACCTACAACTATGTGAACCACAAGGGGGCCGGCGCTCTGCTGTACGGGAAGATCGATTTTTCCACCTCCGGCGCCATCGACAAGATCGCGGCCTGGGATGTGCCGCCCGACGGTATGGTGGACCCGGCGCAGAATACCAACCGCATAACCCTCTCCAGCACAGACCAGTACTACTCCTTTGATACCAACTTCACCGGCGCTCTCACCAACCAGAAGATTGCCCTGAACCTCGGCGCTCGGTACAGCGGAGTACTCAGCGCCATTCCCCAGGCGCTGGTAAGCGGGAGTGGTGGGTACACGGACGCCGGTACTACGCCGATTACCAAGGAGACCCTTTTGCAAAACGTGAAAGATAGCACGGGAGCCTCTGTTATTACCGCCGGCCCGTTAACAGTTAGTTGGACAGGATATAGGAATAATGGTGCTGTAGTCAATGGCTCTTATGTTTATACAGCTGGCGACAAGGTTCAGGATCTACTGGATAAGATGAACGCAAATGATCCCGGCGCCGGCGGCCCCCCTCTCGTCTACACCGGCTTTAACTGCACCTGCACCATCGATGCGGCGGGAAGAATTGTGATGACCGACAACAGTAGTGGGCCCAGCGGTCTGGCTGTGAGCACTTTTGGATTCAGTACAGCGGTGAACCCTTTTGGCGACACCACCCTCGCCTCCAACACCTTCAATGTTACCACAGTCAAGAAGCAGGTGGTATCGACAGGCCGCGCCTTGTCAGGGGCGGCGACTTCCCTGCCGATCACCGCTGACAGCCCGTTAGCCAGTGTGTATAACGGTGGCCTTCTCACGCCTGGGACTATTTTGACTTTTAGCGGACACACCTCGGGCAACCCTGCGCAGACAGTGGTTGCCGCACCTTTTGTTGTGGGCACCGATTATGGGCCGCCGCTTACTGCGAAGACCAATACGGTACGGGATTTGCTTTCCTGGCTGGAAAATACCTTTGATGCCGAAGCAAGTATTGACGGCGCTGGCCGTCTGGTGCTTACCGATCGCGTTGCCGATGCCACCGGTGGGTATGGCAGCCTACTGGACGTAACAGCGACTGGTACTACCGGCATTAACCCGTTTGGCGCTGCCATTTATACCGCCGTTGCTGCTCATACAAACGGCGAGGACGGTAGTCGGGACGGAATTACGACGAGCCTTGCCTTCAGCAACGAGGCACTGTCCACCACCCAGTATGCCAACAGTTCAACCACCATTTTCCAGGACCAGAACGGGTATGCTGCGGGATTCCTGCAGTCGGTCTCCGTGGATACAAAGGGGGTGATTACCGGCAACTACTCCAACGGGCAGGTTCTGGCAAAGGCCCAGGTGGCTCTGGCCAGCTTCAATAACCTGGCGGGCTTGATGAAGGAGGGTGGCAACATCTTCCGGCAAACCACGGCCTCCGGCGCCCCGGTAACGGGTGCGGCCGGGACCAATGGCCTGGGTTCGATCTCGCCCAACTCGCTGGAGCAGTCCAACGTGGATCTCGGTGCGGAGTTTGTTAAGCTGATCACCACCCAGCGCGGCTTTCAGGCCAACTCCAAAATCATTACCACCACCGATGAGATGCTGTCGGATCTGATCAATATCAAGCGGTAGTAGCAGTTTCTCCCTTTTCAGGGTGATTCGGCTGACCGGAAGTTTTCCGGTCAGCCGATTTTTTTTGTCAGCCGATTCTCCGTCGCCGCGTTTCTACTAATAACAGCGGAATTTTCTTGACCATAATTTCCTTAAGGTAAACCCCCGGCTTTGCGGGGGGACTCATAGAGTTTGACTTTTACGGCGGTTGCGTTTCAATTTGGTACTATGAGCGCAGCACTTTTTATCCCCCCCCCCTTGTTAAAGGGGGAGGCGAAGAATGCGGCCGCCTTGGGCGGCTCGCGGTTTTAACTACACATGAGGAACACGAAGAAGACTATTCTCGTGGCGTGTGGATTGTTGCTGGTGATGGGGTGGGGCGGCGCCGGTTCTGTGGCAGGCCCTGCCCACGGGATGCAACCTGGCGGATCAGAGCCGGGCAATGGAACGTTTTTTGGCCTCTATTGAAAAACAGGCGTACCAGATGGCCGTGATCGCGGTGAGCAACCAAGACGAGGCCCTCGATCTGGTGCAGGACGCCATGAAGGCCCTGAACAACGGATGCGACAATCTTGCGGCCACAATCTGCACCCGGCTGACCGCAATGGCGCAGGGGTTGGCCAGGGGACATCGTTCGGTGGCTCTGGCTGGCCGCGTCGCTCACCGCCAGCCTGGCGTAATCCTTGTGGTTGCCCTTTGTTCTGGAAGAGTTGGTCTGGCATGACTCCGCCGAGTGGCGAGGTGGTGGCGGACCTGGAGATCATCACGGCCGCAGAAACGCCGGATTTCTATGCCAACCTGGATTTTTACCAGTGGCTTGCCAAGGGTGAGAAATATGCGGGCTAGGGCATGGGGGATCGCGGCCCTGGTCATGGTGCTGCTGGGGTTGGTGTGATGACCGGCCTGCTGCTTATCTCCTTGCCCAGGCCGGTTCTCGCCAGGAGAGGGTTGGTTGGTAGCAACCTGGCCCCGGATGAAAAGGTGCTCAGGCCCTATGCCGAGCAATGGATGCCCTGTCGTCGGAAAAACGGGAGCAAATCCAGGAGACTTTTTGGGGAAGAGATGGCGGTGATCGTCAGGAGTTGCGTGAGCGGAGACTGCCCCGTCGTGATTCCTCTCAAAATGGCGGACGGGATCGCTGAAGTGCGGGAAGATCTCAAATAGCCAAGGTAGCCAATTAGCCTGCTAAGCTTCGTGCGAGCTGGAGGGTTACCGTATCATCTGGAGCAGTTTTTCGTACAGATCGTCGACGGTGGAAATGCTTTTGGCGTTGGCCTGGAATGCCCGCTGGGTGGTAATGATATCCACCATTTCTTTGCCGATATCAACATTGGACATCTCCAGGCTATAGTTGGTGGTGGTCCCGAAGGATGACTGACCGGCGGTTCCGATCACTGCGGTTCCCGCCTTGTCTGTTGCGACGAAGTTGTTGCCGCCCGTATCCCGCAATCCTTGCAGGTTCATGAAGTTAGACAGCACCAGCTGGGCCTGTCTGATGTCCTGTCCGTTGGAATATTGTCCGGTGATAAACCCCTGGTTGTCCACTTTGATATCCTGTAGCCTGCCTTTGCCGTATCCGTTCTGGCTTTGATACAGGACTGCCGAAGAGCTTGCGTAGCTGGTGGTGGTGAGCCCTGTTCCTTGATACCTCTCTCCGGAGTCGACGGTGAACGATGAATTTTGGTTGCCGAAGATCTGGGCAATGGTTGGATCGGTGAGCGGGGTGGCCCCGCCAGCGTTGGTATGGGTAATCGAGGAGATCGCCAGCTGGCTTGCCCCCACTTCGGTATCGGTGAGGGTGAGCTTGCCATCGACTATTCCCGCCGTGCAGGCAAACTGGGTTTGTAATCCGGCAAGAAAATCCGCCACCGTCTGGGAAGAATTCACCGTGTAGGTGTATGAGGCTGGGGTTCCGACTCCGGTAGTACCCTGGAGGGTGATCGTGTCCCCTGCCTGCACGGGGTTGCCTTGGCTGTCGGAGACTGTGTCCCAGGTGGAGGTTGCGCTGACAAGAGAGGAGGTGGTGGCGGAGCTGGACGCTGCGGCGGGACTGAATACTGCTTGTGGCTTTGGGGCATTGCCAAAGTTCAGGGTTGATGAGTTGTTGGCGGCTGTGCCGGTAAAGTTGAAATCGAAGCTGTAGTAGGAATCGCCTCGGGCAAGGGTGAGCTGATTGGTGGCGGCGGCCGGGTCGACGTTGCCGTCGGGCGGCACTTTCCAACAATTGATGTTGGTCAGCTCGCCGCTGTTTGAAAAAGAGAGAACGCCGTAGAGCAGGGCGCCTGCCCCTTTGTCCGTTGTGCTGTTGTAGCGGGGGCCTCCTGCGTTCAACCGCTGATCCTGTGCGGGGTTGCAGGTGACGATAAATTCTTGTTCGTTGGGATTTGTGGTTGCATCGAAATAAACGGTCAGATCATGGGTGGATGAGGGCGTTGTAAAGCCGGTGGTTTCATCGCCAGGGTCGTAGATTTTCAGCAAGGTTTTGTAATCGTAATTACTTGTGGCGATGGGCTGGGCGGTATTTTTTCCGTTCCAGCTGTCAAACAAGGTGACGGGGCTGGCGGCGGGTTCTTGCAGGGCCGGATTGTTCTGGAGGTTCAGCACCAGCTGCACCTCGCTGGTCGCTGACTGGGGTGCGATGTTTTTGATCAGGATATCGCTGACTACGGTAGGGGAGACGGTGCTGGCGCTTAAATTGTAGCCCTGTACGAATTGGCCGGTCGGGGTGACCAAGTTGGAGGCGTTGAGTTCCGCGCCCAGGTGTTCTGTTAGTTTGAAGTTGCCGGAACGGGTGTAGGTATCCGCCGTTGTTGCATCGTTATTGCGCACCGTAAAGAATCCTGGGCCGTTGATGGCCATATCCGTGGCCTTACCAGTGGTTTCGAGCGAGCCGTCGCCAAAGGATGTTCCGATATGGCCAAGCTGGACACCATGGCCATAAGAGACGGAGCCCAGGGTGGTTTCAAAGATATCCGTGAACTGGGTTTGTCCGGCTTTGAAGGAGTTGGTGTTGACATTGGCGACATTGTTTGCCGTGACGTTGAGCTTCTGGCCCATGGCGTTCACGCCGCTTATTCCATTGTAGAAAGATGCCAGTAAATCCATAGTGCGCCTCGTATTGTGTTCTGGATATGGGACTGCCGCTATGTTACAAAGCAAGACCCGTGCCAAAAGAGGCCTAGCGATGAATTTAGGTATATTACTAGTAGGTTAAGCTGGTTACTGATGATGGTCGGAGGAGGTGCCTGGCGTGGGAACCGGGAAAATTTTTCCGGCTGGGGCTGTCGGGCAGGGGAAGGGGAGGTTGTTGCCGGGTCGAGGTTAGTCCAGTAACGCGTCGAAGATGGCAAAGGCCTTTTGCACCGCAGGCACTTCGGCATCGAGTTTCAGGTAGGACTTGCCGGCCAGTTCTTGGGCCACCAGCTCATTGCTTGCAGGCAACAGGCCTCCCAGGGGAAGATCGGTGGATTGAACCGCCTCGTCGATTTTGGCCAGCAATTCTTTGCTAGCCGGTTCCGGCACCCGGTTGACGATGAGGCATTTTTTCTTGATGGTGATGGCCAAGGGGCCGGTGAGTTCAGCAATCCGTTTGGCGGTCATGATTCCTCGGGCCGAAGGATCTGAGACCACGATGAGATAGTCGATATCCCGCAGGTTCATGCGGCTTAAGTGCTCCATGCCCGCCTCGTTGTCCACCACGATGTATTTGTAGTTGTCGGCCAGATGATCCATGGTCATGGCCAGGTGCTGGTTGGCCGCGCAGTAGCAGCCGGGGCCGTCGGGCTGACCCATGGCCATGAGGTCGAAGCCAGTGGCCTCCACCAGGGATTGATGGACCTTCATTTCCATGTACTGGTCCCGGGTCATGTTGGGCGGCATGTCGCCTTTGAGTTCCTTTCTGATCTGGCCGATGGTGGTACCAAGCTTCAGTCCCAGCAGTTCGTTGAGATTGGCGTTGGCGTCGGCATCCACGGCGAGGATGGGGGTCTTGCCCTTTTCGGTCAGGTATTTGATGAGCAGGGCCGAGATGGTGGTCTTGCCGACTCCACCCTTGCCTGCCAGGGCAATAACTTTAGGCATCTGATTTCTCCCGTAATCGTCTTTTTAAGGCGGATGCTTGTCCTGCTACTAGCGCCGTTGACTGCGCTAACCCTCCCCCGCAGGTAAGCGTAGACTCCGAGGGGTGAGGGGATTTTATCCCCTTAATCTCGCTGCACCTTCGCGTTGGTGTTTCATTTGTAACGAATTCATCAAATATAGGAAGCAGGTCGGGAAATGTCAAACCCAAAGCCGGTCGGTAGGGCGAACCTCCCGAAATCCCGGCGATTTTACCCTTGCAACTTGTGGGCGAGCTGGTATGTTTGTCCGCTTGGCCCCAGTTCTCGACACTCAGACTTCAGTCCTTAAATATAGATGGAGATCACCCATGGATTATCGGGCGACATTGAACCTGCCTCAAACCGATTTCAAGATGAAGGCCAACATGTCCCAAAGGGAACCGGAGGTTCTCAAGGCCTGGGAGGAATCCAATCTCTACGCCAAGGTGCAGGAGCAGACCGCAGGCAGGCCCCTCTACATCCTGCATGACGGCCCTCCCTATGCCAACGGCCATATCCACATGGGCCACGCCTTGAACAAAATCCTCAAGGACATCATCCTCAAGGCCAGGCGCATGGCGGGTTTTCACTGCCCCTACGTGCCGGGCTGGGACTGCCACGGTCTGCCCATCGAACTCAACGTGGATAAAGATCTTGGCCCGAAAAAGAAGGAGATCAGCAAGCTCGCCTTCCGGGGCGCCTGCCGCAATTATGCCGGGAAATGGGTCAAGAAGCAGAAGGATGAGTTCAAGCGTCTCGGGGTGTTGGGCGATTGGGACACCCCCTATCTGACCATTGATTACAAATACGAGGCGAGCATTGCCCGTGAGTTCAACCGCTTTCTCCTCTCCGGCGCGGTGACCCGCAGCAAGAAGCCGGTGCATTGGTGCTCTTCCTGCCGAACCGCCCTGGCCGAGGCCGAGGTGGAGTATTACGACCACACCTCGCCTTCGATCTATGTGAAATTCCCGGTGGCCGAGGATCTGGGCGGGGTTATCCCTGCCCTGGCCGGAGAGAAGGTCTCCGCCGTGATCTGGACCACCACGCCCTGGACTCTGCCGGCCAATCTGGCCGTGGCCTTCCATCCGGATTATCCCTATGCCGCAGTCCGAGTGGGCGGCGAGGTGTTGATTCTGGCCGAGGGCTTGATGGCGCAGGCCCTGGCCGCATGGGGCATCGACGAATACGAGGTTCTTGCCACCTTTTCTGCCAGGCTGCTGGAAGGCAAGCAATGTAAGCATCCCTTTCTCGAGCGCGAGTCGCTCATGGTTCTGGCCCATTACGTGACCCTAGACACCGGTACCGGCTGCGTACACACCGCCCCTGGGCATGGCCGGGAAGACTATATGACCGGGATTAACTACAATCTTCCGATCCTTTCGCCGGTGGGTAACGACGGCCGTTTCACCGAGGAGGCAGGACCCTATGCCGGGCTCTTTATCTTTGACGCCAACCCGCAGATCACTGCAGACATGGCCAAGCAGGGTTCGCTGATTAAAGAAGCCAAGCTCTCCCACAGTTACCCCCATTGTTGGCGTTGCAAGAAGCCGGTGATCTTCCGGGCCACCGAGCAGTGGTTCATCTCCATGGAGGCCAACGATCTGCGTGATAAGGCCCTGGCCGCGATTAAGGACGTGAAATGGATCCCACAGTGGGGCTTGGAACGCATCCACGGCATGGTGGAAAACCGGCCGGACTGGTGCCTTTCCCGCCAGCGTACCTGGGGGGTGCCGCTCACCGTGGTGTATTGCAGCGACTGCGGCGAGGTGCTCAACGACGAGACCATCATGGGGCGGATCACCACCCTGTTTGAAAAAGAAGGGGCTGATGCCTGGTTCAGCCATGAACTTGCCGATTTCATCGGGCCTGACCCCAAATGCCGGAAATGCGGCAGCACCGAGTTCATCAAGGAGGAGGATATCCTCGATGTTCGGTTCGATTCCGGGGTGAGTTATGCCGCGGTGTTGGAGGAGCGGGCTGAGCTTGCCGCCCCGGCTGATCTCTATCTGGAAGGCAGCGATCAGCATCGCGGCTGGTTCCAGAGCGCACTTCTCGCTTCGATAGGCACCCGTGGTATCCCGCCTTACAAGTCCGTGCTCACCCATGGTTTTGTCGTGGACGGCCAGGGCAAGAAGATGTCCAAATCCATCGGCAACGTCATTGCCCCGGAGGAGATCATCAAGAAGTACGGGGCCGAGATCCTGCGTCTTTGGGTGGCTTCCGAGGATTACCGCGACGATATCAAGATCTCCGACACCATCCTCCAGCAGCTGGCCGACGCCTACCGCAAGATCCGCAATACCGTGCGGTTCATCCTCGGCAATCTCTACGACTTTGACCCGGCCACGGATACAGTGGTGGACAGCGAGATGGACGAGCTGGACCGCTGGGCTCTCTATCAGTTTGAACTGTTGAAGATGAAGGTGCTCAAGGGCTACGAGGTTTTTGAGTTCCATCCCGTGTTCCACGGTCTGACCAATTTCTGCACCGTGAGCATGAGCGCCCTGTACCTGGATGTGCTCAAAGACCGGCTCTACACCCTGCCTGCCAATTCCCGCGAGCGGCGGGCCGCCCAGACCGCCCTGTATGAGATCGTCGATGGCCTGACCCGGCTCATGGCTCCGGTCCTTACCTTCATGGCCGCCGAGGTCTGGGATTTCCTGCCCGGCGCAGCCCAGCACGAGGACAATGTTTGTGTCGCCCTGTTCCCGGAGCTGAAGCCGGAACGGGTCAGCGACAAAGCGCTGGCCGAGAAATGGGACAGGGTGCTAAGGGTGCGGGGCGAATTGACCAAGGCTTTGGAGATTGCCAGGCGCGACAAGGTTATCGGCCATTCCCTGGAAGCGGAGGTGGTGGTGGCTGCGTCCGACGAGCTGGGCGAATTCCTGGCCGCCAACTGGGAGACCCTGCAAAGCGTGGCCATTGTTTCCCGGATGGAACTGATGGCCTCCCTGCCCGAGCCGGGTTTTGTCAGCACCGAACTGCCGGAGCTTTCGGTGCTGGTGCGTTCGGCCAGGGGTGAAAAATGCGAACGGTGCTGGCTGCGCTCCGAGGAGTTGGGCAGCGATACCGAGCATCCCAGTCTCTGCCCCCGCTGTACCAAGGTGGTGGTGACCAATTGAAAAAGCCAGACTCGCCTATTATTCCGTTGGCTTGGCTGCTGGCGGTGGTTGCCCTGGATCAGGTGACCAAGGCTCTGGTCATGGACCGATTCGCCATGTTTGAGTTGCTGCCCGTCATCCCCGGTCTGTTCGATCTGACCTATCTCACCAATACCGGGGCCGCCTTTGGCATGTTGGCCGGAGCCAAGAGCGTCTGGCGGCAGGTCTTCTTTGTTGGAGTGGCCGTGGCCGCCATTGGGGTGATGGTTTTTTCCTACAAGCAGTTTCGCAACCAGGGCCAGATTTTTGCCCACGCCATCGGTCTGATCGCCGGGGGCGCGGTGGGTAATCTTATTGACCGGCTACGCTTTGGCTCGGTGGTGGATTTTCTGTATTTTCACCTTGGAACCCATTATTGGCCGGCTTTCAATGTGGCGGATTCTGCCATCACCGTTGGGGTCGGGTTGTTTATCCTGGGCACCATATTGCATCCGCCGCAAGAAAGTGAAAAGTAAAAAGTGTACGAGTAGCAACTTTCACCCTTCAGCGCTGATACATCACAAGAAAAAATGAAATTTTGGAGTTCAGTTATGGCAGAACAAAAGATTGCGGTTCTTTTTCCAGGGCAGGGCTCTCAGTTTTTGGGGATGGGCAAGGAATTTCTTGAAACGGACGCTGAGGCCCGCGCCCTCATGGCCATGGCGGAAAAGATCAGCGGTTTCCCGCTTATCCACCTCTGTCAGGACGGGCCCATGGAGGATCTGACCCGCACCGTGCATCTGCAACCGGCCATGACCGTGATGAATCTCATCTGCTGGCAGGCTCTCGCCAAGGCCGGGGTGAAACCGGCATTTTTTGCCGGTCACAGCCTGGGCGAATACGGAGCCCTTTCTGCCGCCGGGATACTGAGCCCTGAGGACACCCTGGCCCTGGTCACGGAACGCGGTCGGCTCATGGAACGGGAGAGCGACCGGAACCCCGGCGGGATGCAGGCCGTAGTGAAACTGAAAATCGAACAGGTCCGGGCCATTGTCGAGAAAGCGCAGTCCCAGGGCAGGCTCACCGTGGCCAACCATAACTCCGGGGAGCAGATCGTTATCTCCGGGGAGGTTGCCGCCCTTGAGGCTGCGGCAGAGCTGGTGAAGGCTCAAGGGGGTAAGGCGATTCCCCTCAAGGTGAGCGGCGCCTGGCATAGCCAGTTGATCCAGGGTGCGATCCCGGATTTTGAGGCGGCAATGGCGAAGATTGCTTTCAGCTCCCCGCATACTCCCGTGCTGTTCAACGTGACAGCTGCAGCGGAAAGCGAACCGGACGTCATCCGGGGCATCATGGCTCGGCAGATTGCCTCCACGGTGCGCTGGTTTGAGATTGTCGAGAAAATGATGGCAGAGGAGGTGCGAGTCTTCATCGAGGTCGGTCCGAAAAACGTCCTGACCGGCTTGCTGAAAAAGATCATCCCGGCTGAATACGAGCACCGCTGCTTTCAGTTCGACACCCCCGAGGGGCTGGCGAAGCTGCTGGGGGAGCTGTAAAAGGCAAAGGGCACGAGTGGTCTTATCCAGGCTACCGCTTTGGGGGTTCTTGATAGGCAGATTGGTGCTTGACATCCTGCGTTTGGCAAAGTATCTTTGTCCGTTTTCCGGCCCGGATAGGGTGAGGTTTGTCTTTTTTTAGGAATTATTGCGGTTGCCGGGCTTTCCAGGGGCTGCTTGAGTGATTGACCAAAATGTTTGAGTCTCTTTCAGCCCGATTACATGATGTTTTTAAACAGCTTCGCGGCCACGGCAGGCTGACCGAGGAAAACATCCAGGAGGCCTTGCGCGAAGTGCGCATGGCCCTGCTGGAAGCCGACGTTAACTTCAAGGTCGCCAAGGAGTTTGTCGCCACGGTCGCCGAGAAGGCGCTTGGCCAGGAAGTGGTTGGCTCTCTCTCCCCTGGCCAGCAGGTGATCAAGGTAGTGCACGACCAGTTGGTCGAGCTGTTGGGCGGACAGACCGCCACCCTCGAACTCAGTGGCCGTCAGCCCGTGGTCATTATGATGGTGGGTCTACAGGGTTCCGGTAAGACCACCACCTCTGGCAAGCTGGCTAAGCTGCTGCAGGGCAAGGGCCGCAAGCCCTATCTGGTGCCGGCTGATGTCTACCGACCAGCAGCCATTGAGCAGTTGACCATTCTGGGCCAGAGCCTTGGAGTGCCGGTGCATCCCGCGACCACCGATCAGGATCCGGTGGCGATCTGTCGCCAGGCTGTACATGCCGCCCAGAGCGCGGGGTATGATACCCTGATTGTCGATACCGCCGGCCGGCTCCATGTGGATCAGGAGCTCATGGGGGAGTTGGCCCGAATCAAGGACGCGGTGCAGCCCGCCGAGATCCTCTTCGTGGCCGATGCCATGACCGGCCAGGATGCGGTCACGGTTGCCGAAAAATTTAATCTCGATCTCGCCATCAGCGGCGTGATCCTGACCAAGATGGATGGCGATGCCCGCGGCGGCGCGGCCCTGTCCATCAAGAAAGTGACCCAGCGGCCCATCAAGTTCGTCGGCATGGGCGAAGGGCTGGACGCCCTGGAGCCGTTCCATCCGGACCGCGTTGCCTCCCGGATTTTGGGCATGGGCGACGTGCTTACCCTGATCGAAAGGGCCGAGGCCGTAGTTGATAAAGACAAGGCGGAAAAACTCGCCAAGAAGCTCAAGAAAGAAGGGTTTTCCCTGGAGGACTTTCTTGAGCAGATCCAGCAGATCAAGAAGATGGGCAGCCTGGAACAGATCATGGGCATGATTCCGGGGATGAGCCGGATCAAGCAGCTCAAGGACATGCCCAAGCCCGATGAAAAGGAATTGGTCAAGGTGGAGGCGGTCATCAGCTCCATGACCATTAAGGAGCGTCGCAACCACGCCATCCTCAACGCGAATCGCAGGGCGCGCATCGCCAAGGGGAGCGGCACCACGGTGCAGGATGTGAACAAGGTCGTCAAGAGCTACACGGACATGCTCAAGATGATGAAGCAGATGGGCGGCAAGCCCGGCGGGTTGGGCGCCTTTGTCGGCGGACCGAAGAAAAAGAAACGGCCCAAAGGGCTTACCCGGTAGGAACGCATTCGGATATTAGAAAACGCACAGGACGCATATGTCTGTCCTGTCAAATAAGTTGAATAACCCACAGGAGGAAACAACACCATGGCTGTAAGGATTCGTTTGACCAGAATGGGCCGCAAGAAGCACCCCTTTTACCGCATTGTCGTAGCCAACGCCGAGGCTTCTCGCGACGGCCAGTTTCTTGAAGTGGTCGGCACCTACGACCCTTGCAAGCAACCCGCCGAGGTTATTGTCAAGCAGGATCGGGTTAAGGTTTGGCTCGACAAGGGAGCGCTGCCTTCCGAAACGGTGAAAACCCTGCTTGCCAAGGCCAGCAAGGCGGAATAATACCATGAAGGATCTGGTAACATTCATAGCCACCTCGTTGGTGGATGATCCCGCTGCGGTTCAGGTTGCCGAGACGGAAGGCGATGGTGTCGTTGTTCTTGAGTTGCGGGTAGCCAAAGAGGATCTTGGCAAGGTCATCGGCAAACAAGGGCGGACCGCCAGGGCCATTCGCTCGTTGCTCTCTGCCTCAGCAGGCAAGGACAATCGCAAGGCCCGTCTTGAGATCATGGAGTAGGGTTTTTGGAAATCCTTGATGTCGGCGTTGCCCATGGCGGGCAGATTGCGGTGGGCAAGGTTGCCAAGGCCCATGGTATCAAGGGTGAACTTAAGGTTTACCCTTTTTCCGGCAACCCCGATGATTTTCGCGGCTACCGGCTGCTGACCCTGGTCGATCCGGGCCATGGTCTGACCAAGTCGTATGAAGTTGAGCAGTGTCGTCCTTTGGAGAACCTGGTTCTCCTTCAGCTTGCCGGACTTTCCGGCAGAAGCGCGGCGGAAGGCCTGCGCGGCTGGGAGGTGCGAATCGCCAGGGAGCTTTTGCCGACCCCAGGAGCTGGAACCTTTTACTGGCATGAATTGGAAGGGTTGCCCGTGATCAGCGATGCCGGGCAGGAGCTTGGCAAGATCACCTCGCTCATGGCCACCGGCGCCCATGATATCCTGGTGATTACCGGGGCAGGCGGCGAGTATTTGATCCCGGTGGTTGCCGAGTGTGTTGCTGGTTTTACTTCGGATGGCAAGGCCCTGATGGTCACGCCGCCTCCGGGTTTGCTGGAGATGAACGCAGGCGGGGCGCCGGACGATGCGCGCTGATGCTCCGGTGGCCGAAACCATTCGATTTGACGTACTGACGATTTTCCCGGAACTGCTGGACTCTCCGCTCAAGGAGGGGATAATCCGCAGGGCGCAGGAAGCCGGGCAGGTAGAGATTGCCTGCCATAATATTCGGGACTATGCGCTTGACAAGCATGCCATGACCGATGACCGCCCCTTTGGCGGCGGGGAAGGCATGGTCATGAAGCCGGAACCCCTGGCCGCTGCGGTGCAGGCCGTGCAGGCAAAGGCCCCGCAGCCAGGGAGGGTAATCCTCCTGAGCCCCCAGGGGCGGCCTTATACTCAGGCGGTTGCCGAGGAGCTGGCCGGGCAGGCGCGGCTGCTTCTGGTCTGCGGCCGCTATGAAGGGGTGGATGAACGCTTCACCGCCCAGTATGTTGACGAGGAAATTTCCATCGGTGACTATATCCTCACCGGTGGCGAATTGGCAGCCATGGTCCTCATCGATTCCATCACCAGGCTGAGTCCGGGTGTGCTGGGATGTGCGAATTCGGTAGTCTACGACACCTTCAGCCGGGGCGGGCTTAAATTTCCGCAGTATACGCGGCCCAGGCTTTTTGAGGGAGTAGAAGCGCCGGAGGTGCTTTTCTCCGGAGATCATGGAGCGGTGGCTGAATGGCGGCTGGTTGCCGCAGTTGAACGGACTTTTGATAAACGACCGGATCTTGTTGTCGGGATGCGTTTTACTCCCGAAGAATTGAAGATTTTACAGCGGCAGGGACTTCTTGCCAGACTGCGGGAGAGCGGTTGGAAGAGTCAGCCGGAGGAGCAGTGATCCAACAAGGTGTGCAGTGCCCGGAGCAACCAGCCCTGCGGCTCGATCTTGCCCTGGTTCATTATCCGGTTTCTAACAAGAACGGGGAGACCATCGGCTCGGCGGTGACCAATCTGGACCTGCATGATATTGCCAGGGCAGGCAGGACCTTTGGCATCGACACCTTGTATATTGTCACTCCGTTTGCGGATCAGCAGGTGCTGGTCAGAGATATTTTGGCGCACTGGCAGACAGGCCACGGGGCGACCTATAACCCGAAACGTAAAGATGCCCTGTCTTTGGTGCGGGTATGTAGTGATCTGGCAGAGATGTACGAACTGGTAGAGGCCAAATGGCAGCAAAGGCCGACGGTTCTGGCGACTAGTGCCAGGCCGAACGCCAACCAGCTGGATTATGCGGCAGCGCGGCAACGGATTTTTGCCGGAGAGCCGCATCTGATTTTGTTTGGTACCGGCTGGGGCATGACGCCGGAAGTTTTAGCGGAGGTTGACGCCCTGCTGCCTCCCATTATCGGGTATGGCGAATATAATCATCTCTCTGTCCGGTCGGCTGCGGCCATTGTTCTGGACAGGGTGTTGGGTAAGCATTGAAAAAACAGTGTGGGCATGTATAATGGCCCATTGGAATCCGTTCCCATAAGAAGTTGAAAGAGGAAAAACTATGAACATCATTGAGCAGATGGAAAAAGAGAATATGCGCCATGACATCCCCGACTTTCGGGCCGGCGATACCGTGAAGGTCCATATCCGGATCATCGAGGGCAACAAAGAAAGGACCCAGCTTTTCCAGGGGGTTGTTATCCGCCGTCGCAAAGGGACCATGGGCGCCAGCGTCACCGTCCGCAAGATTTCCCATGGCGTTGGCGTGGAAAAAACCTTTCCCTTGTGCTCTCCCCGGGTCGATAAGATCGAGCTGGTGAGCGAGGGCCGTGTCCGGCGTTCCCGTTTGTACTACCTGCGCAACCTGCGTGGCAAGGCAGCGAGAATCAGGGAAAAAGGCCTTAACTAGCCTTTGCCTATTGCCCGGAGCAGGCGCGGCCTTGGTGCGGCTTCCTGTTTCGGTGCGCTTTCATACTGCCGCCATTGCCTGGCCACGGGAAACCGTGGCCGTTTTTTCGTGGTCCTTTCGGCTTAGCATACAAGGTGGTGCGTCTTGCCCAAGGCGATAACACTGTGGTCAGCTTCTCCTGCCGGAGACACCTTTGCCATTGAACGATCTCTGATCAGTCAGGGCTACGCCATTGTGGCCGGCACCGATGAGGCCGGCCGGGGGCCGCTGGCCGGTCCGGTGGTTGCCGCCTGCGTCATTCTTCCGCTTCACTGCGACTATCAGCAATTCCAGGATTCAAAAAAATTGAGCGCCAAGACCCGCAATGAGCTGGCGCAACGGCTTGTTGTGCTTGAGGCGGCAATCGGGGTGGGTATCGTTTCCGCCGCAGAGATCGACCGGCTCAATATCCTGCAAGCCTCCCTGCTGGCCATGCGGAAGGCGGTGGAAAAGTTGCCCGGCCTGCCGGATTTTTTGCTGGTCGACGGCAAATTCACCGTGCCGATGGCTGTGCCGCAAAAGGCCTATGTCAAAGGCGATTCGCGCAGTGCCTCCATTTCCGCCGCTTCCATTGTCGCCAAGGTGACCCGCGATGCAATCATGGAACAGTACCATCTCGAATACCCCCAGTATAACTTTGCCAAACACAAGGGCTATCCCACGGCCGAGCATCGTCGGATTATTCGGGAAATCGGACCCTGTCCCATCCATCGCCAGAGCTTCAAACCGGTGCGCGATTGTTCGGCAAGATAAAGGAGGCGAAAAAAATCCCCCTTGGCCAACAGGGGGAGGCGCTTGCCTGCCAATATCTTGCCCGGCATGGCTATCGGGTTATTGTAAAGAATTATCGCACCAAGCTGGGGGAGATCGATATTATCGCCGAAGAGAAGGGAACTCTGGTTTTTGTCGAGGTCAAAACCAGGCGCGGTCATCAGTGTGGCCATCCCTTTGAGGCAGTGACCCCGACCAAGTGCCGACAGATTTCCAAGGTTGCCCTGGAGTACCTGGCCGAAACAGGCAGGGAAGGGCAAGCGGCCCGTTTTGATGTGGTGGCGATTAGTTTTGTCGGGGAGGCTGCCCCGGTGGTTGAGCTGGTGCAAAATGCCTTTGATCTGAGTTATGGAGCCTGATGGTGCAGACTGGAGCTGAAGAAAAATTGCCTCCCCTGGGGATTACCATGGGCTGTCCGGTGGGCATCGGGCCGGAGATCATCCTGCGCTTGTTTGCCCAGACCGGGTCGCAAGCGGCCTTGTGGCCCGTGGTCATCGGCGATGCCGGGGTGTTGCGCCGCTGCGCCGCTGCGTTCAAGCTTGAGGTCCGGGTGGTAGACTGGCAGCCGGGTGGGCCTTTGCAGCCGCAGGCGCTCAATGTTCTCTCGTTGTCCGATCTTGGCGATGGGCTTATGTGGGGAAGGCCCACCGTTGAAACAGGCCGGGCCATGGGCCGTTATGTCGAGGAAGCGGTGCGGCTTGTCCAGGCCAATCAACTGGCTGGGCTGGTGACCTGTCCCATTAGTAAAGCCGCGCTTAAGGCTGGCGGCTACCGGTTCCCCGGACACACCGAAATGCTTGCTGAGCTTTGCCAGGCAAGGGATTTTGCCATGATGATGGCGGGCGCCACCCTCAAAATCACCCTGGTCTCCATTCATCAGGCCTTGGCAGAGGTGCCTGCCGCCATTACCCTAGAGGCGGTGCTGCGGATGATCACCATCACCGGCCAGGCCCTGCGAGATGATTTTGGCGTGCCGCAGCCACGTTTGGCGGTGGCAGGCCTGAATCCCCATGCCGGGGAAGACGGGATGTTTGGCGATGAGGAACAACGGGTCATTGCCCCGGCTGTTGCGGCTGCTCGTCGGGCCGGTTGGTTGGTTGAGGGGCCGTTCCCGCCAGACACGGTGTTCAATAAGGCTGTGGCGGGGCAATTTGATGCAGTGGTTTGCATGTATCACGATCAGGGTTTGATCCCCTTCAAGCTCCTGCATTTTAGCGATGGGGTGAATGTGACCTTGGGCTTGCCCATTGTCCGGACCTCGGTGGATCATGGCACGGCCTACGATATCGCGGGTAAGGGGCTGGCTGCGCCAACGAGCTTGGCCGCCGCAGTTGCCATGGCCGAGGCCATTGTGGCTAACAGGCAAAAACTGAAAGCTGCCAGCTATAAGCGGTAAAGGATTTTAAGAATGAACAGGAAAGGAATGCTCATCGCCTTTGAAGGCATCGACGGGACCGGCAAGACCACCCAGATAGAGTTGTTGGCCGAGGTTCTGCGCCAGCGGGGTTTGCGCGTGGTTGCGACCCGTGAGCCCACCGATGGGCAGTATGGTCGGAAAATCAGGCAGTTGTATAAAAATAGAAAAAGCGTTACCCCGGAAGAGGAGCTGGCTTTGTTCCTCGATGACCGGCGCGAGCATGTGGTGCAGGTTATCGCCCCGGCTTTGGCTGGCGGCAAGGTGGTGCTCACCGACCGGTACTATTATTCCACCGCCGCCTATCAGGGCGCGGCTGGGCAGGACCCGCAAAAAATCATCGCGGCAAATGAATTGTTTGCGCCGGTGCCGGATATGGTTATTATGCTTGAAGCACCTGTGTCTCTTGGGGTACACCGGGTACAGAAGCTTCGGGGCGATACCCTGAACGATTTTGAACAGGAAGAGACCTTGGCCCGGGTGGCCAGGATTTTTGCCGATCTTAAGGGCGAAAATATTCGGCGGATTGACGGAACCGGGGACGCCAAGGCCGTGCATGCCCTGGTCATGGAAAATGTGGCCGAGCTTTTTCCGGTGGCAAGGTAATATGGTTTGTGGATTATGAAGGTTTGGGCGAAAAAAATCATGGGTTGGCCAAGGTTTAAGGGGGGAAATTGTATGTTGAAGCGTCTGCTGATTGCCGGTGGGCTGGCCCTCTGTTGCCTGTCGTGCGCCCCGTCCCTTCGGGGGGTGCCAGGGCAGCCGCCTTTTGCTGCGGATCTCGAACCCTATGAGGAAGCGGTGGACAAGGGCTGTTCCTATTTTAATTTTCTCTGGGGCAAGTCGGCCGAGATTGAAGGGCGCTACGATGAGGCCATCTACGCCTACAAACAGGCGCTGGTTTGCGACCGTTTGGCTGGGCGCGTTATGCGTTCCCTGGCCGGGCTGCTTGTTAAAACCGGGCAACGGGAACAGGCCGTTGAATGGGTGAACCGACTTGTCGCCTTGAATCCAAAAGATTCGGAAGCCCGGACAATCTTGGCCAATCTCTATAGCATCATGGAGCGGTACGGAGAGGCTGCCGAGATATATCAGGCTATCCTGGTCGATGACCCGCAAAACTTCAATGTTCGGCTGCTGCTGGGCGGGCTGTACGCCCGGTTGCACGATTACGACAAGGCGCGGCAGGTTTTGGAGAAACTGGCGGAGATCAACCCAGATTCCTATGCCGGATTCTATTATCTGGCCAAGCTCTACCAGGAGATGGGTCTGTTCGATAAGGCTGCGGAGGCCTTTGATAAAGCTCTGGCTCTCAACTGGTCGCCACTGTTGGCCTATGAGGCTGCGGAATTGTATGAGCAGGAGAAGCGTTATCCCGAGGCCATTGCCATCTATCGGCGGATTATTGAAGAAGATGCCTCCGATGAAAGGGCCAGGAGCTTTTTGGCCAATGTCTATTTTCGGCAAGGGGAGATAGACAAGGCTATATCAGAGATGGAGAATTTGCGAGACATCTCGGCAAACCCGGCCAAGGTCGAGCTGGCCATCTGTCGGATTCTTCTTGATGCCGGGAAACGTCTTGATGCCGTCATCCGGTTGAACGCGATCCTCAAGAAAGATCCTCAGTCAGACGGAGCCAGGGCGTTGCTGATCCTGGCCTATTACCAGCAGGGCGATCTTGCGACCACCAAGAAACTTCTCAAGCAGGTGCGGCCGGCCAGTCCGGCCTATGAGGAGTCGGTTATCATGTTGGCCAGGATCATGCAGGAGGAAAAGGATTTCCCAGGGGCAGAGAAGGCCCTGCGGCAGGCCATGGCCGACAAGCACAACCGGCGGCTCAATTTTTATGTGGCCCTGGCAATGCTTTACGCCGGCCAGGACAAAACTGATAAGGCCCACGGGGTGTTCACCCAGGCCTTTGCCGATTTCCCAGGCAATGCGGAGGTGTATTACGAATACGCCCTGTTTCTCCACAAGCTCAATGATCTCCCTGGAGCCATGCACCAGATGGAAGAGGTGCTCAAACGGGAGCCGAAACATGCCAGGGCGCTGAACTATGTGGGTTATACTTGGGCCGAGGAAGGGCGCAATCTGGAAGAGGCCAAGGCCTATATCGAGCAGGCCGTCGCCTTGTTGCCAAAGGATGGCTTTGTTCGGGACAGTATGGGCTGGGTCTATTACCGGCTGGGGGATTTTCCGGCTGCGGTCCGGGAACTGGAGCTGGCAGTGGTGTTGTCTCCCGATGATCCAACGATCTATGAGCATCTTGGCGATGCCTATCTGAAAAACAATGACAGCCCCGGGGCGTACAAGGCCTATCTGAAATCGTTGGAGCTCCATGAAGAGGCGGACAAGAAGGAGGAGGTTCGCCGCAAGCTGGAGGCTTTGTCTCCCAAGGACGGCCAGGCCGGCGAGGCAAAATGAAACGCGGTCTTTTTGGGGTCTTGTCGGGGGGGCTTGGCCTTTTTCTGCTGTTGAGTGGCGGATGCGCCACCCTGCCGTCCACCAAGCCGCTTGCCGAGTTGCAGCAACAGCAAGCGGTTGTCCTGTTCCGTGAGACTATGGCGCGACAGCAGGATTGCCCCAGCTGTCTTGATGCCCAGGTAAGGCTTTCGTTGAAATCAGTGGTGCAGAATGGCACGATCTCCGGCTTTATCCAGGCCAAGGCTCCCTCTTTTTTGAAATTTACCGGCCTCAATCCCTTGGGCCAGCCCCTGCTGTTCTTGACCACGGACGGAACTTTCTTCCGCTATGTCGTGGTGCCGGAAGCCAAGGGCTATGAGGGGTTGGTCACCGCTGCCGCTTTTAAGAAATATGCCCCCCAGGGTTTTGACCCGGCCCACGGTTTCTACTGGCTGTCTGGCAGACTGGCTCCAGAAAAGCTGCGGATTTTTTCCGTGGCGGAAGACCCGGAAGGACATGGCCTCTGGTTGGAGCTTGCCTACGCCGATGATGCCTCGGCCGGGGGGCTGCTTCGCCGACATGTGCTGTTTGACCCGGCCCAACGAGTGATCCTGCGGCATTTGGTTGCAGACCCTGATGGCCGGATCATGGTCGATGTTCGGTATGACGACTATGCCAAAGCCTCCGAAGGCGGGTCGGACAACTGCCGACTGCCAGGGGTGATCAGGATTCACGCCAATAATAACGGTGCGCTCATGGAACTCACCCTGGGGGATTGGCTGCCCGATGCCAGCTTCAACGCGGGAGATTTTCGGGTGGATCTGCCTTTAGGTTTCACCTTGGTGCCCGTTGAGTAGAGAGTAGTATCTTCTGCTGTGGAACAAGCCAACACTCTAACGATCAATCGTCCTCAACTGGTCGATTTTGTTCAGGAATCACAAATGCATGACGAGATAGATGCCCTGCTGCCGCAGGTAAGGCAGCCCAGCAGATACGGCGGCAACGAGCTGCACGTGGTGAAAAAGGAGTGGAGCTCTGTTTCTCTCCGCATGGTTCTGGCCTTCCCGGACCTCTATGAACTTGGCATGTCCCACCAGGGCTTGCAGATTCTCTATCATATCGTCAATGCTCAAGAGAACATGCTGGCCGAGCGGGTCTATACCCCGGATCGCGATCTGGAGGAGTTACTCCGCGCCCGGCATTTGCCCTTGTTTTCCCTGGAATCGCAGCGGCCGGTGGCCGATTTTGATATTCTCGGCATCACCCTGCCTTACGAGCTTTGCTACACCAATATCCTCACCATTCTTGAGCTGGCCGGGCTGCCGTTTCGTAGCGCGGACCGAACCGTAGCGCACCCTCTGGTTATCGGTGGCGGCCCCTGCGCCTTTCATCCCGAGCCGGTGGCGGATTTCTTTGATGCCATTCTTCTGGGCGACGGGGAGGAGGCGGTGCTGGAAATCGCCGAGGCTGTCCGCATGGCCAAGGAAAGCGGGGAAGGGCGGCAAGCGGTTTTGCAGCGGCTCAGTCGGATCGAGGGGGTGTATGTCCCTTCCTTTTTTGAGCCGCGCTATGATGCAACTGGTAATTTTCTCGGGATGCAGGTGCTTTCCGGTGGTGGATTGGTAAGACGCCGCATCCTTGCCGACTTGGAAGGCGCCAGCATCGAGCAGCCCCCCCTGGTGCCGCTTACCCGGATCGTCCACGACCGACTTGGCTTGGAGATCGCCCGGTGTTGTACTCGGGGCTGCCGTTTCTGTCAGGCGGGCATGATCTACCGGCCGGTGCGGGAACGCACCCCTGAGAAGATCTTTGCCATGGCCGAAAAAGGCATTGCCGAGGGCGGCTTCGAGGAGCTGGCACTGCTGTCGCTCTCCACCGGCGATTACTCCTGCTTAAGTGAGCTGCTGGTTCGGTTGATGAACCGCTTTGCC
>JAPLJG010000040.1 GCA_026388735.1 Deltaproteobacteria bacterium
CAACCGGGATCGATATTATTATCGATGACACCCCGGAAGCGGTTATCCTTTCCGGTTTCAATCCTGTCCGGCGTGAAATTGCCCGTCAGTCCCTGGAGAGGTTGATTACCGATGGTCGTATTCATCCTGCCAGAATCGAGGAGATTGTGGAAAAGGTGAGCGAGGAGCTTGAGGTGACCATGCGGGAGGCAGGGGAGCAGGCAACCTTTGATGTGGGTGCCCATGGTGTCAATTTGGAGTTGATCAAGCTGCTTGGCCGTCTTAAATACCGCACCAGCTATGGTCAGAATGTTCTACAGCATTCTCTGGAAGTCGCTTTTCTCTGCGGGGTTATGGCTGCCGAACTCGGGATTGATGTGAAACGGGCAAAGCGGGCTGGCTTGCTGCATGATATTGGCAAGGCTGTGGATCATGAGATTGAACGATCACACGCCAGCATTGGCGCTGATTTGGCTAAAAAATATGGTGAATCTTCGGTTATCGTGCATGCTATTGCTGCCCATCATGAAGATGTCCCGCCGGATGGAATTCTTGATGTTCTTGTGCAATCCGCTGACGCCCTTTCCGGTGCCCGGCCAGGGGCGCGGAAGGAAATGCTTGAGTCGTATGTCAAGCGGCTTGAAGATCTTGAGAAAATTGCCAATTCTTTCAAGGGAGTGGAGAAATCCTACGCCATTCAAGCTGGCCGTGAGGTCCGGATCATCGTCAACAGTGGGGTGATCAGCGATGCGGAAGCAATGATAGTCAGCAAGGACATCGTCAAGAAAATCGAGCAGGAGTTGACCTATCCTGGCCAGATTCGGGTAACCGTAATTCGGGAAACCAGGGCTGTGGAATACGCCAAATAGTAACGCTCTGAAAAGCGGATGGAATCAGGTAACCATGATTCCATCCGCTTTTTTTTTGCGGGACCATCAACCACTGATAACACATGAAGATATCAATTGAAAAACAGGTAGAACTGATAGAGCGCGGGGCTGTTGCCGTTATTTCCAGGGCAGATCTTGTCAAGAAGTTGGAAAAATCGGACGCAGCCGGGACCCCTTTGAAGATCAAGGCCGGGTTTGATCCGACCGCGCCTGATCTCCATTTGGGTCATACGGTTCTTATTCAAAAGTTGAAGCATTTCCAGGATCTCGGACATGAAATTAATTTCTTGATCGGCGATTTTACCGGGATGATCGGGGATCCAACCGGAAAATCAGAGACCAGAAAGGCTTTGACCGTTGAACAGGTTGAGGAAAATGCCGCAAGCTACAAAGAGCAGATTTTTAAGATTCTTGACCCGGAAAAAACGAAGGTCGTTTTTAACAGCACCTGGCTGAATAAGCTCACTTCCAAGGATTTCATCATGCTTGCCTCGCAACTTACCGTGGCGCGCATGCTGGAGCGTGAGGATTTCAAGGTCCGTTTCGAAAATGAACGGCCTATCAGCATCCACGAGTTCCTCTATCCTCTTATCCAGGGGTATGATTCTGTTGCTCTTAAGGCGGATGTGGAGATTGGCGGCACCGACCAGTTGTTCAATCTGCTCATGGGCCGCGATCTGCAACGCGTCTGGGGGCAGGCACCCCAGGTGGTCATCACCATGCCTTTGCTCGAAGGACTCGACGGGGTCAACAAGATGAGCAAGTCCCTGGGTAACTATATCGGCATCACCGAAAAGGCCGATGACATTTATGGGAAAACCATGTCGGTTTCCGACAGCCTCATGTTCCGGTATTTCGAGTTGCTCAGCGATCTTGCCGAGGAGCAGATAGGCGCGCTTAAGGACGAGATGCAGGCTGGCAGGGTACATCCCAAGGCGGTTAAGCAGCAGTTGGCCCGAGAGTTGACTGGTCGATTCTACGATGTCGTGGCAGCCCAGAGGGCGGAAGAGAATTTTGAAAAGATTTTCAGCCAGCACGACAACCCGGAGGACATGCCCGAGGTTGTTCTGGCTGCCGCACCGGAAGGGATTTGGTTGCCGAAGCTTCTGGTGGAGGCCCAGTTAGTCAGCGGGACCGGAGAGGCGCGCCGACTGATTCAGCAGAATGCTGTTTCCCTCAATGGTGACAAGGTCAGCGATATAGAACACCTGGTGACGACCCAAGGTGAAATTATCCTTAAGGTTGGCAAACGCCGTTTTTGTAAGGTGACCTTTATTTAGGTTCAACTGGGTCCAAAAGGCAATAAAAAGGGGGAATCGAAATAATCGATTCCCCCTTTTTGTTGCCCCCGATAAGGGTGTCGACAGCCTTAGTTTTCACCCCATTTTCCCTGGATCCGGCGTACCGCCTCCTGGACATTTTCTCGTGAACCAAAGGCGGAGAGGCGGAAGTAGCCTTCGCCGCTGGGGCCGAAGCCGCTGCCCGGGGTGCCCACCACATGGCATTCGGTGAGCAGCTTGTCGAAGAAATCCCAGCTAGCCAGGCCCCCCGGAGTTTTCAGCCAGATATAGGGGGCGTTCACTCCGCCGTAGCAGGTGATGCCTGCGGTTTTCAGTCCTTGCAGAATGAGGCGGGCATTTTCCATGTAGAAGGCAATGGTTTCCTGCACCTGGGACCAGCCATCCTCTGAATAGACTGCGGCGGCAGCCCGCTGCACCGGATAGGAAACCCCGTTGAATTTGGTGGATTGCCTGCGGTTCCAGAGTTTGTTCAGGGCCACCTTTTCTCCGCCTACAGTATGGCCCGTGAGCTGCTCGGGTATTACGGTCAGGCCGCAGCGGACCCCTGTAAAACCTGCGGTTTTTGAAAAGGAGCGGAATTCAATGGCGCAGGTCTTTGCCCCCTCAATCTCGTAGATGGAGTGGGGGATTCCAGGCTCGGTGATGAAGGCCTCGTAGGCTGCGTCAAAAAAGATGATCGAGCCTTGGGCATTGGCGTAGTCCACCCACGCCTTCAGCTCTGCCTTGGTGGCCACCATGCCGGTGGGGTTGTTGGGGTAGCAGAGGTAGATGATATCAACCTTTTCCTTGGGGATGGCCGGGGTAAAGTTGTTTGTCTCGGTGCAGGGTAGATAGACCAATCCCTCGTAGTAGCCCTTGTCGTCCGCCTCGCCGGTTCGGCCGATCATGACATTGGTGTCGTTATAGACCGGATATACCGGGTCGCAGATGGCGACCTTGTTTGCCAGGGCAAGGATGTCGAGGATATTGGCGCTATCGCATTTGGAGCCGTCCGAGATGAAAACCTCAGAGGGCAGAAGATCTACGCCTAGCGGCTTGTATGATTTTTCAATGATGATTTTACTGAGCCAGTCGTATCCCTGTTCCGGCCCATAGCCGTGAAATGATTCCCCTTGAGCCAGATCGTCAACTCCGTCATGAAAGGCCTTGATGACCGCGGGGGCAAGCGGCCTGGTTACATCGCCGATACCAAGGCGGATAACCTTGGCCTTGGGGTTGGCGTCGGTAAAGCCCTTTACCCGGCGGCCGATTTCCGGGAAGAGATAGCCTGCTTTGGGCTTGAGATAGTTTTAGTTTATTAAGGTCATGTTCCCTCCTGCATATTCACAGGCCACGCATCCCCGGGTAGCCGCATCAAAAAAAATCCTGCCTTGCAAGGCAAGGCAGGATTCCCAAACAGGACTTGGTCAAGCCATGTTTTACTTCTTTGTCGGCTCCAAAGCCTTGGCGCGGCCTTCCAGGAACTTCCAGGATTTCTCCACGTCCTTCTGGCTCATGGCCATGAGTTCATCCGCATGTTCCGGATTCATCATCTTCAAGGCCCGGTAGCGGTTCTCGTTCAAGGCGTACTCCGCAAAGGGAATGGACGGTGCCTTGCTGTCGATGGTCAAGGGGTTCTTGCCTTGCTCCTCCAGCTCAGGGTTGTAACGGTAGAGGGGCCAGTGACCACAATTTACCGCCTTCTTCTGCTGGTCAAAGCCCTTGGCCATGTTGATGCCGTGGTTGATGCAGTGCGCATAGGCAATGATCAGGGAGGGGCCGTCGTAGGCCTCTGCTTCGGCAAATGCCTTGACCACCTGGGTTGGGTTGGCGCCCAGGGCGATCTTGGCCACATAGACGTTACCGTAGGTGGAGAAGATCATGCCGATGTCCTTCTTTGGCATCTTTTTGCCGCCGGCGGCAAACTGGGCCGTGGCTGCACGCGGAGTGGACTTGGACATCTGACCGCCGGTGTTGCAATGCACCTCGGTATCCATGATCAGGACGTTGACGTTTTCGCCGGAAGCGAGAACGTGGTCCAGGCCGCCGTAACCGATATCGTAGGCCCAGCCGTCGCCACCGAAGATCCAGACGGACTTTTTCACCAAGTAGTCTGCCACCGGCTGGAGCCGTTTGGCGATCACAGACTTACTCTTGCCCAGGGCTTCCTTCAGCTTGGCAACGCGACCACGCTGGGCCTCGATTTCGTCCTGGGTTTTCTGGGAGGCGTTGGTGATCTCGTCAGCCATTTTCTTGGTGATGAGTTTTTCAGCCACAGCCTTTTCCAGCAGTTCGGCGGCTTGGGCCGCGAATTTGTTCGCAGTGTTGCGCATGCCAAGCCCGAATTCGGCGTTGTCTTCGAACAGGGAGTTGGCCCAGGCAGGTCCGCGGCCATCGGCCCGCTTGCAATAGGGGGTGGTGGGCAGGTTGCCGCCGTAGATCGAGGAGCAGCCAGTGGCGTTGGCAATCATCATCCGATCGCCAAACATCTGGGTGGCAAGCTTGATATATGGTGTTTCGCCGCAACCGGCGCAAGCTCCGGAGAACTCAAACAGGGGCCTGATCAGCTGGCTGCCCTTGACGGTGGAAGGATCGATTTCCTTGTTCGCGACCTCGGGCAGATTCAGGAAATATTTGACATTGGGTATTTCCTGGGTGCGGACTGCCTCGGTGTTTTCGATCATCTTCAGGGCTTTTTCCTTGGCCGGGCAGACATCGACACAGAGTGTGCAGCCGCAGCAGTCTTCGGTGAAGACCTGAATGATGGTTTTGCTTCCCTTGAACTGGGCACCAACAGCATCAACACTCTTCATGCTCTTGGGCAGTTTTTTGAGGTCGGCATCCTTTACGATTTTCATACGGATAGCGGCATGGGGGCAGGCCAGGGAGCAACGACCGCACTGGATGCAGTTTTTGGGCAGCCACTCGGGCACATGCACTGCGATGTTGCGCTTTTCGTACTGGGTGGTACCGGTGGGCCAGGTGCCGTCGCAAGGCATCTGGGAGACCTTGATCTGGTCGCCCTTGCCTTCGATCATCTTGGCGGTGACCTCCTTGACAAAGGCCGGGGCGTCAACGGGAACAACGGGTGGTTTTTCGTGGCCCCCAGCGGTCTTGGGAATCTTCACCTCAACGATGTTGTTTACCGCCACGTCAACCGCGCCGTAGTTCATGTTGACGACCTTGTCGCCTTTTTTGCCGTAGGTCTTCTTGATCGCGTCCTTGATGGCCTTGATCGCCTCGGCCTTGGTGAGAATCCCGGAGATCAGGAAGAAGGCGGTCTGCATGATCATGTTGATCCTGGCGCCCAGGCCGATGGCCTCGGCCAGGGTGATGGCGTCGATGATGTAGAATTTGGCTTTTTTCTCCATCAGATCCTTCTGGACCACGGAAGGCAGCTGCTTCCAGACCTGATCCTTGTTAAAGGAGGTGGTCAGGAGAAGGGTGCCGCCGGTCTCCAGGTTGCCCAGTAGGTCGTACTTGTCGAGGAAAGAGAAGTTGTGGCAGGCCACGAAGTTCGCTTTGTTGATCAGGTAGGGGGCAACGATCTTGTTCTTGCCGAAACGCAGGTGGCTGGTGGTGATGGAACCCGACTTCTTGGAGTCGTAAACAAAGTAGCCTTGGGCGTTGTTGACGGTCTCGGTGCCGATGATCTTGATGGTGTTCTTGTTGGCGCCCACGGTGCCATCCGCGCCGAGACCGTAGAACATGGCGCGGTAGACGTCCTTGCCTTCGATGTCGAAGGAAGGATTGTACTTGAGGCTGGTGCCGGCGACATCGTCATCGGGTCCGACGCAGAAATTGTTCTTTGCTTTTTTTGCGGCCATGTTGTCGAAGACAGCCTTGACCATGGCCGGGGTGAACTCGGCGGAGCCGAGGCCGTAACGGCCACCCAAAATGCTGGGGCTGGCCTTGAGAGCCTTTGCTTCCACCGCCTCGCCGATTGCGGTGCGGATGTCAAGATAGAGGGGCTCGCCGGCAGCACCGGGCTCCTTGGTGCGGTCAAGCACGGTGATGCGCTTGACTTTCTTGGGCAGGGCCTTGATCAGAGCGGCAGAGTCAAAGGGACGGAAGAGCCGGACGATGACCAGGCCGAGCTTCTTGCCCTTCTTGGCCAGATGCTCAACCGTGGCGATAACGGTTTCGGCGCCGGAACCCATCATGATGATGATATCCTCGGCATCCGGGGAGCCGTAGTAATCAAAGAGATGGTATTTGCGGCCGGTGAGCTTGGCGAACTTGTCCATGGTCTTCTGGACGATACCTGGGGTGGCATTGTAGAACTTGTTTACCGTCTCGCGACCGGTGAAATAGACGTCGGGGTTCTGGGCGGTGCCGCGCATCATGGGCCGGTCCGGGGAGAGACCGCGCTCACGGTGGGCTATGACCAGGTCCTCGTCGATCATCTTGCCCATGTCATCGAAGGTGAGTTGTTCGATCTTCTGGATCTCATGAGAGGTGCGGAAGCCATCGAAGAAGTGCATGAAGGGGATACGGCTTTGCAGTGCGGCCTGGGTGGAAATCAAGGCCATATCCTGGCATTCCTGGACGTTCTGGGAACAGAGCATGGCCCAGCCGGTTTGGCGGGCGGCCATGACATCGCCATGGTCGCCGAAGATGGAAAGACCCTGGCAGGCAATGGAACGGGCGGTGATATGGAAAACGGTCGGGGTTAGTTCGCCGGCCAGTTTGTACATGTTGGGGATCATCAACAGCAATCCCTGGGAAGCGGTAAAGGTGGTGCAGAGCGCGCCGGTGGTCAGACTGCCGTGTAGGGCTCCAGCCACGCCGCCTTCGGATTGCATCTGGGTCACAACCGGAATGGAGCCCCAGATGTTCTCCTGCTTAGCAGTTGCCTTGGTATCGGACTCCGCCGCCATGGGAGTAGAGGGGGTGATGGGATAGATCGTGATGATCTCGCTGGTGGCGTAGGCCACATGGGTACATGCCTGATTACCATCAATGGTGACCATTTTCCGGGACATAGACTCATCTCCTTCCATTCTGATTGGGTTGATAGTGGTGTAAAATTTCAGGGCTGCACCCCGTTGTGTTCGGGATAAAATGAGGTGCGGCCTAAATAACGTTGTTAGCGACAGGAAAAATAAAAATTACAGACAGCTCTTTACGTATAAATACGGGGGGTTAAAAGCTTCCCTCTATGTACTATTGTTGCTGAACTGAACAATCTAAACGAAGTTTTCAAGAATATCCAGTTTTTATTTTACCGGCTGGTTTTGCGTGGTTTTCATGATCAGTTCCTGGGATTTGAGCAAGACCTTGGTGTCGGGCGGAACAGACTGGGTGAGCCAGGTGTTGCCGCCGATGACCGATCTGGCCCCGATGATGGTGTCGCCGCCCAGGATGGTGGAGCCGGCATAGACCGTGACATCGTCTTCAATGGTTGGATGGCGCTTGCTCTGGCGGTCAAGATCGCCGGAATCGTCCCGTTTGAAGGACAGCGCGCCCAAGGTGACGCCTTGATAGAGCTTGACCCGCTGGCCGATGACACTGGTCTGCCCAATGACCACGCCGGTGCCATGGTCGATGAAAAACGAGGCGCTGATGGTGGCGCCGGGGTGGATGTCGATGCCGGTAATGCTATGGGCGTATTCGCTCATGATGCGCGGCAGGATGGGAACCCCCAGGGTATAGAGCTCGTGGGCAACCCGGTAGACCATGATCGCGTAGATGCCAGGATAGCTGAAGATGATTTCGTCAAAACTGCCGGCGGCAGGGTCGCCTTCATAGGCGGCGCGCACATCGGTGGCCAGAATCGCCCGCAGGGTCGGCAACGAGGTGATGAATTTGAAGGCGTTTTCCTTGCCCGTGTCTTCGCAGTGCTGGCAGCTGGTGTCGTGGCGGAGGCATTCGTGCCGGATGGCGTTGGTGATCTCCCTGGTCAGTTTTTCATAGAGGCCGGAAATTTCCAGGCCCAACTGGTATTTGAGACTGACCCGGTCAATGCCCTGGTTGCGGAAATAACCGGGAAAGAGGATGTCGCGGCAGGACTCGAGGATGTCGATGATGTGCTGGCGGCTGGGCAGGGGTTCCGCTTCAACGTGCTCGAAGCAGGCATTATTGTAGCAGGTGTCCACCACCTGATCAATTATTTGCGGGAGCTGGCTTCGGAAATCGGAGGTGACCGGGTGCTCCTTGGGGCAGGCTTCATTCTGGGCAAGGGGGATTGTTGTTTTCTGGGGCACGGCGTGTCCTCCGGATTTATAAGCAAAAACAGGAAAAGAATCAAACAGTGGAGCATGGATTCAAACAGTAACAACGATTTGTTGTTCCCTCAAGAAATCCCTGAGATTATCCGATGTTTTTGGGGAAACGGATGGGTGTTCAGGCCGCAGGTCTGGCCTGAGAGATACAGAACAACAGGCTTGCCGCCGCCAAAACGGTGCAGGCGCCAAGGAAAGAGGCAGGCAGGCCAAAAGAGGCGGCAAGGATACCGCCCAGCAGAGGGCCGAGGCTGTGACCCATGTCCATGATGGAGCCGAGGATGCCCATGGCCGAGCCTTGGGCGCCGTCTTTACTCTGATCGGCGATATGGGCGGCGCTGGCGGAAGTGACCACCGAGATGGTTAGCCCGAGAAGGATGCTTAAGGCAAGCAGGATAAGAAAGGAATCGGCTATTGAGAGAAAAGCGATACAGATGCCTGCGGCAACCGCGCCGACCAAAATTTGTTGTGGTCGGCCGTGGCGATCGGAGAACCGACCCATGGCCGGTTTTGCCAGGGCGATGGTGATGATCTGGGAGGAGAGGCACAATCCGATCTGATATGGATTCAACCCCGCCTTGAGAGCGTGGGCCGGGAGAAAGGTTTCAAATGTTCCGTAGGCAAAAAGGATGGCGGCTTCCACTGCGCAGGTCATCATGATGCCCCGGTTTCCCAAAAGCTCTTTGGCCCCTTCCCGCCAATGGGGGCGGGGGGCAGGTTTTTGGGAGTCTCCCTGGTTGAGGTCCGGAAGGAAAAATGCGCTGAAAAAAACGGCAAGTCCGGCAATGCCGCAGACAAGGTAGAGGGTGTGAAAGCCAGCACCGCTGGCACTGCTTGCCTGGTCGGTTGTGTAAAAACCGAGAATGGCGCCGCCCAGGGCCGGAGCCATAAAGCGGCCCAAGAGGGTGGCGGTGGAAAACCAGCCCATTTTCTCGCCCCTCCCTTTTTGGAAAAGATCCGAAACCATGGCCATGGCCACGGGCAGGAAGATGGCGGTGGCCAAGCCGTGATAGAAGCGAACCAGGGCCAGCTGCCAGATTTCCCGGACCAGCAGATAGAGAAATGGGGCCGTGGCGAAGACTATAGCGGAAAACAGGAGCATGCGCTTCCGGCCAATCCTGTCCGAGAGGATGCCGGCCGGAAAGCTGAACAGAATACCGGTGCCCGCAGAGATCGAGGCGATTAGCCCCACTGCGGCAGGTCCGCCGCCAAGGTGGCTGACAAACAGCGGCAGCGCCGGGCTCTTGGAGATGGTGCTGCTGAAGATGGCCAGCAACCCCACCCCGCAGAGGATTTTGAATGGCGAGACGGCCATCTCCTTATTTCCGCTCCTTGTAGATGGGGCATTCCTCATTCTGGTCACTAAAAGCGGTGCAGGCAAAGCCATCCTCGACCGCGTCCAGTGTTGATTCTTCCTCGGTTAGCGAGGTGTCTTTGGCAACCGTGTTTTCCTCCTTTGCGCTACAGAGTGGGCAGGGTACGCCTTCTTCTGCAAAAGCGGAGCAGGCCAGGGTGGTCTCGATTTTTTCGGTTGTGGTGCATTTTTGGTTTGTCATGATTTTTTCTCCAAGAGTATGCGTTTTGTTTGTTTGCGCGGCGTTTCGGCCGCTTCAGACCAGGGTCTCCCCGTGATCGGTCCAGGCCTTGATGCCGCCGTCGAGATAGGCGACCGTAACGCCTTTTTCCCGAAGCGTGTTGCTCATCGACTGGCTCACCGAGCCGCCCCGGGCGCAGTAGATGACGGTGGCCGTGTTGGCTGACAGCTCTCCGGCCCACGTTGCAACCTGCTCCGGGTCGCGCCAGACCGCACCGGGGATCATGTCGGGCGCGGCCTCATGGTCTGCCTTGCGCCGGACATCCAGCAGGCTGATCTTGCCCTGGGCCAGCATTTCCTTGAGCCGTGGCGCATCGATGATCCGCCCGGCGATCAGCCCCTGGATTTCTTTATGATACCCCAGGTAGCGCTTCAGGGTGGCCTCGTTTTTGCCGTATTTGTGGTATCCGTTGAGGATTTCGACAAAGCGGGTCTCTGCCTCGATCTCCTCCTTGATCTCCACAATGCCGTCGTGGATGATGTCCACCAGTCGGTCGGCGTAGATGATGATCCGTTCCTCCAGCCGGTGCAGGGTGTAGTCCTTGGCCGGCAACCCCAATTCCATGGCCTCCGGTTCGGTAAGGCCGCCCCGGATATGCTTTTCCATGACGGTGGTGACTGCCTGGGGCAACCCCAGTTTGGCGCCCAGCTCCGCGCCGATCCTGCCGTGGCTGATCTCATGGGTGGCGGTTTTTCCCAGGTCGTGGAAGAGCGCGCCCCGGCCCACCAGTTCTAGGTCCAGCGTGGCCCCGGTGCGGCGGGCGATCTCCAGGGCCTTGGTCGCCACCTTCAGGGAGTGGTCCAGATCGGCTTCGGTCATCCCAGCGGTGCGGAGCAGGTCGATATCCTTTTGTTCAATGCGGTAGTCCATGGTCATTCCTCCCCTCCTGTATTTGCCGCGATGCCGAAGTAGATCTGGGCCTCCTGCATGGCGTCCATATATTGCTGCTGGAGTTTTTTGAACTTTTTCTCCATGTCTTCGCGCAGGTGCTCGATGTACTCCCGCACTCCCTCCTCGCCGAACTGCGTGGCGAGCTGCGGCCCAAAATCCCAGATACGGGTGAAGTCGTGGCGCTCGTTTTTGTTGTCCGGGTCGTCGATCCAGCGGTGCAGATCGGCGTAATCCTTGCCGGTTCTTCTCAGGCTGGTCTCAAAGTGCTTTTCGGTTGGGGGCATGGTGTTTCCTCATTATTGAACGAGCATCTTCCAGGCAAACCCTGCCAGGGCTGAGCCGAAAATAACCGGGATCATTCCCCACTTGAGGCGGAGCATGCCGACAAAGGCGATTATTGCTGCGGCCAGGGCGTACCAGTCAAAGCCCCTGCCTTCCGGCAGCAAAACATGGGTGGTGAACAACACTGACAGGTTCAGGACCACGCCGACCACCGCAGCGGTGATTGCCAAGAGCGCAGCGCCCAATTTTACGTTTTTGCGCGTTTTTTCTATGTAGGGCGCGCCGACGAAGATCCACATGAAGCAGGGGACAAAGGTAACCCAGGTGGTGAGCAGGCCGCCGATGAGTCCGGCCACTGCCGGTTGCAGGCCGTGGGCCTGCCCATAGGCGGCGAGATAGCCGACAAACTGGGTGACCATGATCAGCGGGCCGGGGGTGGTTTCGGCCAGCCCCAGGCCGTCGATCATTTGTTCGGGGAGCAGCCAGCCGTAATGGTCAACCGCCTGCTGGCTGATGTAGGCCAGCACCGCATAGGCCCCGCCAAAGGTAACCATGGCCGCCTTGCTGAAGAGGATGCCAATATCCACGAAAACATCGTTCCATCCCCGCCACAGGCCAAGAATCCCAACGGGGAGGAACCAAAGGGGCAGGCAAACCAGGATGATCTTCAGGGAGTGGCGCCAGGTGGCAAGATCCTTCCGGGAGGAAGAGTCAGCATCGTTGATCACATATTCGGACGCAGATGCGGCCTTGTTTTTGTCGTTAACCGCAAATTTCAGCGGGGCAATGATGCCCCCGGCCAGGCCGATGAGTCCGGCTGCGAGGATGATCGCTGGAAACGGGATGTGGAGGAAGTAGATGCCCACGAAGGAGAGCGCGGCCAGGGAGATCAACACCTCATTTTTTAACGATTTCTTGCCAATGCGGATGACCGCCTCGGCGACAATGGCGGCCACCGCCGGTTTGAGCCCGTAAAACAAGGCGTCCACCGAGGGAACATGGCCCAGCGCGGCGTAGAGCCAGGAGAGCGCCAGCAGGATGAAGACGGAGGGCAGGACAAACAGCGTCCCGGCGACAATGCCGCCAGGGGTGCCGTGCAGAAGCCAGCCGATGTACACCGTCAGCTGTTGCGCCTCGGGACCCGGAAGAATCATGCAGAAGTTGAGGGCCTGGAGAAAATGCTCCTCGTCGATCCATTTTTTCTCTTCAACCAGATCCTTATGCATGATGGCAATCTGGCCCGTGGGTCCCCCGAAGCTGATAAAACCAAGCTTCAGCCAGTAACGGAACATCTCGTTGAATGTTGGTTTGGCTGGCATGGTGCAAATCCCCTTTTTGTTAGTGCTTGTTTTTGAAAAAGGTCAGTAGGCCGTCCAGTACTGTGCTGGCCTGTTCGATGCGTTCCAAATCGTCGTCGGTGGTGGCGGTGATGCCGTCGAGAAGCGCTTGGATTCCTGCGGTTTCCGGCAGGCCGAAGGCAGATTCTTTCAGATCGATGTCGTGGATGATCTTGCTCACCTGGGCCAGGGCCGGGTCGGTGATCCCAAACCGCTCCACCATTACCTCAAAGGAGCATTTGTCCATGACGTGGGTGTATTCCGCCTCGGTCATGTCGAAGCGGATTTCTTCCGAACTGGGAGAGTATCGGTTGCTGTCCACGAATTTGAAGCAGGCGTCCGGGTCGGCGTACCGCCGCACCAGCCAGGCGCAGGTGATCCTATCTACATAGACATTTTTTCTGGTTACCCAGGTCTTGCCGCTTAGCCCGACAATTCCGTTGCTTCTGTCCGGAGTGGTCTGCTCCGTTGTTCGGTGCTCGATGAGGGTGGTTTCGAGATCGCGCAGTGCCGCCTCGGCCTGGAGCTGCTCCGGGGCCTTGAAGAAATCGATCCGCACCACCTCGGTGAACTGCTTTCGTAGTTTTTCCAACTGGCCCCGGAATTCGAGCAGGCAGTCGGCGGCGGATTCTCCGACCTGGCAGTGCCAATCGTCCCGCAAGGCGCGGGCCTCGGTGAGAATTTTTGTATAATCGCTTCCTCGGGCGGCGTGGAATAGGCCGATAACCTGTTGGTCGCTCAATCCCTCAAGAAAGCGGGCTTCGATCATCGTTGCCTCGCCGCCGCCGTCGGCAATCTCCTTGACGATCCAGGTGAGATCTTCCAGAGCCTGCTCCTGCCGTGGCATGGCGTACACCGATTGTTTGATTGCCACCGCGCCGAGCTGTTGCAGGCGGCGCCCGATCTTAGCCCTTAAATACGCGGGTTTGGCGGGTATTTGGTGGATGAGTAACAGCCAGTCCATGGTGCGCTCCTTTTGCTGTTGTGTCACTTGTTATCTTTAACATATGGCACATGTCATATGGTGTCAAGTGGGGGGTGATTTTTTTTTGGGGGGGAAGGGCGGAGGCAGCGTGGTGCAGGGAATGGTGGCGAGAAGGGATGGGCCTCGGGTATACTGGCACCATGATCCAGACAATCACGCAACAGGAACTTCCGGATGCCTCCGGCAGCCAGACAGTCGTTTCCGTCACTGGTCTCACCAAGCGGTTCGGCGAACGGTTGGTGGTGGACAACATCTCCTTTGATATCCAGCGGGGTCAGTGCGTTGGTTTTCTTGGCCCCAACGGGGCAGGGAAAACCACCTGCATCAGTATGCTCCTTGGCTTGGTGGAAAAAAATGCGGGTGAGATTCGGATCTTTGACCTGGAGGCGCCGCGCTTTCATCGGGAGATCAAGGCCCGCATCGGGGTGGTGCCCCAGGCCGATAGCCTTGATCCTGACCTGAGCGTAGAAGAGAACCTGCGTACCTATGCCGGGTATTTCCGAATCCCGCGCCGCCTTGCCCGCCAGCGGATCGAAGAACTCCTGCATTTTTTCGCCCTGCACAACCGGCGGGACGAGATCATCGAGCATCTGTCCGGGGGGCAGCGGCGGCGGTTGTTGTTGGCCCGCGCCCTGCTCAACGAGCCGGAGTTGCTTATCCTCGACGAACCTACCATCGGTCTTGACCCCCAGGCCCGTCACCTGATTTGGGAGCGGCTCGCGATTCTCCAGACCCAGGGAACCACCATGCTTCTGACCAGCCATTATTTGGATGAGGTTTCCCGATTGAGTCAGCAGGTGCTGATTCTGGACCATGGCCAGGTCGTGGTTCAGGGTGAGCCGCAGCAGCTCATTACGGATATGGTCGGCCTTGAGGTCTTCGAGGTGGATGGAACCGTGGCCGAGCTTGATGCGTTGGCAGCATCGTTTAGGCAGTGCAATGCGACACAGGAAAGGGTGGGGGACAAGCTGTATGTTTATGCCCGGGAGGATTGTTCCCGTCTGGTGAAAGTGCTGGGTAACGCGGGCAGCTGGGTGCGGCGTCCAGCCAATTTGGAGGACCTTTTTATTCAGCTCACAGGCAGGTCGTTGAGGGAGTCATGAACGGATTTTCTTTTTGGACAATTTGGCTGCGCAACGGGCGGGTTTGGAAAAAGAACATCCTGGCCACCCTGATCGGTAATCTGGGTCAGCCCCTGTTGTTTCTCCTGGCCATGGGCTACGGCCTCGGCCGAGACATGGCGCCGGTGGCCGGCTTGACCTACCTACAGTTCATCGCCCCAGGGCTGGTTGCCTCGGCGGTGATGTACAGCGCTGCCCTGGAGACAACCTACGGCTCCTACACCCGGCTCACTGTGCAGAAAACCTACGAGGCCATCCTGATGACCCCCCTCGGCGTTGTTGATCTGGTTCTCGGGGAGATTGTCTGGGGGGCGAGCAAGGGGATGCTGGCCGGGGTTATCATGCTGCTGGCCTTGCCCCTTTTCGGGGTGATGCCTTCCCCCTGGGTTGTTGCCCTGCTGCCGATGCTGTTTCTCTCCGGCATGTTCTTTTCCGCCTTTGGCCTGATCATGACGGCGCTGGCGAAAAATTATGATTTTTTCAACTACTTCACCTCGCTGGTCATTACTCCGCTCTTTCTTTTTTCCGGGATCTTCTTTCCGGTGCAGACTATGGCCCCGCCTGTCAGGGGCGTGCTCGAAATGTTGCCCCTGACCCCCATTGTCAGTCTGGCCCGCATCTTTTGTTATGGGCGGTTCGGTGAGCCGGTCCTCATGAAAATCATCGGCTCTCTCCTGGCCACCGGCTGCGCGGTATGGTTGGCCGGGTATCTTCTCAGGCGGCGTTTGATTCAGTAACTGGGGCGTGCTTCTACAGGTGCTGCTCGATAAAATGGCGGATTGCCTGCGGGGTGAGGATGATCCCGGTGAGGGTATTGTTGCCGATCCTGATCGCTGGCACGGTCTTGATCCCGGCGTGGCGGGTCCGTGTCAGATTGGTGGCGACCTCAATGGTTTCGAGTTCGAGGTGCGGAGAGCTGGCAACAATTTTTTTTAGGGCGTGGCCCACATACAGGCAGCGTGGGCAGAGGATGGTGCGGTAGAATTCTATCTTCATGGTGCTCGTCGTGGTTGTTTGGCCTTGGGCTTATCGTTCGATCAGGGTTTTGATATAGTTCTGTTCATTCTGCGCCGGGATGAAAATCTCCAGGTTGTTGTTCCAGCGGCTTACGTAATGTTGGGTGAGGAGAGCGCGTATTGCGTTCTTGAGCTGGATTGCCGTGGTGTATTCTTGAATGAAGTATTCGCCGTAGCTGTTTTCCGTAACCATGGTCGATTTCAGGTTTTTTGTCCCTTTTACCGGTTCCTTTTCGAAATTGACAATTGCCAGCGCCCGTAGCACGGTTTCCCGCTTGAGCAGGTTTGCCGGGGAAATACGGGAAAAATGGATGATGGGAAAGGTTTTTATCAGAAGCTCGGTGAGTTTTTGGATATCCACCAGGTCGATGGGCAGGAAATTTTTTGTCAGATGGAGCTGGGTTTTGACGGAAAGGATGCCGTTGACCAGGAGCCAGACAATAAGCCGGACCAGATTGTTTTCCCGCTTGATCACCGAATCCACGTTGTTTTTCACCGTTTCGTGATCCAGTTGCCCCTGAAAGGCATAGTAGTGAAACTCGCCTTCGTATTTGGTGATATGGATGGTGATATGCTCTTGCGCCATCAGGTCGCGGGCAACACTGCGGATGTAGTCGATCTTGTTTTCTTTCTGCTCATAGAAGGTGAACAGTTTGCGGCCTAAGATGGAGATGTCCCGTTCGGTAATGGTCAGGCCGGTGTCCGCGCCAAAGCTTTTAAAGATCCAGCGCAGCCTTTTGTACGTCTCGATGAGGTAATCGTGGACTTTGGTGCCAAAGGCGATGAGTTCTTTGTACTTCCAATCGCGGAAGCGTTGGAAGTGGGCGAAATTTTCCGGGAGAAGATGCCAGGACTCCATCATGTCCATGGTTGCTTTCAGGTGGCTGGTTTGTCCAAATTTGGTATTTTTTTGTGACTCAAACCCCTCAAGCGTCTTGAGAAAAAGGCATTCTTGGATCAGGGACGCCCGTTTCTGTTCGGCTTTCTCTTGGGAATACAAGGCGATGATGTCACGGGCCAGCAGGATGTAAGGGTCAACCTCGGCCAGGTCCATGGCGCCTTGATCTGCGGGGGGAAGTTTCTCCGGATAGGTCACCAGGCATTTCACCCTGTCGGAGAACAGCGGGAGGGTGGTTGTTTCTCCGCGTAGGAGGAGTTCGAGATAGGCAAATTTGATCACCGACTTGAACGGGCTGTCCAGCGCCTTGTTCATCTGCCAGAGGCAGGCCCCGAAGATTTCCGCCTTGGGGATGTCGGAAAGGTAGCCGAGATCAACAAAATTATTGACGTGGAGTTTGTTGCGCGATACCAGATTCTGGACAAAGGTCCGGTATTCGCCTTCGGTAAGGCCTGGGGGGATAAACCACCAGAGGAGCATCTTGCCGGCCACCAGAATATGGGTACGGAAAAGCTCATCCTTGAGCAGGAGCTTGATGGCGGAGCCTGCCGACTCTTCATCTGTCTCCGACTCGAAGTTGTTTTCTTTGGTTTGGTCGATGTCCACTAGGAAGAAGTGCACCTCCGAGCCCCGCTTCATCGCCCACTCTTCGATTCCTTTGCATTTTTCCTGCAAAAGCTGTAGCCCCTTTTCGCCAAGCTCTCCCTTGCGGATGCTGACCCAGTAATCGCAGTCGGAAATTGTCGATTGGGCAATGGTGCCAATACTGCCGATGGTTTTTAAGGAGTGGATGCAGGGTTTTTCGGTAAAGGGGGAGGGCCTGTCGATCCGCATGGCTGTCGAATTGGGGAAATAGCGGCGAAAGAGCTCGTGGGGAAATTCTTCTGTCGGGTTGAAGAGATGAATGCCATACTGACAATCCGCATCATCGACAAAGCCGGGGAGGTCCGGGTAGTTGCTGTGGAGCAGATAAGGAATAACCTTGAGCAGAAGATTGCCCTGGTTTGTGTTGAAGAGCACCGCCTTGGCTTTGCGCTCCTCATTATACTTGATATAGCGGGTCAGCTTTTGCTGGAAGGAGTTTGGGGCGGGTTCCGGTTTGGTATCATCCATGGGACGGGTCGTTTCCTTTTAGGAGCCGTTACGAAATAATTTTTGTATTCTTATCATCGCTGTTAGCAGCAGCGTAAGCGGCGACGGTTTAAGGCGTCTGGAGTATGGCCTCATACAGACGAACCGCCTGCATTGTTTTCCCCACGTCATGGACGCGAAGAATATTCGCCCCTTGTGTGGCGCAATAGGCTGAAAGCATGGCCGTTGCCAAATCCCGGTCCTGGGCTTCCAGAGCGAGGAGCTTGCCTATGAAACCCTTGCGGGAATGTCCGATCAGGAGCGGGCACCCGAGATCTTTAAACGCGCGCAGATTTTTAAGGATCGTCAGGTTATGCGCTACAGTTTTGCCGAATCCGAGGCCGGGGTCAACAATAATTCGCTCTCGGTCAAGGCCCTGTTGTGTTGCCGAGGATATCCGTTCACTCAGAAAATCCATGATCTCCTGAATAATATCATGGTACACCGGTTCGTCCTGCATGTCTTTGGGAGTTTTGCGCATATGCATGAGAATGACCGGGGCCTCATGGTCAATGGCGATGCGGATCATCTTGGGATCGAAGCGCAAGGCGCTCACATCGTTGATGATATCCGCGCCCGCCTTCAAGGCTTGGCGCGCCACCTCCGCCTTGGTCGTATCGATGGAAATCGGGATGTTCCGATGCAGTGCGCGAATGCAGGCAATGGCAGGAAGAACCCGACGCAGTTCCTCATGTTCCGATACCGGTTCGGCATAGGGTCTGGTTGATTCGCCCCCCACGTCAATGAGGTCCGCCCCGCTGTCCAGCATGCTCTTGACTTGGGTGGCGAGGGCTTCAGCTTGGGTAAAGCGGCCGCCATCAGAAAAAGAGTCCGGGGTGACGTTGAGAATGCCCATGACCAGAGGGCGGAGGCCAAAGGTGATGGTTTTGTTTTTGGTTACGATCTGCACAGGGCGGCCTGAAAATGCGTGAGCCCTTTGGGCGGGTGGACCGCCAAAGGGCTCAGGGTGTAGGAAAGTGGAAGCTGGGGCATTGGTTATCCGGCGGAGTTATTGCTGCGCGGAAATCTCCACCGCAGGGGGTGTTTTGGTCTCAAGCCCCATGATTATTTGGATGTCCTCCAGACAGAGGGTTTCCTTTTCAAGAAGCCCCTGGGCAATGGACTTCAAAACAGTAATATTTTCCGAAAGCAGTTGGTGGACCTTGTCGTTGGCCTTGAGGACAATGCGCTTGACCTCATCGTCAATCCGGACGGCGGTTGATTCGCTGTAGTCGCGGTGTTGTGCGATTTCCCGGCCGAGGAATATCTGTTCTTCCTTCTTGCCGTAGGACAGGGGGCCCAACTCCTCGCTCATGCCCCATTCGCACACCATTTTCCGTGCCAGCTGGGTGCAGCGTTCGATATCATTGCCGCTGCCGGTGGTGATTTCACCAAAAATCAGCTCTTCCGCCACCCTGCCGCTGAGCAGGATGCAAAGATTGTTCTGGAGGAAAGAACTGGCGTAGGTATGTTTTTCATCCACCGGCAGCTGCTGGGTTAGGCCAAGGGCGCGGCCCCGGGGGATGATGGTTACTTTGTGGATGGGATCGGTGCCCGGCAGCAGCATGGCCACCAGGGCGTGTCCTGCCTCGTGATAGGCGGTGATTTCCTTTTCATTCTCGGTGATGATCATGCTGCGGCGCTCGGCCCCCATCATTACCTTGTCCTTGGCCTGCTCCATGTGGACCATGGTGATTTTATCCGCATCGGCCCGGGCTGCCAGCAGCGCGGCCTCGTTCACCATGTTTTCCAGATCGGCCCCAGAAAAACCAGGGGTGCCACGGGCGATTACGTCCCATTTCACATCTTCCGCAATGGCTTTTTTCTGACCGTGGACTTCCAGGATTTTCTCTCTTCCTTTCACGTCCGGCACCGGCACCACCACCTGTCGGTCAAAGCGGCCGGGGCGGAGCAGGGCCGGGTCAAGCACATCGGGACGGTTGGTGGCTGAGATAATGATGACGCCTTCGTTGGATTCAAAGCCGTCCATTTCGACCAGCAGCTGGTTTAGGGTCTGTTCCCGTTCATCGTGCCCCCCGCCCAAGCCTGCACCACGGTGGCGGCCCACTGCGTCGATTTCATCGATGAAGATGATGCAAGGTGCGTTTTTCTTGCCCTGGATGAACAGATCACGCACCCGACTTGCACCAACCCCCACAAACATCTCGACAAAATCGGAGCCGCTGATGGAATAGAAGGGAACCTCGGCCTCGCCGGCAACGGCCTTGGCTAGAAGGGTTTTGCCGGTGCCTGGGGCGCCGGCAAGCAAAACACCCTTGGGGATGCGGCCGCCCAAGCGGGTAAATTTCTTGGGATCTTTTAAGAAATCGATGATCTCGGAAAGCTCTTCCTTGGCCTCTTCAATGCCTGCGACATCGGCAAAGGTGACCTTGGTCTGATCCTTGTCCAAGAGGCGGGCTCGGCTTTTACCAAAGCTCATGGCTTTGCCGCCGCCGCCTTGCATCTGGCGCATGAAGAAGATCCAGACGCCGATGAGCAGGAGCATGGGGAACCAGGAGACCAGGACGGTGACGTACCAGGGCGACTCTTCCTTCTGTTTGACCAGGATATTGACCTTGGCCTTGCGCAGGATGGGGATAAGCTCTGAGTCAGCAGGAGGGGTGACGACCTTGAAATCTTTGCCGCCGCTGCCCTTGCCGGTGACTTCATCCGCCTGGATGTTTACCGAAGAAATCTGGCCGGATTCAACGCTGGTCAGGAAATCGCTGTAGCTCATTTCCACCACGGAAGATTGCGGCTTGTTGAACAGGTTGAAAAGCAGGATCATGGTGAGGCCGATTACCAGCCACATGGATAAATTTTTATAAAAGCTGTTCAAGCGGAGCCTCCATCATTATTGGCAAATCGCGGGGGGAATCCTGCGAAGCGTGTCGTGCATTTCTTGTTCAGCCGCATGGTGCGCGGATAAAACCATGCGGAAATTTAGTGTTCTCACACCATAAGTCAGGCGCAAGAGAAAGTCCAGAGGGGTCAGCGCTGGGCCGCTCTTTTTTGCACGACTCTTGAGCGATTATTCGAAATATTCCTGCACCGACTTGGGCTCCATGGATTCCTGCTGCATGGTGCCAATAGCCTTGACCATGGATTCTGCTCCGGCAATGGTGGTGGTGTAGGGCAGGTGATAGTTCAAGGCCGCTCGACGGATGGTATAGGCATCTTCCGTGGTCCTGGTGCCAAGGGAGGTGTTGACGATCCACTGGATCTGCTTGTCCTGGATCTTGTCGAGGATGTGCGGTCTGCCCTCGGAAACCTTGTGAACACTGGTGCAGGCAACGCCGTTTTCGGCAAGAATCCTGGCGGTGCCTGGGGTTGCCAGGATATTGAAGCCCAGAGTGATCAGCTTTTTGGCAATGGGTACGATGGCCGGCTTGTCACTGTGCCGTACGCTCAGCAAAACATTGCCTTCGGTAGGGATCTTTTGTCCCGCAGCCAGCTGTGATTTGGCAAAGGCCAGGCCCAGGCAGACATCCATGCCCATGACCTCGCCGGTGGATTTCATCTCCGGCCCGAGCAGGGTGTCCACGTTGTCAAAGCGATCAAATGGGAAGACCGCTTCCTTGACCGCATAGTGCGCAACCACGACCTCTTCGGTGAGGCCCAGCTCCGGCAAGGTCTTGCCCATCATGACCTTGGTGGCCAGCTTGGCAAGGGGCACCCCAGTTGCCTTGCTGACAAAAGGGACAGTCCGCGAGGCGCGCGGGTTCACCTCAAGGATGTAGAGCATATTTTCCTTGACGGCAAACTGGATATTCATGAGACCCTTGACCTTGAGTTCGGTGGCCATGGCCCGGGTCGCATTCTTGATGGTTTCGATCATCTCCTTGGAGATGGAGTGCGGCGGTAGAACGCAGGCGGAATCGCCGGAATGGATGCCCGCCTCCTCGATGTGCTGCATGATCCCGCCGATGATGGTGTTCTCGCCGTCGGAGATGGCATCCACATCGATTTCCACCGCATCCTTGAGGAATTTGTCAATCAGGATGGGCCGATCAGGCGAAACATCAATGGCCGAATTCATGTAGGAGGCCAAGTCCCTTTCGTTATAGACGATCCGCATGGCCCGGCCGCCCAGGACGTATGAGGGGCGGACCACCACCGGATAGCCGATTCTCGCGGCAATAACCAGGGCTTCATCCGCAGTCTGGGCAGTGCCGTTTTCCGGCTGCAACAGGTTCAACTTGTGCAGAAATTGCTGGAAGCGTTTGCGGTCTTCCGCCCGGTCGATACTGTCGGGAGAAGTGCCGAGGATGGGCACCCCTGCCTTGGCCAGGGGCACGGCGAGATTCAGGGGGGTCTGCCCGCCGAACTGGACGATGACCCCATCGGGTTTCTCTTTCTTGATGATATGCAACACGTCTTCCCGGGTCAGCGGCTCAAAATACAGCTTGTCCGAGGTGTCGTAATCGGTGGAGACCGTTTCCGGGTTGGAGTTGACCATGATGGACTCAATGCCCATTTCTTTAAGGGCAAACGCGGCATGGACACAGCAGTAATCGAATTCGATCCCCTGGCCGATGCGGTTGGGGCCACCACCCAGGATCATGACCTTGGGGCCTGTGGTTTCCCTTGCCTCGTCTTCAACCTCGTAGGTGGAATAATAGTAGGGGGTGTAAGCCTCGAACTCGGCGGCGCAGGTATCGACCAGCTTGTACACCGGCTGAACGCCAAGCTTCTCCCGCAGCTCCCAGACATCCTCTTCCGAGGTGCCGGTAAGATACGCGAGTTGGCGATCGGAGTAGCCGAGCTGTTTGACCTCCAGGAGAAAGTCATGGTCCAGCCCGTTAAAGCCCTTTTCCCGGATGCGGGATTCCATTTCGACAATCTGTTTGAAGTTGTGCAAAAACCAGGGGTCGATAAAGGAGATTTCGTAGATCTTTTCAACGCTCATGCCCCGGCGCAAGGCCTCGAACACCTGGAAATACCGTTTGGAATTGGGTTTGCGCAGGCCGTTTTCAAGATCCTGCTGCGCCATGGCCTCGAGGTTGAATTTGGGGTCCGCGCCAAAGCCGCTTACGCCGATTTCCAGGGAGCGCATCCCTTTCTGGAAGGCCTCCTTGAAGGTACGGCCAATGGCCATGGTCTCGCCCACAGATTTCATGGCCGTGGTAAGAAAGTCGTCTGCCTCGGGGAATTTTTCAAAGGTAAAACGGGGAATCTTGACCACGCAGTAATCAATACTCGGCTCAAAGGCCGCCATGGTTTCCCGGGTGATGTCGTTCTGGAGCTCGTCCAGGGTGTAGCCCACGGCCAGTTTGGCGGCAATCTTGGCAATGGGGAAGCCGGTGGCCTTGGAGGCCAGGGCGGAACTTCGGGAAACCCGGGGGTTCATCTCGATGATCATCAGCTCGCCATCTTTCGGATTCACGGCAAACTGGACGTTGGAGCCGCCGGTTTCCACGCCGATCTCCCGCATGATGGCGATGGAGGCATTGCGCATCTCCTGGTATTCCCGGTCGGTTAGGGTCTGGGCCGGGGCCACGGTGACGGAGTCTCCGGTGTGCACCCCCATGGCGTCAACATTCTCGATGGAACAGATGATCACCACATTGTCGGCCTTGTCGCGCATCACCTCAAGCTCATACTCCTTCCAACCAAGCAGGCTCCGCTCAAGCATGACCTCGGAATTCATGCTCAGGTCAAGACCGGCCTTGCAGAAATCATCAAGTTCCTGGGAGTTGTAGGCGATGCCGCCGCCGGTGCCGCCCAGGGTGAAACTGGGGCGGACAATGATGGGAAAGCCGATCTTTTCGCTAGCGGCCTTGGTCTCTTCAATGGTGTGGATGATGACGCTTTCCGGGACCTTGAGGCCGATTTTGCGCATGGCATCCCGGAAGGAGTCCCTCCCTTCCGCTTTTTTGATCACCGCGATATTGGCCCCGAGCAACTCCACCCCGTATTTTTCCAACACGCCCAACTCGGCGACCTTGATGGCGGTGTTGAGGGCGGTCTGGCCTCCCAGGGTGGGCAGAAGCGCATCAGGGCGTTCCCGTTCGATGATCTTGGCGACCATCTCCGGAGTAATGGGCTCGATATAGGTCCGGTCCGCAATTTCGGGATCGGTCATGATGGTGGCCGGATTGGAATTGATGAGGATGACCTCATAGCCTTCCTCTTTCAGGGCCTTCACCGCCTGGGTGCCGGAATAGTCGAACTCGCAGGCCTGGATGATGATGATGGGGCCGGAGCAGATAATCAGCATCTTTTTAATGTCGGTTCTTTTAGGCATCGGATTTCTTACCTGCTTGTGGTTTGTCAAATTTAGGAGCCGTTGCGAAAGGATCAGCTCCTTTCCTTACGGCTCTTTATGCCGTTGTGGCAACGGCGAATGTTCGTTGCGCTGTCTGTTGCCGAATCGGCTTGTCCCCTAGGGCTGCATCATTTCGATGAATCTGTCAAAAAGATAGAGCGAGTCATGGGGGCCAGGGGCGTTTTCCGGATGGTACTGCACGGAAAATATCGGGTACTTTTTGTGCCGCATGCCTTCGACACTGTTGTCATTGAGGTTGATGTGGGTCAGTTCGATATCCGCTGGATTCAAGGTGGTTGAGTCAACGCAGAATCCGTGATTTTGTGAGGTTATTTCTACCTTGCCGGTAAGAAGATCCTTAACCGGCTGATTGGCGCCGCGGTGGCCGAATTTGAGCTTGTAGGTGGTGCCGCCATAGGCAAGGCCGAGAAGCTGGTTGCCCAGGCAGATGCCGAAGATGGGCGTTTTGCCGAAAAGCGCCTGGATGTTCTCTACAATCCCCGGAATGCCGGCGGGATCGCCGGGGCCATTGGAAAGAAAGACCCCATCGGGGCCCATGGCCAGGATCTCATCGGCGGAGGTGGTGCAGGGGACAACCTGTACCGAGCAGTTCCGCTCGGCCAGGAGCCGGAGTTGATTGTATTTCAGACCGAAATCATAGGCGACAACCTTGTATTTGCCTGGTCCGGCGGTGCTGAAATTGCTGCCGGGAGCGGGTCGGTTGTCGCGCCAGCAATAGGGCTCGGCACAGGTCACTTCCCGAACCAGATCGCGCCCGACAAGACCGGGGGAATTTTTGGCCTTCTGGATGAGGGATTCTGGGTTAAGATCCTCGGTGGAGACACTGCCCTTTAAAGCCCCGGCCACCCGGATATGCCGGGTAAGAGCCCGGGTGTCGATGCCCTCGATGCCGAGGATGTTGTCTTTTTTGAGGAAGTCGGCCAGGGTTCCGGTTGAACGAAAGTTGCTGGGGATGGCATTGTATTCCTTGATGAGGAACGCCTCTACCTGCACCTTGTCCGATTCCATGTCCTCGGGGTTGACGCCGTAGTTGCCGATGAGAGGGTAGGTCATGGTGACGATCTGTCCCTTGTAGGACGGGTCGGTGAGGACCTCCTGGTAGCCGCTCATCCCGGTGTTGAATACGATCTCGCCGCTGGTCTCTCCGGAGCCGGTGAAGGATCTCCCCTCAAAAATAGTGCCGTCTTCAAGGGCGATAAGTGCTTTCATAGGAATTTCCTAAACTCTTTTAAGTTGTAGAATGGACGCAAGATGATTGCGTTACGGAATGCAGATCTTCTTTAATGAGCGCGATCTGTTTTTGGGCCGACCCCTGTTGTCTGGAGGCGACCTTCAGAGCGCCTCGCCCTGCCACGGCATATTCTTCGGGTTTCTCAATAAAATAGAGCAGTCGGCTGGCGAGTTCCTGGGGGGTTTTTACGCAGAAACCAGCGCCTTCCGCCTCCAGCAGCGCCTGGGCATCGGAAAAATCACCCATGTGGGGTCCATAAAAAACAGGCATTCCCCAGGCCGCCGCCTCTAAGACATTATGACCGCCGCGCTCCACCAAGCTTCCGCCGCAGAAAACATAGGTGGCTATTGAGTAGAGGCCTGCCAGTTCACCCATGGTGTCAACCAGAACCACCTCGGTGCTGCGGCCTTGTTCCTGAACCTGGCGCAGGCGCATGGTGGCGATTCCCTGGTCTTCGAAGATCTTTTCAATCTCTGTGAGCCGCCGAAGATGTCGGGGGGCAATTACCCAGACAAGATCAGGAAGCCGCTGTTGCAGGGAACGAAACACCTCGATCAGCATCGCCTCCTCGCCGGTATGGGTGCTGCCGGTAACCAGCACCGGTTGTTGGCGGTGGATATCCAGCATCTGTCGATAACGCTCCGCCAGATGCGGGTCTGCCTGGGTGATTGATTGGTCGTACTTGGCGTTGCCCAAGATTCGTATGTTGGCCGGATCTGCGCCCAACCCCCTGAATCGCTTGGCGTCACCACCCTGGATCACGGCGATCTTGGTGAAACAGGAGAGCAAATCCGACATGAAGCCTTTTATCTTCCGGTAGCCGGCATACGAATTTTCAGAAAGACGGCCGTTCAGCAGGAACAGTTTTGCGCCGTGATGTTGCGTTTGGCGGATGATGTTCGGCCACAGTTCTGTTTCCAGACAGACATATATAGTAGGCCGGATCGTTTTCAGAGTCCGGTTGACAATGCCGATGAGATCAAGCGGGGCAAAAAAACAGGGAACATCGTCTGGCAGTTGGTTTTCTGCCATGATCAGTCCTTGCCGATGTCCTGTGGAAACGACGATGGACGCCTCGGGCAACTGTTTTTTGATCTCGGAAATCAGCGCCTTGGCAACCTGCATTTCGCCGACCGATGAAGCGTGCAGCCATATGCGGACGGGTTTGTTTTCATCAAGTTGCACATCTTCCACATGACCAAAGCGCTGCCGAAGACCTTGGCGATGTTTGCCCGAGAGACTGAGGTACACACAGGCAAAAGGAAAAACGACAATGAAAAGAAGCCAGCCGAAGAGTTGATACAGAATATATAACAAGGAGTAAGGTGCCCTTTCTGTGCGAGAAAATATGCTGATACCGACCTCAAGTAAAAATCAAAGTATTAAAACTGATCGCGGCTTTTTCGTCAATAAGAATTACGGGAGCGAGCCGCTGTAAGAGGGCGGGTGGCGTAGTCCGGTCTTCCTGTGGACCAACTAAAAAATGCCGGCGATGGGGGCTTGGCAGTGGTTGCAGTTTCCGCCGGTCATGTGTTGCCCGCGAAGCCCGTCCGCTCAATGACCAGTTTTCCGCAGGTTGGGCAGAGGGTGTTTTCCCCGGTGTCGCCGGGAATATTTCCGACATAGACATAGCGCAGACCCTCGGCCAGGCCGATCTCTCTTGCGCGGACCAGGGTGTGGTGCGGGGTGGGGGGGCGGTCGCTCATCTTGTAGGTGGGCCAGAAACGGGTGACATGCCAGGGGATATCCGCGGAAAGGCTTTTGATGAACCGGGCGATGTCGGTGAGTTCCCCGTCCGAATCGTTCCAGCCCGGAATTACCAGGGTGGTTATCTCAACCCAGACTCCCAGCTCTTTCATCAACTGGATCGTATCAAGGACCGGCTGTAGCCTGGCGCCGCACACCTCCTTGTAGAACTTGTCGGTGAAGGCCTTGAGATCGATATTGTTGGCGTCAAGATACGGGGCCAGCTCTCGGGTGGCTTCCGGACCGGTATAGCCATTGCTGACAAAGATGTTTTTTAGGCCTGCCGTCCGCGCCAGCCTGGCGGTATCGAGGGCAAATTCATAAAAGATAGTGGGCTCCACATAGGTGTAGCTGATGGACTGGCAATCGGACCGTTGCGCGGCTTCGACCACTTCTGCCGGGGTGCGCAGGGTGCCGGGGATGTCTCCGGCATGGCGATGGGGGTACTGGGAGATCTCGAAATTCTGGCAGTGTTGGCAGCGGAAATTGCAGCCCACCGTGGCAATGGAATAGGAAAGGGAGCCGGGCAGCAGATGAAAGATGGGTTTTTTTTCGATGGGGTCGATGTTTTCGCTGATTAAGCGACCGTAGTTGAGGCTGTAGAGAATTCCACCCCGATTTTCTCGGACCTTGCAGATTCCTCGGTGGCCTTCACCGATCAGGCAATGATGGCGGCAGAGCAGGCAGCGGACATGGCCGGGGGTGTCTGCGGGTTGGCTGTAAAAGAGCGCTTCGTGCATGGTCACCCTCCAAGGCAATCGGCCTATGTCTATATACATTATATAGTATGAAAAAGGATTCAGTTGTATTAATTCACAAACAAGCAAGGCCGGTCAACAAGAAAAAATACAATTTATTTCAATGGATTAGTGTGCTTTTTAGTGCTTGATGAATAAAAAGTAAAAAATAGGGTTGACGGGGTGGGCCGGATCGACTAATTTGCCGCTCTCCCCAACGAGGGAGGCCAAGACTGACTTCGGGTCAGACCCCTGGTGCAGCGATCATTGAAAACTGAATAGTGAGCAAAGTAGAAGATGGGCCCCAAGAAACCGGAGCTTCGGCTTCGGGAGTTTTTATTGCATTAAAGAGATCAGAATCTCTGTTGAAGAATAACGAGACCTTCGGGACTTGT
>JAPLJG010000057.1 GCA_026388735.1 Deltaproteobacteria bacterium
CCAAGCCAATGGTCTTATAAAATGGATCGTTCAACAGAGGGCTCAATTCGCCGGCACTGCAATATGTTGCATTTCTCACCTGGGGTTTCAGCGTACCCATATAACAATAGACGGTGCGATCGGAAAGATTGATGGCGCAATTATAATTTTGATAGCAGTTGCGAGGGTTCACCAGGAGCGCATAGGGCAAGTCGGCGAGCGTTACCTCTTTTTCCACGATTTTATTGGGATAGCAGTCGGTTCCATACCCAACAGCCTTGAGCAACACCTTTTTGCCTGCCACCAGGTCTTCAAGCACATGCCCGCCGCCATACAGAAATTCCCCGGGAAAAACCTTATTCAAAGGATCATCCTCGGTCGGTTCCGTCGCGCCGAGGTAGACATCAACCGCCGCAAGTCCGGCATAGGCAGGGACATTGTTCAGCCACACCTTGAGCGCCTTGATGGTGGGATTGGAGTGACCGAAATTGATAAACGCCCCGGAAGAACACATGGGCGAGAAGGTGCCGGTGGTGACCACATCCACCTTTCTGGCCGCATCAACCGGGCCATGTTTTTTGACAATGCCGACCATCTCTTCGGCAGTGACCACTACAGCCTGGCCCGCCTTGATTTTGGCATTGATTTCTTCGTATGATTTCTGAACCTTGAACTCGCTCATGTAACCCGCTCCTTCCCGAGAATAATCACGCCATACCGGCGGTTAATCCACCACCGCGACAACTTTATGGCCGGCATCTTCCAAGGCCTCGATTGCTTTGTCCAACTCACCCTTTTCCAACCTGAAGCAATACAACTTCCGCCGGGAAGAATGGCTTTCCGTTGCCACGCTGATTATCTCACACCCGTGTGCTTTAATAATTCGGGTAACGTCCTCCACCCCACCGACCTTGCCGACCAGAACATCCAACCTTGACGAGGCCCGCAACAGACCCATCATGTTGATAAAGGCCGAGAGCAGATCAATGGCGGTAATGATCCCCACCAGTTTCTTTTTATCAAGAACCGGCAACCCGCCGATCTTGTAATCATGGATGAGACAGGCAGCTTTTTCAATGCTGGCATTGATATTCACGGTAATGGGGTTGAGCACCATCACCTCGTGCACATGGATATCCTTCTCCTGCGCAGGGAATGAATACTGCCGCAAATCGCTTTCCGTTATGAAGCCAACCAGCTGATCATCCTCCACCACCGGCAGATGGCGGATGGAATGTTTTTTCATCAACGCCCCCGCCTCTTGCAGCAATGCATCTTTGCCGATGATGATCAGGTCTTTTTGCATGCAGTTTTTTACTTTCATGATCCATCCGACCGGGGAAGCGATTACACGTTTTTTCTCGTTCTGGCTGACACACCAAGGCCTTGCCACGACAGCAAAGTCCTGAATAACTCATTAAATCGTTTATACATTATCCACCAGGAGAAGCAAACAGTTAATCCCCCTGGCCGGCGACTTTCCTTACAGAAACAGCCCCTGGCGGACTGACAGAACTTTTCCCTTTTATTTTTCAGTGGATACGATTAATAAAGTCACTGTGCCCAAGGGAAATTGCCTGAAATCACAAAAGTCTTGGCCCCGGAATAGGGCATACACCAACTACGTTACAGAAACACAGCCCTCAAAAACCAGCAATCTCATGATGAAAAACAAAAAAGACCTCACCCTTGTCGATGTCCGA
>JAPLJG010000065.1 GCA_026388735.1 Deltaproteobacteria bacterium
GACAGGGGGGCGATGCCCGAACCGAGCTTCATGTTGCTCTCCGGGCAGGTTGCCACCTTGGCTCCGGTCTCCCGCAGCAGCTCGATATCCTTCGCTTCCAACCAGACACAGTGCACGCAGACCGTGTTTCCATCCAACAAGCTCAGGCTGTGGAGTAACTCCACCGGGGTGCAGCCGTGTTGTTTCTTGATCTGTTTGATTTCGTCCCGGGTTTCGGCAAGATGGATGAAAAAAAGACTTCCTGCCTCGCGAGCCAGGGCCTTGGCCCGTTGCAGGGTGTCCGGGCTACAGGTGTACGGGGAATGGCAGAACAGGGCCGGGGTGAGCAGGGGGTTTTTCCCCTGCCAGGCGGCAAGGAAATTCGCCGCTGCCGCAATATTTTGGGCCGGGTCCGGCACGCCGGGCGCCGGGAAATCGATGATGCCCTGGGCCGCCACCGCCCGCAGGCCGACCTCGCAAAAGGCTTGTGCCGCCGCAGCCTCATGAAAATAGGCGTCCGCCACCGTGGTGGTGCCCCCTAAAATCATCTCGGCTGCGGCAAGCTTGCTGCACCAATACACCATTTCCGCATCGACCAGTCGGGCCTCGGCCGGGAAGATATGCTTGGTAAGCCAGGTCATGAGCGGCAGATCATCGGCCAGCCCCCGGAACAGGGTCATGGCCCCATGCCCGTGACAGTTGATCAGCCCCGGCATGAGCAGGTTGCCCGCAGCGTCAATGATCCGATCCGCCCCAGGTCGTGCGGGCAGGTCGGCCATTTTGCCGATCCCGACGATGGCGCCATCCGCCACGGCAAGATAGGCATCCTCCTGCAAGTGTCCGTCTGCGGGATTCGCCAGGAGCGTGGCATTTGTTATGAGCAGGTCATGGTTCGGCACAGAGGGAGGTCCTGGCAATGGTCAAGGTGATAGGGGGAAAGCCGGGTGCGCAGAAGGAAATAAAGCGGAGAGGCTTTGTCTTGAGAGGAACAGGCTACGGCATCAGGTAAAAGCCCAGCTCTCTGTCGGTGCTGGCTGGCTCGTCAAACCGCAGCCCCAGGTAAGGGCCCTCGACAAGCTGCACCACCCCGGTTTTTTCTATCCAGGTTTTCTTCGGATTATCAAGGGTAAAGCCCAGGATAATCCGGGCATTTTTCTCGATCCTGTGGCGGCCCAGAGCCGAGAACCCGGCGCCATGCATGGAGATATTTTCAATCCGGCAGTTTATGGTTTTTTTGGCCAGGGAGAGGTCGGGAATATCCCTCTCATCGAAAAGCACATGGTAGGAGCCCTCAAGATTGGTGGCCTTGCGGTAAAACTTCCGGTACTCGAACCGCACGGGAAAAACAGCGGCGCAGGCGCAGCGAATCCGGACCACTGGGGCGAGGGAGGCAAGATCCTGCATGCGCACCGTTTCCACCAGTCCGCAGGATTCGCAGCGTATTAATGCGCTGCTGTCCTCTTTCACGAAAACCTTTTGCGCCTGTTCCTCCGCCATGTCTTTGCCCCCATGGTGTCGATTGTAACCGGAAGCACTTCTGCCATTTTTCGGTTTTCTCCTGACACAAAAAAAGTCTATCACGTCCCCCGGCAGGAAGGAAGGGGATGAAGCAAATTTTACATCCGCCCTGGATTTTTTTGTTATCCCTGTGCGTTGAATATGTTTGATGCGTCCGGGCGGTCAGGTGGGCAACTCCCGTCGCCCACCAGTTTTAAGGTGCAAACTAATAGGCTGCTAAAATTTCCAGGTGACCCCCGCAAGCACGGTGTAGTCCGTCTCGGGATCAGTGAGGCCGTATTTGATTCCACAATCGAGATCAAGCTCTTCTGACAGGGCATAGATCAGGCCGACCAGGAAGAAGGCGGGATCGTTGCCGATGAGTTTCGCGGGATTGCTTTCGACGCCGAGGTTTGCCACCGCACGGAGGTCTTCCGTCACAGCAAGGCTGGAGGCGATGGAGGCATGCCAGATGTCTTTTTCTTCATCCAGAGTGTTCTCGTTTCGGATATAGCCGAGGTTCAGATGGAAGGCCCACGGGGCCATTTCCTGTGAGGCAATGAAAAAAAGGCTATAAGCTGCCTTGCCTGTGCCCAGGCCTTTTTCATCGTTTCCGGTGGGCAGGGTGAGACCTGGCTTGATGGCAAGGCTCAAGTCATCATGCTCATAGAAACGCCACTTCACTTCGATGGCGGTGTCGGAGATGCCATTTTCGGTCAGAGTGGTGTCTGCCTCTTTCACCCTGAGATGCTGATAGGGAAGGCCGACCACCAGGTCCACCGTTTCGCTGAGTCCATAGGAGAGGACCGCTGCACCCTCGGTCTTTGTCGAGGTGACGCCGTCTTCTCTATCATGCCCATACTCACCGTTCATTTCCAGTTGGGCCTTGCCCGCGCCCATGGTGCCCGCGTCGTCTGTGATCAGCGGGTGGGCTGCAAAGGCGGTAGTCGCGCAGGAGAAAAGGCAAAAGAGGCCAAGGGGAACGAGGAGCAATTGGCGACGAATAATGGTGATGCGGGAAGGGACACGCATGGGTTCCTCCGGTGTGGTAGAGATTTGCGAACGTATTATTGCTAACAAGGATAATAGGGCCTCGGGGAAAAAAGCAAATAAAAATCAGGAGGCACGGTTCAGCGCAGCGCCGTGGTCCCTTTTTGGGACAGAAGTTGAAGCAGATCTTTGCCGTGCCTCTCGTATGCCGTGCGAATGAGTTCTTTGAGTGCGGGACGAATATTTTCCAGGAGGGGCAATGGTTGAATAATTGGCAGGTAATGTTCCGGCGGCAGTTGCGGCTCGATGCGCATTTTGGTTTCCATGCTCTGGGCCATGCCCATTTCCATGCCGCCTTCCATACTGCCTGCCTTGTTGGCGTCGCCCAGGGTTTTGAGGAAACCCATAATGGAGCCCAGATCGTTTTTTCGGTAGAAGGTGTCGATTTCTTCGTTGATGGTGTCCCGGTATTTCTCGAGTTCGTCAAATTTTGTCCGGTATTCGGCAGTATGCCCTTCAAGGCGGTCGTAGCAATCGAAAATCAGATTTTTAAAGCGTCCGGAATGGGTGAGCCCGTGAATCCGCACCCCGGAAAAAACCCTTTGGCGGATGGTGTCGGATTGGGTCAGATAGGGGTCGTAGAAAAGATCTGTCGGCAGACCGGTAAGCGCCAAAAACCGGTGGATGAGGTCTTCGTCTTTGAGCACGATGTAAATGCGGATCAGATCAAAACTGATCCGTTTTTCCAGGATAAAGGAGTATTGCCGCGTTTTTTCGGCAAAGTCGAGTTTGTCGTCCTCGATCAGTTTTCTGAAGCCGAAATAACGGTCCGCGATCTCCTTTTTTATCTCGTAGGCAAGCACGTCGTGGATATCCGGGCTCATTCAACGCATCCCTTTTTAGGTCTCTCAGCAGCAGTGTTAACGGCGGATGGCGCGGGCCTGATGTTATCCCGCACTTGAGTGTAGCATAGAAGGGCCGGAGGCCAGGCAATAATCTATTAGCCCAAGATCAGCCCTTGGGCAAAGGAGATCAGGGGGTGCATGATCTTTGGGATGACGCCGGTGTAAAACAGGGCCAGCAGGATGAAAAAGCCGAGGGGTTCCAGCTTGCTGTAGATTCTGGCCAGCTCAGGGGGGAGAAGGTTGCTGAGCACCTGACTGCCGTCCAGGGGCGGGATGGGGATCAGGTTGAAGACGGCCAGCATCACGTTTATCCAGACGCTGGCGGCGATCATCTGGATGAGCGGCCAGAAGATGGCCATGGGCAGCAGATTGGCGAGCGGGATCAGCAGTCGGGCGGCAAGGCCGCTGGTCACCGCTAATAAAAGATTTGCGGAAACTCCGGCCAGCGAGACCCAGACCATGTCTTGGCGTGGATTTTTAAAATAGCGGGCATCCACCGGCACCGGTTTGGCCCAGCCGATCTTCATGATCAGAAAGGCCAGCACCCCAAGGGGGTCAAGGTGGCGGAGCGGATTGAGGCTGAGCCTTCCCAGGCGTTGGGCAGTGGGATCGCCAAGCTTGTAGGCAACAAAGCCATGGGCAAATTCATGCACCGTGAGGGCCAGCAGAAACGGGGGGGCAAGGATGGCAATTTCCTGGATGAGCTTGGGGATGTCCATGGGCGGTTATTGATCCGGGAGAGAAAAATGTTCTTTGATGAAGGCGGTTTCCGTGGCCCGGTCGTGCACCAGGCCATCAAGGCGGGCGTCGAGCAGGCAGCGCAGGATGGTACCATAGAGCGGTCCCATCGGGTAGCCCATTTGTTCCAGGTCGTTGCCGTCGGTTTCCAGCTTCAGCTGGCTCCAGTCCGTAACGTAGAGGGAAATGGCCTTTTTGCCGGATTTCTTTTTTATGAGCCCCATGAGGTGCAAAAGCCCTTCCGGGGAAAGATCCTTGAGCAGATGGTACAGACCGCTGGGGCTCTCCGGCATGGCGCGTTTAATGATGCCGACAATCCGGGTGGCCGCGAGTTTTTCCCGGACAAGAAACTGCCGGTGGCGTAACGGCACCTCGAAGCGTTCGCAAAAGGCCGCCACCTCACGTACGGAAAGGCTGGTCATCAGGGCCATGAGATAGACCAGCCATTGTCGGCACGGCTGGTCAAGGTAGAGAAGCCGGTGCCAGGCCAGGGCCTGCCGGGTTTCTTCCAGAATCGTGGTGAGCTTTGGGTCGATGCGGAGGGTGGGATGGAGAAACCGCAGCAGGCCGAGGTCTGCCATGCGATTTATGGCCGGGATGGGGTTTTCTTCGGAGAGGATATTGGTGAGCTCGTTGAAAAAACGCTGGCCGAAGAAGCGGTCGAAAAGCTCCATCTTCACCGCATTTTTAATCAGCTTTTCCGTGTGCTTGCCGATCTTGAAGCCCATGCGCTGCTCAAAGCGGATGGCGCGGAAGATCCGGGTCGGGTCTTCGACAAAACTTAAGTTGTGCAGGATTCGGATCTGCCGGTCTTTCAGGTCGTTTTGGCAGTTGAAAAAATCCACCAGGGTGCCGAAGGTGTCCGGGTTGAGGTGGATGGCCATGGCATTGATGGTGAAATCGCGGCGGTAGAGGTCCAGCTTGATGGAGCTCAGCTCCACGGTGGGCATGGCCGCAGGGTATTCGTAGTATTCCAGGCGGGCAGTGGCGATGTCGATCTTGAGGCCGTCGGGCAGTTTCACCACGGCGGTGCCGAACTTTTCATGGGTACGCACCCTGCCGCCCAATTTTTTGGCGAGTTTCTTGGCATAGGCCAGGCCATCGCCCTCGATGACCACATCAAGATCGAGGTTTTTGATGTGCAGCATCAGGTCGCGGACAAAACCGCCCACCGCATAGGCATGGCAGTCGGTCTCTTGCGCCACCTCGCCCAAGGTTTGCAAGAGGAGGATGATCTCGCGCGTCAGAACCTCCGCCATCAGGCCGGAAAGATTACGGTTGCGGGCAATGGAGGGTTGATCGGTCTCGGCCAGCAACCGGCGCGGGATGTGGGCCGGATCGTTGACCAGCAGATGAAGAAGATCGGTGCGGGTAATGACCCCTTTGACTATGCCCTCTTCCACCACCGGAATGAAGCGCTGGCGGTTCTCGATGATGAGTTCCTGAATATCGGCCAGGGTGGCGGTGGGGGGCAGGGTGGCGAAATCGGTGGTCATGTAGTCGCTCACCGGGGAGTCTCCCAGCCCCAGGTGGATGGATTTGCCCACCACCATACGGGAGATGAGGCCGATGGCTTCGTGCTCTTCATTGACGATCAGCAGCACCGTGATGTTGTAGCGGTTGAGCAGCTCGTCCGCCCCGTTGATCGTAAGGGTGGGCGGGCCGGAGATCACCGGGGCGGACATGAGTTCCCTGGCCAGGCGCTGGGGTCGGACATGCTTGTGCAGGAGCTGGATCAGCTTTTCTTCCGCCTCGATCAGGGTGAGATCCTTGATGGTGGCCGAGGCCGCCGAGGCGTGGCCGCCGCCCCCGAAATCCCGGGCAATGGCGCCGACATTCACCTCCGGGATCCGGCTGCGGGCAATGAGATGAGTGCGGCCTCCCATGTGGGTCAGGGCGAACAGGGTGTCCAGGTTCTCCATCACCATGAACCGGCGGACAATTACGGAGAATTCGTCAATATATTCAGGAGCTTCTATCTTGGCCACCACCAGGTCAAGGCCGTGGATGGTGTAGGTGGTGGCGGAGTTGATCAGGGCATGGAGCAGGCTGACTTCCTGGCTGGTGAGCTCCTGGGCAATGAACTGGGAGATGGCGTTGAGGTTGGCGCCCTGGCTCAGCAGCCAGGCGGCGGCCTCCAGGTCTTCCGGACTGGTGGTGTCAAAGGCGAAGGAGCCGGTGTCCTCATAGATGGCCATGGCCATGAGGGTTGCCTCCTCCGGGGTGAGCGGGAGCCCTTTTTCCCGGAGAAGCCGGACAAAGATGGTGGTGGTGGAGCCCACCAGCCGGACCTGCTCCACGGAACCGTGCAGGTCTTCGGGGGTGTCGGGATGGTGGTCGTACAGGTGGATGTCCAGGCCGGGGTTATTCAGGCATTGGCTGAAATCGCCAATGCGCGAGGCCTGGCGGGTGTCCACCACGATGAGGCGGCGGATCTGGTCCTGGGGGATGTTTTTCAGCCGCTGAAAGGTGTAGTGGTACTGCACCGATTGGGCGAGGAAATCCCGTAGGTTTCTTTCTTGGGAGCCGGAAAAGGCAAGCACCGCCTCGGGGTAGAGCTTGTGCGCGGCGATCATCGAGGCCAGCCCGTCAAAATCGGCGTTTACATGGGTGGTGATGACTTCCATAGCTGGTAAGGCCTCCGCAGGGTGTGTGCCCATTTCCTTTTTCAACTATAGACCATCGGGGGCGGGGTGACAATGGATGGGGCGGATGAGGCCTGGAAAATCAACCTCGAGGGTGGAATTTCTGGTGGGCGCTCTTGAGCCGGTTGCTGTCCACATGGGTGTAAATCTGGGTGGTGGCGATGTCGGCATGGCCCAGCATCATCTGCACGGAGCGGAGGTCCGCGCCATGTTCCAGCAGGTGGGTGGCAAAGGAGTGGCGGAGCACGTGGGGGCTGATTTTCTTGGTGATTCCGTTCAGGCGTGCAATTTGCTGGACGATTTGCCAGAAACGCAGAC
>JAPLJG010000101.1:0-12109 GCA_026388735.1 Deltaproteobacteria bacterium
TACGGAAATGGTATGTTTCATCGCGGCTATCCTTATTAAACCAACAACATCTCTGTTGTGGCCTTACCAGCTGGAACCATGGGGTAGACACCTTCTTCCCTGGCAATGACAAAGTCCATGAATACAGTATTCTTAGTCTTCAATGCTTCCTTGATAACCGGCTCGACATCGCTGGGCTTGAGCGCCCGCAATCCAACCGCGCCATAGGCCTCGGCCACCTTGACAAAATCCGGAACAACCTCCATAACCGTCGAGGAGTACTGCTTATTATAAAACAGCTCCTGCCACTGGCGAACCATGCCCAGGTAGCCATTATTCAAGATGGCAACCTTAACTGGCAATTTTTCCTGTCTGCATGTGGCCAGCTCTTGGATGTTCATCTGGATAGAACCATCACCGGCAATGTCGATAACAACCTTGTCCGGTGCGGCCATCTGGGCACCGATGGCCGCAGGGAAGCCATAACCCATAACACCAAGGCCACCTGATGTGGCAAACTGGCGGGGCTTATTGAAATGGTAGAACTGGGCGGTCCACATCTGATGCTGGCCGACCTCGGTGGTGATAATCGCATCGCCACCGGTCAATTCATTGAGCTTCTGAATAACAAACTGGGGCTTAATGATATCGGTTTCTTCGATATAACCCAGGGGATGCTTGTTTTTCCACTCCCGAATCTGCTCATGCCAGGGCCGGTTTTTTTCCACGCACTCATCGGCGTTGAACTCCTTGCTCCGGCCAAACCAAGCGTTAATGGCGTCAAGCGCATGCTTACAGTCGGCCACGATGGGGATGTCCACCCGGACGTTCTTGCTGATAGACGAAGGATCGATATCAATATGGATGATCTCTGCGTGGGGGGCAAAAGCGTCAACCCGACCGGTAACACGGTCATCAAAACGAGCGCCCACCGCGATCAACAGGTCACAGTTGGCCACGGCCATATTGGCATAGTAGGTTCCGTGCATGCCAAGCATGCCCATGGACAGAGGGTCCGTCCCAGGGAAACCGCCCAACCCCATAAGGGTCATGGTGACGGGGATGTTAAGCTTTCTGGCAAGTTCGGTCAGCTCCTCGTTGGAGTCGGAGAGAATAACGCCCCCACCCGCGTAGATTACCGGTTTTTTTGCCTTGAGCATTGCCTGGCAGGCCTTTTCTATCTGCCCGGGATGCGGCTCGTAGGTGGGCTTATATGTCCGCATGCTGATGGGTTTAAGCTCGGGATAGCTTATCCGGGTGGCAAGAACATCCTTGGGCATATCAATAAGCACAGGGCCAGGACGACCGGTCTTAGCCAGATGGAAAGCCTCCCGAATAATCGGAACCAGCTCATCGGCATCTTTCACCAAGTAATTATGCTTAGTGATCGGCCGGGTAATCCCGACAATATCAACCTCCTGAAAGGCATCGTTACCAATCAGTTTGGTCGGCACCTGCCCCGTGAAAACAACGAGGGGGATGGAGTCCAGATAGGCCGAGGCAATTCCGGTAACCGCATTGGTGGCACCAGGACCGGAGGTCACCAGGGCAACCCCTACTTCTCCCTTGATCCGCCCGTAGGCATCGGCGGCATGCACTGCAGCCTGCTCATGCCGGGTTAAAACATGATGGATTTTATCGTTTTTCATCAACTCATCATAGACATCGATGAGTGCCCCGCCGGGATAGCCGAAGATAATCTCGACGCCATGCTCTTCCAGACACTTGAGGAATGCCTGTGCTCCTGTGAGTTTCATGCTCTATTCCTTACCTTTAAATTCAACTTGTCTTCCGATAAAGATCGGCTTGTATACCAAAAATATCCCGGGCACAGCGGCGCACCGGCCAAAACCTTACAAAACAGGGAATTTTGAATTATATTCTGAATATATTTCTTGTCAAGCACGTTTCTGGTTTAAGCCCGAAAGAGGGTAACAAAAGAGGAAATCACCCGGATCGTTTGCCGACAGGTCGAAGCGTTATAATTCCTTACTGGTTAAAGACAGACCGGAAGAATCTCGGGGGAAAATCCCAAGCTGTCTGCCTCGCTCCAGAAATTCCCGCACTGCGGCAACCCCTTCCTCTCCCAGATCAAGAGAAAACGGATTCACATACAGCCCGATGTGCTCCTTGATGACCCTGTCGTCAAGCTCCTGGGCGTGTTGCCGGATATAGGGCATACCCGCCCCCGGACTGGCAAATGCGGTAGCAACGCTGGCACGGATACATCGGTCAATGGCCTGAATTTTCTCCTTACCCAAGGACCGTTTTGCCACGATGCCGCCCAAGGGAATAGGGAAACCGGTCTCCTGTTCCCACCAGACACCCAAATCCTGAAGCATCAACAGGCCATGCTCCTGAAAAGTAAAACGGCTCTCGTGAATGATCACTCCGGCATCGACCTCGCCTGCCACAATGGCTGGCATGATCTCATTAAACCGCATCACTCGGGTCGTCAGGGCAACAGGGGAATACATCCGCAACAGCATAGCCGCCGTGGTGTAGGCCCCAGGAATGGCAATGGTCAGCCGGGGCAGCTCGCTTGGAGAAAATTCCCCCCGTGCCACCAGCAAAGGACCGCAGCCGCGACCAAGAGCACTTCCGGCCATGAGCAAAACATATTGATCAAGGAGATGCCCCAAGGCGTGAAACGAAAGCTTGGTTACATCAAGCCGCCCGGCAAGCGCCCACTCATTCAGGGTTTCGACATCGGCAAGGATCGCCTCGCCAAAATCCAGAGACTCGTCGCACGCCTGGGCATGCACCAAGGCATTAAAGATAAACGTATCATTGGGGCAGGGAGAGAAACCGAGGGTAAGCCTGTTTTTTTCTGCAAGAGATGGCACGGATTTTCTGCCTGATTCAGATGGGGACTATGTTCTCGATGAGCAGGGAAACAGCCTGCCCACATTTGTGCATGGCCGCGGCAAGCTGCCAGTTCCCAAGGTTGCGATCTTCCACCATGTTGCTGACACAGCGCACTTCCAAACAAGGAACAGAAAATTCAGCGCAGACCCTGACCACTGCCCCGCCCTCCATGTTCTCGCACAGGCCGTTATGGGCCGCACGCAACATGGCACCACGCCTCGCCGTGGCAGTGGCTCCATTGACCGTAACGAATACGCCTTTTTTACAGCCGTAATCCTGCGTTGCGAGGATTTCCCAGGCCTGGGAAAGATACCGCTGATCCAAAGAAAAAAAGGATCTGCCAGCCAATTGTCCGTCAAAGGGGACAACGCTTTCTCCATAGCAAATCCCGAAATCGCCCATCACCTCGCTCTCAGCCAGACAAATATCGAGCAGGCCCGCCCCGGAACCGACATAAGCCCCGGCCACACCAAAATTAAGGACCATAGAGATATCCCCTTTCCCCTCGCATAGCCGCCGGGTGAGTCGGACCGCTGTTTCAAGGGGGCCCACACCCGCGACAAAAAGAGCATGGGGCTGGCCGGTCGTTTTCCCGGCCAAGGGCAAGGCTTCCATCTCTGTAGCGACGACAAGAAGAATCATGAGCGTTTAGCAAAGGAAAAATTACCCAGACAAACGACAAGGGAAGGCGCGACAAAGCAGCACCCAAGAGGAGAACTATCCACGATACGGATGTTGCGCCTCTTCGACATGCATCACCTTTTTGATCAGGTTGCCCTTGTCAAGCACCACGATCTGTGGCTTGTATCCGACGAGTTCCTCTGGGGCATATAAGGCATAGCTGACAATGATAATCAGATCACCGGGCAACCCCTTGCGTGCAGCCGCACCGTTTAAACCAATCATCCCGGTGCCGGGCTTTCCTTCGATCAGGTAGGTATCAAAGCGCTCGCCGTTGTTTATATTATAGATATTCACCCGCTCATAGGGGTACAGGCCAACGGCATCCATCAGATCCTTGTCCACCGTAAGGCTCCCCTCATAGTTGAGATCGGCCTCGATCACCGTGGCGCGGTGAATCTTAGATTTTAACATGTATTGCAACATTGTCGTTCTCTCAGTCGTCAAAAAGGTTATCGTTGTCGATCAAGCGAGTCGCCCCGACCTGTATGGCCATGGCCAACACCGTGCCTTTCCGCAACACGGCTTGCGGCTGCAAGGTCGCCTGATCAACAAGACTTACATACTCAATGGTCACAGCCTCCTGCTGCAACAACGCTTCCACCTCCAACAACAAAACCTTTGCCTCGACAAGCCCGGTTCGCACCCGTCTTCTCGCATGGCCAATGGCCCGAAAGAGACACAGAGCCGTCTGCCGTTCCTGAGCAGAAAGATAAACATTCCGGGAACTCATGGCCAAGCCGTCCTCTTCCCGGACAATGGGATGCCCGATGATCTCAACATCCCAGTTGAGATCCGCCACCATTCTTTCCAGTACCGTAAGCTGCTGAAAATCCTTTCTACCAAAAACAGCACAATGCGGTTTGATAATATGAAAAAGCTTGGCGACTACAGTGGCGACCCCGGCAAAATGGCCCGGACGACTCGCCCCGCACAGGCCCTCCGTCACACCGGAGACAATCACCCGAGTGCTGGCCTCCGGCGGGTACATGGCCTGGGCCTCAGGGGCGAAAAGAACATCCACTCCTTCGGCCTCCGCAAGCTGGGAATCCCGCGAAAAATCCCGGGGATACCGAGCCAAGTCTTCGTTGACCCCAAACTGAATCGGGTTGACAAACAGGCTCACCACCGTGCGGTCGGCCTTCTCTCTGGCCTTGCGCATCAGGCACAAATGCCCCGCATGAAAAAACCCCATGGTGGGCACCAGACCGATTGTCTGCCCGTCGGCAAGAACCTGGTTTGCCCAGGCCGTCATCTCGGCAGGCGTGCGGATGATCTCCATTGCTCAATCTGTACCGTGTCTGGCTTTTTCGGATAATGCCGCAGAAACCCGCAACTTATAACCGGTCCAACTTGGCCTGCACCTTTTCCTTGAGCGCAGGAGAAACGCCTTCCTCGGTCAGCACCTTGCCATACATCTCTTTTGCCTGGGGTACGGCCTTCTGCGACTCATAAATTCTGCCCATGGCCAGATAGGACTCCCCGGCAAACCCCTTGATCTCCGCCAAACCCTTGTAGGCCGCAAGAGCCTCGGGCAGGGCATTTTTATTTTCATAGGCCTGGGCCAGATTCAGCTGCACCAGGGGAAAAACCGGACTCGACTTGGCAAGATCATCACGAACGCTCAGATATACCTTGATGGCCTCATCATACTGCTGCGCATCAAAGGCAAGATGCCCCATCTCAACCTTTGCCCATTTGGCTGAGCCAGTCCGCCCATAATCAGCAAGAACCTTCTGCAGGAGCACCTTGCGTTGTTCAGCCGCACCCTGACCGACCGCCTCGGACAACAGGGCGGCGGCCCGATCATTTTGCCGGGCAAGATAGTAGCTGAGAGAGGACCACCCCAGGATTGCCAAGGCAGAACACAACAGGCCGATAATTATATTCCGCTTGTTGCGCCGGATAAACTGGATTGCCTTGGGAGGCAGGTTGAGCTCTTCAAGCAATCCGTGTTTCTGTAAAGGCTTGTTCAGTATCTCTTGTTGAAAATAGGTATTTTGCTCAGACATGCCTCAGCCCCTCGCGGTTACGCTGCTTACGTTTTTTATCCTGAAACAACAAAAATTGCCGACACTATACCTTTTCCGCCCAAAAAAAGCATCCGCCATTTTAAGTCCCTGTTCACCACCTCCAGCCATGTGCCGATGATGTGGCAGGACAGAACCACAGCACAAAACACTTGTCCCTGCCATATCGGTCATGCTAGGTAGTGAATATGATCAGCGAGCAAATCCAGACAGTCAGCGAACTTACCCAGTCAATCCGGGGGGTGCTTGAGGTTTCCTTCCCGTTTGTCACCGTGGCGGGCGAGATATCAAACCTGCGCTGCCCGTACTCAGGACACCTCTATTTCACCCTCAAGGATGAAACTGCCCAGATAAAAGCGGTGCTTTTCAAGCCCCAGCAGCGCTATCTCGCCTGCACCCCAACAGACGGCATGGAGGTGGTCTGCCGTGGCCGGGTCTCGCTGTATGAAGCTCGCGGCGAATACCAGCTCATTGTGGATGTTCTTGCGACAAAAGGCGCAGGGGCGTTGCAGCTTGCCTTCGATCTCCTCAAGCGCAAATTGGCAGACGAAGGTCTTTTTGCCGAAGAACGGAAACGCCCCCTGCCGCTACTGCCAGAGAGAATTGCCCTCATCACCTCGCCAAGCGGGGCGGCGGTGCATGATTTTCTTGCCATGGCCGAAAAAAGATGCGCTGCGATCCCGGTGGAGATTTTCCCGGTCCGGGTCCAAGGGGCTGGGGCCATGGAAGACATCATTGAGGCCATAGCCCTCTGTAACGAAAGAGGACAAAATGACGTGATCGTTCTCTGCCGTGGCGGGGGCTCCCTGGAAGACCTGTGGACCTTTAACGAGGAGCGGGTCGCCCGCGCCATTGCCGATTCACACATCCCGGTTGTTTCGGCAATCGGCCATGAGGTTGATTTTACCATTGCCGACCTGGTCGCGGACTTCCGGGCGCCAACCCCGACTGCCGCAGCCGAGGCGGTTGTGCCCAACCGCGACCAACTGCACGCCCAACTGCACAACCTCAGCACCCGGCTGACAAGAACGGTTATGGACCAGCTGGCAATTTTCCGCCGCACCATTGAGGCCCACAAAAAAATACTGGGCGACCCCACCTCACTGCTTGACCAGTTCCGCCTGAAAACCGACCATGCGCTGGCCTCCCTGCAATTCGCCTTTTCCCGCACCATCCATCAGCGCCAGCTCGCCCTTGCCAGACTCAGTCACATCCTTGCCAGCCACACCCCGGAACAACGCCTCGAATATCAACGAAGAAGAATCCACGAACTGCGCAGGCGTTTAATCCAAGCCATGTCTCGCCAACAGGAGCGCAAACAAGCCGCATTCGCAAGAAACGCGGCCCTTCTTCATGCCATAAGTCCCTTGGCTGTTCTTGGTCGTGGCTACAGTATTGTCCAGCAGAAAAATGGAGATATCATTCGAAACTACGCAGAAGTACAACTGGGGGAAAACATCAGCATCACCCTTGCCCAGGGCGGGATTGACTGCGAGGTGAAAAAGACATGGCCCGGATAATTCAGTCCACGGCGGGAGAAAAACTGACAAAATCACCCGCCCAACCCCCAGGAACAAATCGCAACAAAAAAAAGCGGCTTACGGAATTCCCCGCAAGCCGCTACTATTACTGGTCGGGATGAGAGGATTCGAACCTCAGACCCAGTGCTCCCGAAGCATAAAAGTATGATTTGCGCCCTTTTTCAACGCTCAAAAAACATCCCGATATCTCCTCAAAACTCATTGACTTTACGGAATAAACGGCGGCGCTAGCCGGCCTCAGGCTGCCGTTGCAAAATAGAGGCATGGAAGCATGAACAGTCCCGAACCACGGTGCATCAGGTACCAAATTTCAGGGGCGAATCGGTGGTTACTCCCGCCGCACCTTGCACAAATCAAGGTCGAAGGTCTAATGCATCCCCAAAAAGCCAAATATTTGTGCACGGTTAACGGGCACATCATCAAACATATTTTTTCGAGCATGACCGAACTCTGTGTACTGTAAACCGTTCCGGTGAAGGACAAGACTAAAAAAAGAAGGAGAGGACAAGAGAACCGAAACTATGATTGTCCGGTTGGCCGTCGAATTCCTTGGTGCGGAGCACCTGGGTCCAGGTCAGCTTGAACTGTTTGAGATAGAGAGCCGCCCCGCCACCGAGATCGGCAACGAACGGTTTCTTGCTGATGCTGTGGCTGTCGGCAAAGGTGTTGCCGTCCAGAAAAATATCTTGCAGAACAGCACGGCCGTTGAAGGCGACGAAGAAATAGCCGCCCGGTTGCTGGTGTGCGGAAAACCCTGTGTTGCCTGCCGGTCGGATCAGGCTTACCCCAAAATCGTCGGGCAGGTTCCAGCCCAGTCTGGTTTCAAAACCGGTATTGGTATAGGTGGCGACATTGCCCAGGGAACAACCCAGATGGCTAATGGCATCCATGGCAAAAATGCCCCTGCTAAAAAAGGGGGCGATCTGCCACTTGCGTTCGTAAATCGCGGCCAACCCTGGTTCATTTTTCAGCTGATGCTCCCAGCCGTTTGCCCGCGGTAGATCGCGAAGGTCGTGCACCACATTCTGCGTTTCCTTGGCATATGACTGCGGCCCCACCAGGCCCAACTGTAGCTCAATGGTATCCATCCTCTCGCTGCTTCTGGTGTGAAATGCCACAGCACCATAGGTCCAACCGGCATAGGGACGGTCGTCACCAATCAGATCGCTACGGGAGATCTCAGCCGGGGTGTACATGTTCTGACCAATGGAGAATTCCACCTTGTGCTTCAAGGTCGGATCGGGATCGTTGATAAAAGGCAGCCGATAGATGTATTCCAGGCTCCACTCCGGCAGCTTGCCGCTCTTCACAAAGCTGACAAGGTCCGGAGAAATGAGGGAGATTTTGACGCCGTTGGTGTAGTTGCGATCCGTGCCGGTGAAAAGATCATTTTCAAAATAGACGTGCATGGTCCACGGCAACTCCGGTTCTTCTCCTGCCAAGGAGGGGGTTGCTGCAGCAAGGCAGCAAGAGATCAGGGCGAGCCAAAAAAAGAAAGTTATGGGGACAAAAAAACGAGAACGGGGCATGGCAACCTCACAGAAGGGGAACGATCAGAGCAACTTCATCTCCGAGTTCAACAGGGCCTACGGAAGCATCGATAACTAACCATAAATGTTCCACTTATTTTGAGCTGGGCATGGTGGCACAATAAAAAAGTGGCGTACCCCTAAACTCCACAAAATTGTGGGAGAATCAGGCAGTACGCCAATGCGTTAACGATTTCGGCCGTGACCTTTGCCTTCTTTCTTTTGTTTTCCATGATCATCATTTCTACCTTCGTCATGGCGGTCGTCCCCGCGATCACGATGTTGTTCCTGATACCGGGGGACATACTCGCGTTCGTACCAGTCGTCATTTACAAAGAAGACCCGCTCGCCACAGGCGTTGTATTCGCGGCAGTGCTTGCTCCAATGTTTGGCGTGGCCCGGCGGGACGCGCAAATAGACCGGTGGGCGGTCCCTCCGCCCACCCCGCTCAACAATTATCGGCTGACGGTAGATCACTCGTGGCTGAGGAAAGTCGCCGATGTCAAGGTGACCATAGAAACCGGGTTGGCCTATGCTGACCGAAACGCCAACATCGGCAGCGAGTGCAGGGATGGTGACTGTGGTTGCTGCAAGAGCCACTGCAATCAAAAAACATTTCATATTAGATCTCCTCTTGTTGGAATTTTGTAAAAAACAATTGTCCCGTCTGTCCGAATATATAAAGCAAGTTTAATCATGGCCATCCTCCGTATCACAGAGAAAGTAGCTCACTCGCTCTGCATGCATGTCAATATCGCGGAAATGTTCTGACATATCAGGAAATTCCTGGCATGTCAGGCTGTACTCATTCTCAAAAGTATCTATTTTCCATCGCAGAATTCCCTTAATTTTACATTATTTCAGCATGATAGGATGAGATATCCGGGCAACAGCACGCCTGGCACACATTCTGCTTCTCAATATCAACAGCAAAAACAATGCCTAGCCGATTGCAAATCCCTTTGTCACCCTGCCGAGCACCGGAGAAGCTGCCGCAAAAGAAGTTTGACGTGTTTGCAGCTAAGCTCCAGAATCTATCAACTTCCGGCAACTTAGGTGAATACCTGCAAAGGAGATAAACCCTGGATATCCCGTCATCACCAAAATACATCGTTTCAATTTTTACGCGTGTCTTTGCCGCAGGCCAAGCCTAATACAAGGCTCGCCGTAACCATAGAAACTAAAAACATAAATCTTCATATCTGAATGATATTTCGACGAAATTAAACGAAACTTGGCCAACATTGCTTAACAGTCAATACTTTGCAACGCCCTATAAGCAGCCCGCACATTTCTTTGCTGGGCCTCCCAGTCATGCAAATTATTCACTTTGGCAGAAATCCTCATACTACATTGAACAAAGGATGACTCAGTGAGCATTGGCACTTTAATTGGTTACTTCGCAAAATACGATGAAGCGCACAAGGCCCTTCAGCAACTGGCAAAACAAAACTTCCGTCGTACTGCCTTGGTGCATAAGGGGGCGAATGGAGATGTTCACATAACGGATCCTTTCTACAGGCTCCGTATTTACGGCGTGACCCTGGCTGTTATCCTGTTTGGCGGGATCGCCGCAGTGGCATCCCTTGTCCTGCAACGGTCAGGCTTGCTTCCGGGCGGCAACCCTTTTACCCTTATTTTGTTTCCGGCAGCAGTCACAATCGGCGTTTTAGCCGCGCTATTAGGGATAAAACGTTCCAGGCATGGTGTTGAGTCAAGGATCATACATGATCACGCCCGCTGGCTCGTATCCGGGGAATCCGTTCTGATTCTCCAGGCACCCGTCGAATTGTTGCCGCGTCCGTTGGCTTTGCTGCGGGAAAGCGGTGATATTCCTCCGGCGCTGTTCATCATGCATCGCAAATGCGAACGGCGGGTTGAGATGCGGGGACACAAGGCACCGCTTTCCCCTGCCCAGGTCATTGAGCATGCGCAGCGTCATGCCCGAGAGCAGCAGATGGACCTGAAGCCGCATCGCGGATGTGAACTGCTCAAACGCCTCAAGCAATCCCGCCAATGGGTCCGCCAGGTCTGTACAGACCTGGCTGCTGCGAGCCGCTTGGAACAGAAAGCCACGCCGGTGGCCGATTGGATCCTTGACAACGAGTACATCCTGGAAGGGAACACCCGCGATGTAATACGGAACCTTCCCCGACGTTTTTACCAACAACTGCCCACCCTTGCCTCTGATCCCTACCGCGGACTGCCGTGCGTCTACGGTCTGGCCAAGGATCTAGTGTCCCATACAGAGCTGCGCCTTGACCGGGAGAATATCCTGGCGTTTATCGAGGCCTACCAATCCGTACGCACGCTGACCATCGGCGAACTCTGGGCCACCCCCCAGATGCTGCGCATCGCGCTGATCGAAAGCATTCAGAATCTGGCTGTCACCGCCCTCACTAATTTGCGCGAGCGTCAGTTGGCCGACTTCTGGGCGAACCGGTTGATCGCCGCCAATCGCCGCGATGCCAACCAACTCTTTGCAATCCTGGAGGAAATCGCCACCACAGAGTTGCATCCGAGCCCGTATTTCGCCACGCAATTGGTAAGCTTGCTGTACGACGAGGCCACCGCATTGGCACCGATCAAAAACTGGCTTGAGCGCACGCTCAAAACCCCCCTGCACGACCTTAATCTGCGGGAACAGAACCGGCAGGCCAGGGAGCAGTTGGCCAGCGGCAATGCCTTCACCAGCCTGCGTCAGCTTGCCCTGCTGGACTGGCGGGAGATCTTCGAACAACTCAGCAAAGTGGAGCAGGTGTTGCGCCACGATCCCTCCGGGATCTATGCACAAATGGATTTCGCAACCCGCGACCGTTGTCGTCGGGCGATCGAAGATCTTGCCCGCGCTGCCGGACAGCCCGAGAAACAGATTGCCGAATGCGTCATCATGCTGACAACGCAGGCAGGGCATGAAGCAACAGACGATGAGCAGCGCAACTACGTCGGCACCTGGCTGGTCGGCAAAGGACGAGCTGAGCTGTCCCGACTGCTGGCCTGCCGTGAAAAGCTCCGTTACCGTTTGCTGGAATGGATCTATCGCCACCACACCGCCATTTACGCCTCCGGCATAGGCGGCTTTTCTGCGTTGTTTATTTTTCTGTTCATCGTCTTTGGACTGATGCCAGGCTTTGTTGCGGTCGGGCCATCGCGAGCCATCCGTATAGGGCTGGTACTGCTCCTGCTGATTCCAGTCAGCCAGCTGGCCATCGAGGTGGTCAATTATCTGATCACGCGATTTTTGCCGCCCCGGACTTTGCCCAAGATGGACTTCGAGAAATCTGGGATTCCCGATGCCTTCCGCACCTTGGTAGTCGTGCCGATGATGCTGGTGAATGCAGAGACGATTCGGGACGAGGTGGAGAAACTAGAGATTCGCTACCTGGCCAACAAGGAAGCCAATCTTTTTTTCAGCCTGTTTTCAGACTACACCGACTCAACCACGTTTTCCCGTGAAGATGACAAAGGACTGCTCGCAATC
>JAPLJG010000101.1:12123-18490 GCA_026388735.1 Deltaproteobacteria bacterium
CGTGTGCTTCGCAGAGCTTAATGCACGCCATGGCGGCGAACATTTTTTCCTCTTCCATCGGGAGCGCACCTGGTGCGAATCCGAGCAAAAATTCATCGGTTGGGAACGCAAACGGGGCAAGCTGGAGGAACTGAATTGCCTAATCGACGGGACGCGGCCAGAAAATGCTCCCAATTTGGTATATGTGGGCGACCCGGATCAGCTGGCAGACATCCGTTTCATCATCACCCTGGACAGCGACACCCAGCTGCCGCACGCCTCGGCCCGCAGGCTGATCGAGACCCTGGCGCACCCTCTCAATCAGCCCCGCTTCGATGCCACGGGCAAGATTATAGACGGCTACACCATCATCCAGCCGCGGGTGAGCCCAACCTTGCTCAGCACGAACGCCTCGGTCTTCAGCCGACTTTTCAGCGATGCAGTGGGGATCGACCCCTATACCCAGGCAATTTCCGATATCTATCAGGACTTAAGCGGGGAAGGATCTTACCACGGTAAGGGGATCTACGATGTCCGCGCCTTCAGCCGGGTGCTTTCCGGACGGTTCCCTGAAGAGTGGGTGCTGAGCCATGACCTGCTCGAAGGGGCGCATGTCCGGGTGGGTCTGGCCAGCGACATTGAGCTTTATGATGATTTTCCTCAAGGGTATCAGAGCTACAGCAGTCGGGCCCATCGCTGGATTCGCGGTGATTGGCAGATAGCGGGGTGGATTTTTCCGCTTGTTCCCCAGGCTTCAGGCAAACAGGGACCGAATCTGCTTTCCCCCTTGAACCGTTGGAAGATTCTCGACAATTTGCGCCGCAGCCTCCTGCCGATCACGAGCCTGCTCCTGTTGACCGCCTCCTGGTTTATCTCCCCGCAAATCGGTGGAATCGCCACAATGGTGGTCGGCATGCAACTGCTCTTTCACCCCTTGGCGCAGCCCTTCACCATGGCTACCACCCACAAGGGATTGATGTACTTCTCCCCGTCGAAGCTGTTGCATGAGCTGCTGCGGGCCTTTATTGATGGGGCGCTGTTGCCGCACCAAGCTGCAGTGGCCCTGGATGCCATCATCCGGGCCTGCTACCGCCGCATGATCTCCCATCGCAATTTGTTGGAGTGGGTTGCCCAGTCAACCCATTGGCGCGCCGACCGTCGACAACCGCTCTTTCTTGCAAACCTGGCTCTGGGGAGCCTCTTCAGTATGATCGTGGGTGCGGCGATCTGGCGCTTCATGCCGACCAGCCTGCCTGTTGCCGCCCCCTGGCTCGTTTTGTGGTTTTTCTCCCCGTTGTTTGGTTGGCTCCTGAATCTGCGACCCATTGAACAACGTCGGGAAAAACCGTTGCCCGAGAAGGACCGCCGTTTCCTCAGACAGGTTGCTCGACGAACCTGGCGCTATTTCTCGTCCTTTGTTAATGCCGACACCTCATGGCTGCCCCCGGATAACTACCAGGTTGCATATCAGAACAGCCTGGCCATGCGAACCAGCCCAACCAACATCGGCCTCTGGATGACCAGTGCCTTGGGAGCTTATGATTCCGGCTATCTGACCATTAATCAGGTCTTGGATAGGCTTACCAATACCATGACAACCATTGGCTCTCTGGAGCGCTACCAAGGGCATCTTCTCAACTGGTACGATATTCAGACCCTGGTCCCGCTCGAACCCCGTTACGTCTCCACGGTTGACAGCGGCAATCTGCTGGGTGCCTTGTGGGCTCTGGAGCAAGGGCTTGACGAATTAATCCATGCCCCCCTTCTGGATAGCAAGGCCTTTACCGGACTGGCCGACACCGGGGAAATTTTGAAACAAGAAGCAACCTTGGAAGAAAATGCCGGACTGTATCGCCAGACACTCAACCAACTCTTGGCTGAATGGAAGACGCCACCCTCCGGTATTGTCGATCTTCTGCGCCTGCAAAGGCGGACGGAGATCAATGTCCGATCTGTGGTCGTTGCCGCTGAAGCCGCGCCATGGGTCGCTGAACTTGATCAACAGGCTACGGCCTGGGTTCAGAACAGCGACCGCTATCTCACCTGGCTCGAAATACTCGCCGAAAAAACAGCGGAGGAGATGGCCCCATTGGGTTCGGTGGCCTTGCTCGCCATCCAACATGATCTTTTAACAGCCCCTTCGCTACACGACATTGCCCATGACCGCATCGGCTCAATCATTATTCTTCGCGCGATTCGGGAGGAATCTCTCAAGACCAGCATCCCCCTTGGCCCCTGGCTTGACCGAATTATCGAGGCCTTCGCCAACGCGCAATGGTTAGCCGGAGAAACCCAGGGAATGGCGACACGTCTTATTGAGGATATTCGCAAGTTGTCCGAAGCGTTGGACATGCGATTTCTCTATGACAGGGAAAGCAAACTGTTTGCCATCGGCTTTAATGTTTCCACCGACGTTTTGGACGCTTCTCGGTACGATCTTTTGGCCAGTGAGGCGCGATTCGGAAGTTTCGTCGCCATTGCCCGGGGAGATATCCCTCTGGAACACTGGTTCTCCATGAGCCGCCTCTACGGTGCTATCGACCGGCAGCGGGTGCTGCTCAGTTGGGCCGGGACCATGTTCGAATACCTGATGCCGCTCTTGTTTCAGCACTCATACAGCAACTCTCTTTTGGACAAGGCGGCCCGGGAAGCAGTGCAGGTTCAGATCGCTTATGGTCGCTCACGACGTGTACCCTGGGGTATCTCCGAGTCCGCATTTGGCAATATGGACCTCAACAAAACCTATCAGTACAAGGCCTTCGGCGTTCCGCTGCTCGGCTTGAAACGCGGCCTAGAAGAACAGTTGGTCATCGCTCCGTATGCCACCTTGCTGGCATTAAACCTGGCACCGAAGGAAACAGTACAGAATCTAAAACAACTGGCGGGGCTGGGGCTGCTCGGGGATTATGGGTATTACGAGGCCATGGATTTCAGCCGCCAACCGCAGCGTCTTGGCAGGCGCGGGGTAATAATCAAGGCGTATATGGCCCATCACCAGGGCATGGCGTTTTTGGCTTTGACCAACTTCCTGCATGGCAACCCGTTTCCGCGCCGCTTTCATAGCGATCCCCGGGTACGCGCCTTTGAGGTCCTCCTTCAAGAACGAATCCCGATTCTTCCCTCATTGCACCTGACTTCGACGCGGGAAAACGAACCCGCGTTACCAGGTGTGGACCAGATTGCCCCGGCGGAAAGTATTTTTGTGACACCCCACACCGCCATTCCCCATAGCCTGCTGCTCAGCAACGGTCGCTATGGCGTGATGGTCACCAACAGCGGAGGTGGCTACAGTCAGTGGGGCGGCCAAGAACTCACCCGCTGGCGATCGGATAGGACCTCTGACACAAGGGGAACCTTCTGTTACATCCATGAGCCCGATCCGGATCGGGTTTGGTCCAGCACCTACCAACCAGCCGATGGGAATCCGGCAGGGTATTCGGTCAACTTTGCTCTTGATCGGGCCGTGTTCCGGCGTGACGACAACGGGCTGCATACCGAAACTGAGGTGATCGTATCGCCGGAAGATGATGTGGAGATTCGCAGGATTACCCTGATCAACAGGACAACCCGTGCCCGCCATCTTAATCTCACCAGCTACGTTGAACTCTCCATGGCGCCCCACCGCGCTGATCGCCAACATCCTGCCTTTAACAAGCTGTTCATCCAGACCGAAGCACTTCCCGAGCAGCAAGTTCTCCTTGCCTATCGGCGAGCACGCAGCAAGCACGAACGGCATCTGTATGTGGCCCATCGCTTGACCTTTGAGCACACAGGAGCTGATAGTCCGCCTGAAAAAGGTTGGCAGTTTGAAACCGATCGGAAACGGTTTATCGGTCGTGGTCACCCCCTTGCCAGACCCATGGGAGCCATGCAAGAACTCGGCAACAGTCAGGGTTTTGTTCTGGATCCGAGCTTAAGCCTGCGGCGGAGTCTCACCTTGCAACCGGGCCAGCACACCCAAGTTTCCCTGGTACTCGCCGCCGGGGCAACCCGCCAGCAAGTTCTGTTGCTAATGGATAAATACTCTGAACCCCAGGAGATCAACCGGGCCATGGATTTTGCCTGGGTCTCGTCCCAGCAACAGTTACAGATGCTGCAAATCCAGCCTGACGAAGCACGCCGTTTTCAACAACTGGCAAGTCACTTGCTGTTTCCCAACTTACTCTTGCGTGCTACCGGCGAATACCTCGCTGAGAATCGCAAAGGTCAGGCGGGATTATGGCCATACGGCATCTCGGGCGACCTGCCCATCGCCCTAGTCACTATTGGTGAGGCGCGGGATATCAGCCTGGTCCGTCAGATGCTTCAAGCCTATACCTATTGGCGGATGCACGGCTTGTCGGTAGATCTGGTTATCCTCAACGAGGAACCCGGGAGTTATGAGCGTCCGCTCCAAGAACGATTGGAACGGTTGATCCAGGCCAATTCTCTCATGAACGGGACAGACCAACCGGGCGGGATTTTTCTGCACAATGCGGCACTCATTCCGGAGAATGACCTGACGCTGCTCAAAACCGTAGCCAGTGTCATGCTGGTAGCGGCACGCGGCACACTGCCCCAGCAATTACGGGCACCGGTGGAAGCCCCTGATTTGCTGGAAAAACTGAGCCGAAAACGCGCGGTCCGGGAGCCCTCGGCTCCGCTGCCCTTCATGGAGCTGAACTACTTCAACAGCCTGGGCGGCTTCACCCCGGATGGCCGTGAATACGCGATCTATCTCGGCCCCAATACCAACACCCCTGCCCCCTGGGTGAATGTCATCGCCAACCCGACCTTCGGCACCATGGTCAGCGAAACCGGATCCGGCTTCACCTGGTATGGCAACAGCCAACGCAATCGTCTGACCGGCTGGTCCAACGACCCGGTTCTGGACCCGGCCTCGGAAGCGCTATACCTTCGCGACGAGGAGAGCGGTGTATTTTGGTCGCCAACCGCGGCGCCGATCCGTGAAGAGACCGCCTATCGGGCCCGGCACGGCGCGGGGTATACGGTTTTCGAGCATAACAGTAACGGAATCGAGCAGGAGCTGACCGTCTTCGTTCCCGTGGATGAGAAAGGGGGAGAGCCGATCAAACTCCAGCGGTTGCGGCTCACCAATGGTTCTTCCAGAAGGCGCAGGCTCTCGCTGACCTATTATGTGGAATTAACCTTGGGTGAGAACCGGGAAACCTCCCAGATGCACGTGATGACCAACTGGGATGACGAGGCCCAGGCCGTGCTGGGGCAAAACCGTTACCATCCCGAGTATCCGGAACGGGTTGCCTTTGTGGCCATAACTCCCCAGGCCGACTCATACGGCGGCGACCGCACCGCCTTCATCGGCCGAAACCGCACCTTGGTTAACCCGGTCGCCATGGAACTGACCCACCTCTCACAACGGACCGGCGCGGGGCTGGACCCCTGCGCAACACTCCGGGTTACCCTGGAATTATCGCCGGGCGAGCAACGGGAGATCACCTGCATGCTGGGCCAGGCCGACTCCCTGGCCCACGCCCGGCAACTGGTACTCCGCTTTCAGGAGGAAAATGCCTTGGAGGAAGCGCTGGACCAAACCAAGGCCTGGTGGGATGAGCTGCTCGGCACCATTGAAGTGCATACCCCCGAACTGGCCGCCGATCTGCTGATCAACCGTTGGCTGCAATACCAGTCCTTAAGCTGCCGCCTCTGGGGACGCTCCGCTTTTTATCAATCAGGCGGGGCCTTTGGTTTTCGTGATCAGTTGCAGGATGTCATGGCCTTTCTCTACTCCAGGCCCGAATTGGCCCGCGATCAGATCCTGCTTGCCGCCAGTAGGCAATTCAAGGAGGGCGATGTCCAGCATTGGTGGCATGAGCCTGCCGGAGCCGGAATCCGCTCGCGGATCTCCGACGACCTGCTCTGGCTCCCGTATGTGGTGGCGCAATATGTCCGGACCACTGGGGATACGGATATTCTCAAGGCGGAAATTCCATTCCTCAACGCCCCCATCCTGGCAGACGATCAATACGAGGTCTTCTCCACCCCGGAGGTCACCTTTGAACGCGCCCCTCTTTTTGAACACTGCAAGCGCGCGGTCAGTCACGGCCTGACCATCGGGCCCCATGGCCTTCCCCTGATGGGAACCGGGGATTGGAACGACGGCATGAACCTGGTGGGCGCGGGGGGTAAGGGGGAGAGCGTCTGGCTCGCCTGGTTCCTCTGTGAGCTGCTGCAGGGAATGGCTGAACTGTCGAGCCTCCTGCAACAGCCGGAGCTGAGCCAAACCTATGAAAAAGAAAGATCTGCCCTGATGCAACGGGTCGAAAAGGTCGGTTGGGACGGGGAGTGGTATCTGCGGGGGACCTTCGATGATGGTTCCCCCCTTGGTTCCGCGGCAAACACCGAGGCGAGGATCGATTCCCTGCCCCAA
>JAPLJG010000030.1:0-37052 GCA_026388735.1 Deltaproteobacteria bacterium
AACCCCGACCAGAACCGCAGTTGTGCGTGCTGTTGTCCCAGCAACAAAGTGTTCGATCAGTCGGTCTTGTTTGGTTTTACTCAGTCTACTTTTTCTCATCCGGCCATCCTAAATAATTTTCATTATCTAGGACAGCCCCTTAAAACTTATCTTTGTTGTAACTTGCTGCTGGATAACACTTCCGATCCTCGCTGTTTGGTTGATGCTGACACACCCAGGAAAATGCGCGTTGATATGGAAAAAAGAATTAAATGGCTCGTGGTGGCCGAAGGCCAATGCAGAGGAGTCGGACCCAATATACGCCGTACAGTTTAAGAATGGAAAACCAGTCACTCACCAGTGACATCACCCCCAACATCTAGTGGTATTTTTTAACTCACCCACAACATTGTGTGCAAATGCCAGCAAATACCGGCAAATGCCCCCTTTTTAATATCGCCCAACCCTGCAACAATATCGACCATAGACACAGGAGAAGTCAATGGCCGGTATCACCCTCGCACAAGCTGAATCTCGCCTGACCGAATACCTCACCGCCGAGGAGTCCATCCTCCTGAGCCAGCGGGTGGTCATGAACGGCAAGGAGCTGACCCGCGCCGACCTCGCCTCCGTGCAAAAAGGCGTTGAGATCTGGCAGGCCAGAGTCACCCGCCTTTCACGCGTCGGCGGCCTCCGAGTCCGGGAGGTGATCCCGCGATGAGCCTAGCCCGCACCGTCACCCTCGGAAATAAAACTATTGATGTGCCTGTCACCGCCGTCGACCAGTTGGTCAACTTTTTCTCCCCGTCATTGGGGGCAGACCGTTTCCAATCCCGACTTCGCATGGCCATCACCGGCGGCTACGGATACACCGGAGCCGACCGCACCCGCCGCGCCAATCAGTCTGGCTCTCGCCGCGAGATGGACGCCGACTCCGCCATCCTCCGCGATCTGCGCATCCTGCGCCAGGAGTCCCAGCACCTGGTACGCAACAACGCCATTGCCGGGGGAGCCATCAAGACCAACGTCACCAAGGTGGTTGGCACCGGCCTCAAGGTAAAATCCCAGCTTGACAGGGAGGTGCTCAACCTCACCGACGAACAGGCCGACACCTGGGAGCGCAGCGCAGAGCGGGAGTACCGGTTGGCCACCGAGACCAGGGAGATCGATTCCGAGCGCCAGCTGCCTTTTTCGCTCTTGCAGGGGTTGGCCTTTCTCAAGGTTCTGGAGGATGGCGATGTCCTGGTCAACCTGCCAAGGTTCAAGCGTCCTGGTTCTCCCTATTCCCTGAAAATCCAGCTCATCGAGTCCGCCCGGCTCTGCAACAAGGACAACCTGCCGGATACCCCCCACCTTTCCGGCGGAGTGGAGAAAGATGATACCGGCGCTCCTGTTGCCTATCAGGTGCTGAACCAGCACCCCGGCAACTTCCGGGTCTACGATCCGAAGAACTTTTCCTGGACCACCCTGCCCGCCTTTGGCAAGAACACCGGTTCCCCCCTGGCCATGCTTCTGCTCGACAAGGCCCGGCCAGGGCAGACCCGAGGGGTGCCATACCTGGCCCCGGTGGTGGAGCTGATCAAGCAGCTGGGCCGCTACACCGACGCCGAGGTCATGGCTGCGGTGGTTTCCGGGATGCTGACCGTGTTCGTCACCAACGAAACCGGCGACCCGGTCATCGGCCCGTCCACCACCATGACCAACCCCACCGGCGACCCATCCACACAGGTGGACACCACCGGCCTGGAGCTTGGCTATGGCTCGGTGGTGGGGTTGATGCCTGGGGAGAAGGTGGAAACCGTCAACCCTGGCCGCCCCAACACCGCCTTTGATCCCTTTGTCCAGGCGATCCTGCGCCAGATCGGCGTGGCCCTGGAGCTGCCCTTCGAGTTGCTGATCAAGCATTTCACCGCCAGCTACTCCGCCGCCCGCGCCGCCCTGGAGGAGGCATGGGATTATTTCAACCGCCGCCGCCACTGGCTGGTGACCGTACTCTGCCAGCCAGTCTACGAGGCAGTGATCACCGAGGCCGTTGCCACCGGCAGGCTCAAGGCCCCAGGATTTTTCTCCGACCCGCTCATCCGCCGCGCCTGGCTCTCCACCTCCTGGACCGGTGACGCACCCAGCCAGCTTGATCCAAAGAAGGAAATCGACGCAGCCAAGGCACGGGTTGAGTTGGGAATCTCCACCCGCTCGGAAGAATGCGCCCGCCTCACCGGCGGAGACTGGGAGGCCAAGCAGCCCCAAATAGAAAAAGAGGTGACGTTCATGCGAAAAATCGGGCCAACGGTAGAGCGGTTCCCGGCCACAGTCCCGGCCCCACCCCCGGACAATACCGGCGGATCGGACTTGGAGGGAACAGACAATGCGACTGATTGACATCATCAATGCCCCGTGGGCCATCACCCCGGACATGCTCTCCGAGGTGCAGTCCATCTATGCCCGCCATCTGCGCGGGGAAAAGATCGACCTGGACTCCCTCTCCGCCTCCACCGGCATCAACTTTGCCTCGGAGCCCAAGGGCTACACGGTGCAGGATGGTGTGGCCGTATTGCCCATTGACGGGGTGATCGCCAAGCGGATGAACCTCTTTTCCAAGATCTCCGGCGGGGTGTCCTCCGAGCTGGTGGGCCGTGATTTTCAGGCCGCCATGGCCGACCGCAGCGTGGAGGCCATTGTCCTGGCCATCGACTCCCCTGGCGGCACGGTGGACGGCACCCCGGAGCTGGCCCAGATTATCCATGATGCGCGGGGCACCAAACCTATCCTCGCCTGCACCGACGGAATGATGTGCTCTGCCGCCTACTGGATCGGCTGCGCTGCCGACCAGGTGTTTATTTCTTCCGAGGTGGCCATGGTCGGCTCCATCGGCGTGGTGGCAAAGCACCTGGACGTTTCCAAGGCCGAGGAAAAGCAGGGCATCAAGACCACTGAGATCACGGCGGGCAAGTACAAGCGGGCCGCCAGCCAGTATGGCCCACTCACCGACGAAGGCAAGGCCCAGATCCAGGAGGCCATCGATCATGTCTACGCGGTTTTCGTGGAGGATGTTGCCAAGCAGCGCGGCACCGATGTGGCCCAGGTCCTGACCGCCATGGCGGATGGCCGGGTGTTCCACGGCTCTCAAGCAATCAACGCTGGCCTGGTGGACGGTGTTTCCACCCTGGCCGCGACTATCAACAAAGCGCGGGAATTGGCCCGCGCAGGAAAGCAGCAAAAGCGCGGGGCCGGTGTTGCCCTGGCAACGAACCAAAAGGAGCACAGCATGGATATCAAAACCTTGAAAGAGGAGCATCCTGACCTGGTCGCGGCCATCGTGGCAGAGGCCCAGACAGGGATAAGCGAAGCATTGGCCACGGCCAAACAGGAAGGGGCAGCAGGCGAGCGGCAACGGATCTCCGATGTCCGCGCCCAGATCATCCCCGGCCATGAGGCGCTCATCGAGCAACTGGCCTTTGATGGCAAGTCCACCGGCGCGGAAGCGGCCATGGCCATGGTCGGTGCGGAGAAGTCCCTGCGGGAGAGGGCAAAAGCCGACATCCTTGCCGAGGGCAACGCCCTGGTGCCTGCAGCCGATAGTGGCGATGGTGGAAATGGCGGCCCCCAGACCATGAAGCGGGCAGACTTCAACACGTTGACCCCGGACGCACAACGCCAAACGCTTGCCGCTGGCACCAAACTCATCGACTAAAATCACAGACCGGTGACGACCCGGGAAACTGAGAACAAAATTTAAGGAGCAATTACCATGGGAAATACACTCACAGGACTCATCCAGTACATCAACGATTCCGCCGACATCGTCAGCCGCGAGCTGGTCGGCATGATCCCCTCCGTTTACCTAAACCCGAAGGCAGAAATGGCCGCTCTCAACCAGGATATCACCTATCCGGTTGTGCCGACCATGGCCGCAGAGGACACCACCCCCGGCGCAACCCCGCCAGCCCTGGGTGACCAGACTGTCGGCGCAGGCACCATGCGGATAACCAAGAGCCGTACCGTCCGCTTCTATTGGTCCGGAGAAGATGAAACTGCCATGGGCGCGACCATGCGAACGATGATTGAAAACAACAAATTCGCCCAGGCCTTCCGCACCCTGACCAACGAGATGGAGTCCGACCTGGCTGGGCTGTACGTTAGCGCCTCCCGCGCCTATGGCACTGCAGGCACCACGCCCTTTGCCACCGCAGGCGACTTCTCCGACGCTGCCGAGATCGTGAGAATCCTCAAGGATAACGGCGCACCGACCACCGACCTGCAGCTGGTAATCAACACCGCTGCCGGGGCCAAGATCATCGGTAAGCAGGCCCAGGCTCAGATCACCGGCTCTGACAATATTCAGCGCCAAGGAATTCTGCTGGATATCGCAGGCTGCAAGATCCGCGAGTCCGCCGCCATCAAAAATACCACCAAGGGCACTGGTGCATCCTATGTAACCAACGGCTCCACCGCCCCAGGGGTTGCCGATATCGCCCTGATCACCGGCAGTGGCACGGTGGTGGCAGGTGACATCGCGACCTTCGCCGCCGATGCCGTCAACAAGTATGTGGTCAAAACCGGCGTTGCCGCTCCAGGCACCATCAGCCTGGGTGCCCCTGGCGCCCGCATGACCATCCCCACCGGCAATGCCCTGACCATTGGCAATGGCTACGCAGCCAATATGGCCTTTGACCGCTCGGCCATCCACCTGCTGGCCCGGCTCCCCAAGCTCCCGAGCGAGGGGGATATCGCCGCCGACGAATACATCATGATTGACCCGGTGTCCGGCCTTCCCTTCCGGATCGCGCTCTATAAGGGCTACCAGGCCAACCAGATCGCCATCAGCATCGCCTGGGGCGTTAAGGCGGTGAAGTCCGAAAACATCGCCCTGCTGCTGGGCTAATAACCTTACTTACGGAGCCGGGTTAGTGGCGGCCCCGTAAGTCTATCAAGGAGATACTGACCATGGCAAAAGATAATACGAAAGATCCAGCAACCGAGGCAGCCGAGAAAGAAGCGGCAGAAAAAGCAGCAGCAGAGGCAGCCGAGAAGGAAGCGGCAGAGTCTGGCCTGGTGGCCATGGCGAAGGAAGGGGAAACCTTGGAAGTGCATCCAACCTGTGTTGACGCCCACCTGGCCGCAGGCTGGGATGTGGTCGAGGTAGCCGAGTAAATGAAATTCTCCACCTCCGATACCGCCGCCATGCTCTCCGCCATGGGTGGACCAGTGACCATCGGAGGGGTGGATTACACCGGCGACTTCGCCGACCCTGGCAAGCCGGTTTTCCGCAACGGGGAAACCATCATCACCGATTCTCCTACCCTGCTGCTCTCCGAAGCGGTTGCCGCCCTGGTCACCAAGGACTCCACCGTGCTGACCATCGGCGGGGTCAACTACCAGGCCTACGGAAAAACTCCGGATGGCGTCGGGTTCGTGGACCTTGACCTTACGAGGGATTTCTGATGCCAGCGCAGCGCCCGGTAATTTTGGAAGCCCTTAAAACCCTGCTCAAGGCAGGTGTGGCGGCGGTGTCCAACCGGGTCTATCTGCCCTGGGAGGCTCTGCCGGAACACGATGCCGGGGCGATGCTCCAGATCGCCATTGATGATTCGACCACCGACGCTGGTGTGGTCATCGGCCTGTGGGAGCATACAGTGCCGGTGAAGATCGGTGCGATCAAGGCCGGAAAGTTCGATTACCAGGCGGTGTGGGATATTTTAAACGCTGCCGCTGCTGCGATCCAGGCCAATTACACCCTGGCAGGATCGGTGGAGAGCATTGAGATTACCGGGCAGGCGGATCATCTGATCCAGGGCGGAGATAGAATTCTCTGGCCGCACCTGGCCGCCACGATAACCTACAGAACCCAGCGCGGTGCGCTGTAACGAACACTAGCAAGGAGACCCACCATGCCCCAGGCAAAAGGATCAAACGCATATCTGGCATTCCAGCAGGAGGGTGCGGCCTATGCTGTTGACCCCACCACTCCGCAAACCACAAAAATCTATTTCGAGTCAGAATCCATCAGTAAGTCGTTGGGCCTGAATGATTCTGCCATCATCCGGGGAAATCGCAACGCCGCCGCCCCAACCCGTGGCACCATCGATGTGACTGGTGGCTTCACCACCGAATTGATGGCCGGGCATGGATTGCCTCTCTACGGCGTATTGGGCAGCGTGGCCACCACGGCCAACAGCGGCACCGGCGAGATTTTAGGCACGGCCCTGACCACACCCACGGCGGTGATCGACACCATTAACCAGATCATGACCGTGACCTGCACCGCGCACGGCATCGCCATTGGCGATGTGATCCAGCTTGCCGGGCTGACCGCGCCAACGGCCCTGAATAATCTGTACTGCAAGTGTATTGCCGTCACCTCGGTAAACATCTTTGTCCTGCGCATCCCGGTGGGGATCAGCGCCACCTTCACCCTGGGCACCGGCACCCTCAAAAAGGTAACCACTCCGGCCACGACCTATACGCACACCTTCAAGGTCGGCACCTGCCTGCCCTCATTCATGGCGGAAAAGGGGTTCCCCGATATCGGCCAGTATTTCAAATACAACGGGGAAAAAATTGGGAAAATGAGCCTGGATATTTCCTCCTCCGGCCCGCAGAAGATGAGCTTTGACCTGATGGGCGCCAAGGAGACCGTGGGAACCACCCCGTTTGCCACACCCATTGATCTCGGCAAGGCATCTTTTGACGGCCTGGCCCTCGGCACCATCGAAGAGGGCGGCACCGCCATCGCCATTGTCTCCGCCATATCCGGCCTGAGCTTTGAGAACAACCTGGACGGAGATACCTTCCTGCTCGCCGGAGGAGGTACACGGGGAGCGATCAACGAAGGGCTGGTCAAGGTCTCCGCCACCATCAAGGCCTTGTTCCAGGATGTAGTCCTCTACAACAAGGCCTTGAACAGCACCGAGTCGAGCTTGCGGATGGTGTACAACCGGGGCACCGGCGCGGGCACCGTGGGCAATGAGTCCATTGAATTCAAGCTGCCGGAGCTGATCTACAGCGTCAAGACCCCGGTGGTGGACAAGCCAGGTGGCCTGTGGGTGGAACTCGGAATCATCGCCTACTACAACGATTCCACCGAGGCCTCCACCCTACAGGTCATCCTCAAAAACACCCAGTCGGCAGTCTAAGGAGCCCCATGAAAACGACCTATCCCATCAACGCGCAACAATACCACCAGCACCTCTCTCCCCTGGGGCTGATCTCCTCATTCGGGGAAAAGCTGCCCCGGCTCCTGGCCTGCGTGCTGCTGCCCGATGGCAAAAGCCCGCAGGAAGTGGAGCTGGACGGGTTGGAAAAGGAGTTGTTTGAAGTGAGTCTTGACCAGGCCATGGAGGTGATCGCAGATTTTTTGTCCATGACGGATCTGGGATCACTTTTGGAGAAGGTCGCCAAGATGATAGCCGGGGCCTTACCACCGCAGACTGGTCCGAAGCAGTCTGCGTCGCCCTCTCCGGAGGTTGTCCACTAAAAGGCCGTGAGATTCGCTGGTCCGTTACCCTGGCCGAGGCCAAGCCGTACCTTGATTATCGGCAACGGGAGGTTCGTTTCCGGGAGGGGGTGCTTTCCTTCCTCGGGGTAAGGGAGCAGGAAGCAGAGCAGCAGCGGGACGCAGAGGCCTACGAGGCCGCGCTGAAGATGCAGGAGAAGACTCATGGCGGATAATAAAGAAATCAAGGTCATAATCGGCGGGAACGCCGACCGGCTGGCGGCTGAACTTGAAAAGGCAAAGGTAGCCTTATCTAGTTTTCACCAGTCAACGCAGAAATCAGGATTGGATATTACCAATGCCCTTGATGGGGTTCACGGCGCTCTTTCGAATATCTCCACGGTAGCCATCGCGCTTGCCGCCGGAGCCGGGTTAAAGCACCTGGTCGACGATGCGGTCAACTGGAATAACGAGGCCAGAATTCTGTCAAACAACCTCGGACTTTCCTCGGAGCAGGCTTCTGTTTTCGCGGTTGCCCTGCACGGTCTGGGCATTGAAAACGAATCCGCAGTCGGTGCCGCGCTGAAGCTCTCCTTGGTTCTTTCCAAGGGCACTGATAAATTCGACCAGTTTGGGATTGCGGTAAAGGATGCGAATGGCCAGTTGTTGTCTATTCCTGAGATCATGGCTAACGTCAATAAAAAACTGTTGGAAACCGAGGGTGACACTGACAGAAATATTATTGCCATGACGATCTATGGAAGGAAGTGGAAAGAGGTGCAGGAGATCCGGCGCCTGACCCCGGAAGAGCTGCACGAAGCAGAAGAACTGGCCAATAAGCTGCACTTGATCGTCACTCCGGAGGATATTGCCCGGACAATGGCCTACAAGAAGTCGATGAACGAATTGCATCTAGTTTCCGAGGCATATGGGAAACAGATCGGAGAAGTTCTTATCCCGTTTCTGACTAAACTATCGAATTCGTTTATCCAGGCAGGGGTATCTGGTATTGATGTTTTTTCCGACGACATAAATGTCGCGGTTACCTCCGTTAAAGCCCTTTTAGACGTCATCCCTGGGTGGATGTTTGAGGCAGGCGGTGTATTCGGCGCCATAATGTATGGCAAACCAGGGGTGGCGATCGCAGCAGGGGGGCTGCTAATCGCCGACTGGGTAAAGGATATGAGCCGCCTGGCAGCGCTTGCCAATGCTGGGGTGGTGAAGTGGACGGATGTCGTTACTGCTGGGCATGATGACCGTAAAAAAATGCTGGCTGATTTCGAGGCCAAGATGCGGGGAGGCAATGATAAGCCAAAAAATCCCCCGGACAACAAAAATAAACTTGACCTCGACTCCGAAGATTCCAACCGCCTCCGCGCCGCCCGCGAAAAACACCTGGAGTACCTGAAGGCCTCCCAGGAGGCAGGGGCAGCGGTGGTCAAGGCCTCCGCCCAGGAGCGGCTGGAGATCAACAAGAACGAATACAGTTGGGGCCTGCTCGATCTTAAAACCTATCTGGCGGAGAAACACGCCCTCACCGAAAAAGAACTGTCCTCGGAACTGGCGGCCAAACAAAAAGAACTTGCCAACCGCCAGGCCGATGTTGCCGACTTCAAGCCGGACAAGGGAAAGGCCGACAGCGAAAACGCCAAATTCCACAGCGAGGCGCTGCTCAAGGTCGAGGTGGCCCAAAAGGCGGTCACCGAGGCAGAGAGCAAACTGACCATTGCCAAAACCCAGGGTCGAGAAGAAACCAAGAAGTTGACCTTTGACACCCAACGCGGCTACCAGGAAATGCAGGCCGCTCTCCTGGATCTGACGGGAGACTATGTAGGTGCAGCTGCAATCCGCACAAAACTTGACGAAGAAAGCGTTGCCCGGCAAAAGCTGATCACCGAGGCCAGTGCCGGAGATGCCGAGGCCCAGAAGGCCCTCTGGGCCACCGAAGAGATGGCCCAGATAAAATCATCCGAGGCAGCCAACAAACTCCTGCGGGAATACAAGGAAATCCAGGCCTCCCTCCTGGATCTGACAGGCGACTATGTGGGGGCGGCCGCCATCCGCACAAAACTTGACGAAGAGAGCCTCCCCCGCCAAAATTTGATCAAAGCGGCCATGGCTGGCAATGCCGAGGCCCAGAAGGCCTTTTGGGCCGCCGAAGAGATGGACGCCAAAAAAGCCAGCGACGCGGCCAAAAAAGCAGCCAGCGAAAAAGCGCAGATTCTGCTGGGCCAGATCTCTTCCCAGATGCAACTGGTCAACGCGGCGGAGAAGTTTTACGCCATCACCACCGGTGAAGCGGCGGAGAAGCGAATCTCCCTGTTGCAGCAGGAGCTGGCCGCGCATCAGTCTGTCCAGGATTCCATCATCGGCAACGAGCCCACCGCAATTCTGGCCCGGCAGCAGGAGCAGGCCGCCATTGATGGAATCAACGAAAAGCTCCTGGACCAAAGAAAGATCATCGCGGATATGACGGCGGAAGGCGGGGCAATCAAGGGGTTGCAGGAGTATGGCCGCGAGGCCCTGAACCTGGGCGCCCAAATAACCTCTGCGGTCACCGATGTCATGAAAGGCATGGAAGATTCCATGGTGACCTTTGTCCGCACAGGCAAGCTCTCGTTCAGCTCCCTGGCCGATTCCATCATCAACGATTTTATCCGCATCCAGGTGCGGCAGAATATCACCGGTCCCATGGCTGCGGGCGGCGGAGGACTTTTTTCTTCGTTGGCCGGGTTCCTCGGCCTGGGCGGCACGTCTTCCGCCACGCAAAATCCAGCGGAAGCAGGAGCCGGAGCCTATGCGGATGCTTCCGAGTGGTTTGCCGGGGTGCATCATTTGGGCGGCACGGTTGGAGATTCGGGGCCGAAACGGGCGGTATCCCCGGCCTTGTTTGTCCAAGCCCCCCGTTTGCATTCCGGCCTGGCCCCGGATGAGTTCCCCGCCATTTTGCAGCGCGGGGAACAGGTGCTGTCCCGTAAGCAGGTTGCCCAGAACGCCGCCGAGCAGAATCCTCAAAACATAACCATCAACGTCAGCGTCGCCAGCGGCACCCCGGATGATGTCCGCCGCGCCGCCGCTTCCGGGGCGCGCTCCGCCCTGTCCGTCCTGTCCGGCGCCCAGAGGTTTGCCTGATGTTTCTGGAAGAGCGCATATCGGTGGACATCAAATTCGGGGCAACCTATGCCGATGACTACGAGGTGGATATCACCACCACCAGCGGGGGCGCGGAATACCGCAGGCTGGTGCATCCCTATCCGACCAGGAAATTCAAAACCGCCTATGTCAAGCCCACCTCCACGCTCTACGCCGATATTCTGAATCTCTACCACCGGGCCTATGGAAAATATGCGGGGTTTAGGGCCAAGGCCCTGGATGATTTTACCACCAACGGGCTGACCACGGCGCCCACCTCGCTGGACCAGACCCTGACCCTGGTGTCCTCCGGGGTGTACCAGCTGCTCAAAAAATACGGCACCGATAAAACAGCTCTGTCAATCGGACATCCGAAGCGAATCATTTACAAGCCAGTGGCTGGCACGGTTTTAACTGCGGTTGGGGGGATTGACGCCCCGGCAAGCATGTGGTCGGTGGACACCACCACGGGCAAGATCACCTTTGGGGCGAAATCTGCGACAATCACCGGGATTAGCAAGGCGGCTGCCGCAGTGGTGTCCTTTACCTCCCACCCCTTTCTGGTCGGGGAATCGGTCTATTTCTCAGGCGTTGTCGGGATGACGCAGATCAATGCTCTGCGTGGACTGATTACCGCCACCACTTCCACCACCATCACCGTGGCCATAAATTCAACCGCTTTTTCCGTCTGGACCAGCGGCGGCACGGCGGTAACAACTCCTCAAGCGGCGGAGGTAGTCACAGGCGGCTGTGAATTTGATATCCCGGTACGGTTTGACGTGGCCGTGGACGTGCTGCAATCCTTGCCGTTTACCCGTGAGATATCCGTTGATCTAGTGGAGCTGTTGAACCCATGAAGCCAGCCGTAGCCGATTACCGATACCGGGTGTACTGCATCCGCATCGTGCCGAAGTGGGGGCCTCCGGTGTACCTCACCGATTACCCGCATGATCTGGTTATCGGCGGCACGACCTATCACACGGACAGCGGGTATTCGTTCAGCGGCATTGCCTCCGAGGCGAACATGGCCCCCGGCATGCTGGACCTGTCCGGCATTTCGGACATTGCCGGGATTGCCCAGGACAAGATCCAGGCCGGGGTGTTTGACAACGCCAGGGTGTATGCCTTCGCCACCACCTGGACCGCGCCGGTGGTGGATGAGGAGCCGCTGGGCGTGGCGATCTGCGGCAAGACTACGCTGATGGACGGGCGGTACACTATTCAACTGATGATGCTGGGCGATGCCCTGGGCCAGTCGGTGGGTAAAACCTACACGGCGCCCTGCCCCAAGAAGTTTGGCGGCACGGAGTTTGCCGGGTGCAAGGTCGTTATCTCTCCGGCGTATGGGGTGCTCACCGGCGTTACCAGCAACAGTATTTTCCGCGACTCTGCCCGCACCGAGGCGGTTGATTATTTCGGCCTGGGCACCGTGGCTTTTACCAGCGGTCAAAACTCCGGACTGAAACCCATTGAGATCAAGAGTTACGCCCTGGATGGCACCATCGAGACCTACGAGCCGTTTTACTACCCCGTGGCGGTGGGCGACTCCTACACCCTGATCCCTGGTTGCCGGAAGAGGCTGGAGGACTGCACGACCAAGTACAACAACATAGCCAATTTTGGCGGTTTTTCCTTTATCCCGACCCAATCCACCTACGAGCAGATAGGCACGAAATGACCCCTGACGAAATCATCGGCTACGCCAGGGAGTGCATCGACACCCCGTTCCAGCACCAAGGCCGCATCTGCGGCGTGGCCCTGGACTGTGCTGGGGTGGTGTGCCATGTTGCCAATCAACTTGGATTCGAGCCGATTGAGACGCCGGGGTATGGCCGCTCCCCTGGCCTGGGCCTGCTTGAGGCGGCGGCGGATGCCCAGCCGTACCTTGTCCGGGTGTTCGACCGGCAACCCGGTGACGTGCTGATGATGCGTTTCGAGGGAGACCCGCAGCATGTCGGCATCTTCACCGGTGAGACCATTATCCACGCGTTGTTTGCCAACCGAAAGGTGGTGGAGCATCGGCTTGACGATGTGTGGGAGGGGCGGATCGTCCGGGTCTACCGCTTTGCAGGGGTGGCCCCATGAGTTCCGTAGGGCAGATAGTTGGCGGGATTGTCGGGGCCATTGTCGGCTTTTATGCCGGTGGACAGGTCTACTCAGGGGCGATGTATGGCGCTTCCCTTGGCATGGCTCTCGGTGGGGCGCTTGACCCGCCAAAAGGGCCACACTCCAACATGGTCGGCCCGCGCCTCAGTGACCTCACCGTGCAGACCAGCTCCTACGGGGTGGCAATCCCCAGGGTACGCGGAAAAATCGCCACCTTCGGTAATGTGATCTGGTTACAGGGCAATCAACTGACCGAGGTGGCCACCACTACGGAATCAAGCGGCGGCAAGGGCGGCGGCGGAGCAACACAGACCAGCACCACCTTTGAGTATTTCGCCACCTTCGCCGTGGGGTTGTGCGAGGGGCTAAATGACGGCACCAGCCTGGAGCCGGCCACCATCTCCGCAGGTCTGACCACCAGCCAGTTTTGCTTTTACCCCGGCTCTGACACCCAACTGCCAGACCCCACCATTCAGGCGGACCGGGGAATTGCCAGTACCCCCGCATACCGTGGGTTGGCATACCTTGTTTTCCATAATTTCCCGCTCAAGGATTACGGCAATTCGCTGATGGGGGCGCAGGTCAAGGTGGAGGTGATTGCCAATGGGGGGAGTACTCATATTTTATCAAATCAAGCTACAGTGGTCTCTCCGGGAACTTATCCGGGCCGTGTTGTAGTAACGGGGGACTATGCTTATGTATGTAATATCAATGGTTCTAGCCTTCAAGTATTTAATATCTCCGACCCTGCCGCGCCTTTTTCTGTTTTTACGTTTGCCTTTCCGGGGGGGATTCCTTACGGTATAGACATGTCAGGTTCCTATGCCTACGTGTGCTGCTCTAATACGAATAAGATGTATACGTTTGATATTTCTAATCCTGCTTCCCCTCAGTTGGTCTCAAGTTATACAATTGGGATAGATTTATCATATATTGTGATATCTGGCGACTATGCCTATGTGTGCAGTTCTTACCGTGGGGTTTTTTGGGTTCTCAATATTTCCAACCCAGCGGCCCCTTATTATGTGGCTACATTTTATCCAAACGGTAATCCAGAAGGCATGACTATTGTAGGCAATTATGCCTATGTGTGCTGCTCTAATACGAATAAACTCCAGGTACTCGACATCTCTAACCCGGCCGTCCCCGTATCCGTGGCTGTGGTGTCCGCTGGCTCCTCTCCCTACTCAGTAGCAATATCAGGTTCCTATGCCTATGTGGGCAACTGGACATCTGCCACCCTTCAGGTGTTCGACATCTCTAACCCGCTGGCACCTTTTTCCGTGGCTGTGGTGTCCGCTGGCGTCAATGTCCGAGATTTAGCAATATCAGGGTCCTATGTATATGTTGCTGCTGGCTCTTCCCTCTGGGTGGTCAACATCTCTAATCCGTTGGCCCCTTTTTCCGTGGCTGTGTTGTCAGCTGGATCAAATGTTCGAGGGGTTGCAGCATCCGGCCATTACGCCTATGTGAGTTGTTGTGATACTAGTTCCTTTAAATCTTTTTTCTTCGCGGACAATATCTTCACTACAACCACCCCGACCCTTGGCTCAATCGTCAGCACGGAATGCCTGTCCAGCAAGCTCCTTACCACCGGGGACATCGACGTAACAGACCTCACCGACATCGTCACCGGCTACCGGGTTTCCTCTGTCGGCTCGATCCGGGCGGCAATCGAGCCGTTGCGGGCATCATGGCCGTTTGACGTGGTGCAATCGGGGTACAGGATCAAATTCAAAAAGCGCGGATCCGCCTCCGTGGTCACCATCCCGTGGGATCAGTTGGACGCGAGAAAATCCGGAGATAAGCCCGGCGTGCGGGTCACAAACAGCCGGGAAATGGACTCTATCCTGCCCTGCAAGGTCACACTCAAGCATTTCGACACGGGCCGGGAATATGACGTGGGCGAGCAGTATGCCGAGCGGATCAACACCGATGCGATAAATGTGACCAGCGTTGACCTGCCCCTGGCCATGACCGCCACCGAGGCCGCGCAGAAAGCCGATGCCCTGCTCTATCTCTACTGGCTGGAGCGGTATGATCTGTCGTTTGTGCTGCCGCCAGTATATGACAATCTGGAGCCGGGCGATTCTTTGACCATCACCACGGATGACATGACCTACAACCTCCGGCTGGTGTCAGTGCATTACCTGCCGGACGGGCGGTTGGAGTGCGCGGCCAAGTACAGCTACCCGGCGGTGTATGTCTCGCAGGCGGTGGGCAGCAACGGCCAGGCAACCAGCCAAGTGCTTTCCCCCGCTGGCTCCACCGTGTATGAGCTGTTGGATATCCCCTGCCTACAAGACGCCTATAATCTGGCCGGGTTTCCCCTGGCCATGGGCGGATTTCTGGCCGGATGGCCGGGCGGCTCATTGATCCGCACCCAAGACCTGCTGACCTGGACCACCATTCAGGGGGTTTCCGCTCCGGGCGCACGGCAGGGGTTCGCCACCAACACCCTTGCCGCGCACCCCGGCACCATGATCGACAAGTCCACCACTCTGGCGGCCCGGATATACCAGGGCACCCTCTCCAGCATCACGGAAGGGGCCATGCTAAACGGGGGAAACCATTTTGCCTACGGCCTTGATGGCCGGTGGGAGATCATCGCCGCGCAAAACTGCGTGTTGCAGGCGGACGGCACCTATATCCTATCTGATTTTCTCCGGGGAAGGTTCGGCACGGAATGGGCCACCGGCCAGCACGCAGTGGGCGACCACCTTGTTTTGCTCGATAGCACCGGCCTCAAGTTTATCGGCATGGATGTCAACGCCATCGGCCTGTCCCGCACCTATCGCGGCATCACCCTGGGCAAAGACATCACCACGGACCAGGACCGGAATTTTGCCTACAAGGGCGTGAACCTGGAATGCCTGAGCCCGGTGTATCTCAACGGAAACCGCACGGCGAACGACTGGAACCTGACATGGGTGCGCCGGACACGGGTGGGCGGAGAATGGCGCGATTTCGTGGATGCCACCCTGGGCGAGACCACAGAAGCCTATGACGTTGAGATTTACGACTCAGCCTACACCACAGTGAAGCGCACGATTTCGGTGACCACCCCGGCGGCGACCTACACCAGCGCCCAGCAGGTAACGGATTTCGGGGCCAATCAAGCCACGCTGTACCTGCGGATTTATCAAAAAAGCGCCACCGTGGGCCGGGGTTATTACTTGCAAACATCCATCACGAGGTAAACCATGGCATCGAGCACCAGCAACCTTGACCTGTTGGTCCAATCCCAGGCCGGTAAGGAGATCACGGCAAACGCCCTGTTTGACGCGGCCAGCCCGGCGACTCTTTTAGGACGGCGGCAGTCCACCACCAGCGGGTTGACCTGGGGATATTACGGCGGGACGCTGCCCATTGCCGGGACACCGACTGCCGTGGCAAATGGAACGCTTTCCCTGGTTGCCTCGCGCACCCAGCAGATAGAGGCCGGGTTAGTTTCCACCACGACCACGGCGATAACCGGTCTGACCTTGGCCAACCCCTGCGTGGTCACCGTGGCTTCGCATCCATATGGCGTCGGGGATGTGTTGTGGATAGACGGCCTGGTTGGGACTGTGGAGCTCAACAAATCGTTTGCCCTGGTCACCGCCGTGACGGCAACCACCATCACCCTATCGCTATCAAGCGTTGGGCTCACCGCCAGGACCAGCGGCGGAACTCTGGCGCGGGTAACAAGCGGCGGTGCGGTAGCATTGCAGATAGGCAAAGGGTTGGGACCGGCATTTGTCGCTCCAATTTCCCTGTATCAGGTTGTAACCGCAGCCACCACCATATCCAGCTACACGGATTATCGGGTCAACCCCGCAGGCAGCGACAGTCAGGTTTCCCTCAGTATTGCCGGCGCCGCAAATATCGTGCTCTCGACACCGGTAAGGCAAACCGAAAGAATAGAGTTTACTGGGGCCATTACGGCCAATATCGCTGTAATAGTCCCTCCGGTGGTGGGTCACGCTCAGGTAATCAATAACACCACGGGCGCGTTTACTGTGACCGTAAAGACCCCGGCTGGAACAGGGGTGACTATCCCGGTTGGCGTTCCGGTGGATCTGTCCTGTGACGGAACCAACATCTTGAGTTCCGTTGACGCTCTCCTGAAGGACACCAGCGGCGGGGTTGTTGGGCTGACGCTGTTCAAAATAAATTTCAAAAATGCGCTCAACACCTTTACCTCATTTTTCACCAACGCCAATACCGCAGCCAGAACCTATACCTTCCAGGATCGGGATGGGACGGTGGCCGACAATACGGACTTGGCCGGGAAAGCCGCACTGGCTGGAGCATCGGGGCAGGATTTTGCCGTGAATTCCCTGGCCGCGACCGCCACGGTGAAAACGGGCGGGTACACCGTGGCCACGTTGCCTGCTGGCACGGCAGGCATGCGGGCCTATGTGACGGATGCGACCACCCCGGCGTATCTCGCCGCAGTGGTCGGGGGCGGTGCGGTTGTTACCCCGGTGTTCTACAATGGGACGGGGTGGGTTTGTGGTTGAGGATGGGGAATAGCAAGGAAAACCGCTTGGGGGATGATGAAAATGGCTGATTGCAAAAACAAAGAAGATGCCGACAACTGCCCCGCTGCCCGAGGTGCGGCAAAGAGTGCGGTCAAGGATGTTTTCGCCATTCTGGGCGTGAATGTGGACGACCCCGCAGCGGTGGAAGAATTCAGAAAATCGCTCCGCTTTGGCGATGCCCTAAGAAAAGCAGCGGACAAGAGCTTCATCGCTTTTGCGATCGCCGTGGCCGGGATGGTTATTGCCGCCCTAGTTGCTGGCGTCAAAGTCAAGTTGGGGGGCTGACCATGAGAAATAATGTCAAACAATACCTGAAGCACATCTTGAAAGAGCACCGCCCATATGTCTTGTGGGGTGGATCCGTCGCCGTTGTTGCATGGTTCTATTTCACAGAAAAAGGCCCCTCCCAAGGAGAAGAGACCCATTTAAGGCTTCAACTTCTATTCTGGGGGCTGGTGCTCGGTCTGCCTGTATACCTTATGCGTAAGGCATTGATGCCTGGAGATAGCCGCGCTCTTTTGAAAGAGGCCCGAGAAGGTAATGTTGGCTCTGCGATAGTCTGGGCTGCCATGGCCCTGCTCACTGGGATACTATTTTTGGCCTTTGCCATGACCGCTCATGCCGAACCTCCCCCGGCATCCCTGCAACACCTGCCAGTTCTCCGGGCAGAAGCAACCAGCGCATGGCCGGATGTTCCTGGCGTATCGAACCTGGCCGGGCAAATCGAGCAGGAGACGTGCCCCGCGCTGACCAGCAAAAAATGCTGGAACCCGCATACTGAACTAAAGACAGACCGTGAGTATGGGTTTGGCCTGGGGCAAATCACCGTCACCAGCCTGTTTCAATGAGGGACTGGCGATGGGAAGACCGATTCAACGCGCGGTATCAACTCCGCACTTTGATTCTGACCGACCGAGGAAATTACCACCGGCTTTCCTTCGTTGAGAATCCCCTCGAGAGGCTTGCTATGGCGTTGGTCGCCTACAACGGGGGGTTGGGTGGCCTGCTCTCGGATCGTCGCCTGTGTGCGGCCACGAAGGGCTGTGATCCCAATGTATGGTTCGGCAATGTAGAGCGCACCTCCTTGAAGGCCAAGACCGCGGCGAGGGGGTACGGTAAGAGCTTTTTCGAGATCAATCGGGAATACCCCCGGAACATCTTGGGGTTTCGTCGTGAGCACTACGCGACGTGGTTTGGGGAGGTCTGAGATGGATTTTTTACCATGGCAAGTAAAGGTTGGCGCTGGGGTGATTTTGGCCGTAGCCTTAATCGGTGGATATTTTGCCTGGGCCAATCACCAGCAGGGGATCGGTGAAGACAGGGCGACAGCAGCGTGTAATTTGAAGATCGACACCCAAAAAAAAGAAGCCGCCACCACTTTAGCCAAGGAGACCGCCCGGGTGGTGGCGACCGAGCGGGCCTTGCAGGATTTTAAAAATCACCAGGAGGTAAAAGATGCAGACAATAAATCAAGGGTGGCAAGCCTCACTGCTCGCCTGCGTGATCTTGCTGTTAATGGCAGGCTGCTCGACCCCCACGCAGATCCAGGATGTGGGGGCAGTGGTAGTGGCTCCAGCGGTACAGCTCCAGCCGGTCCCGGCAATCGTCCAGATAACGGAGCCGATGCCGGTGGGTTACTTTCAGCAGACCTTAGCCGATTACTTCAGCGCCTCACGGTAGAGGCGGACACGATCAACAACGCCTATATATCCTGCCGGGCCGACGCCGAGGCAGTGAGGGTCAAATGACCACCCTCAATATCCCCCAGCCAGACCACCTCCGCGACGCAGTCATGCATGCCCACGCGGACATGACGGTGGGAATCAAGATGCTGCGAAAGTGGCGCTTGATTATGGCCTGGAGAAAACTCCACCAGGGATATAAGCGGTTGGGAAATGCCCTGGACACGGGGAGTCCTACGGCATGAAGAAAAACAAATGGGGCCAGCCTTGCGGCGACGAAGAGGGAACAGACGATGACTGATGAAGCCGATCTGGCCTCTAAGTATGAATCACTGGAGCGGATAAACGGGATATCCCTGGCCGCCAGGAATATGCACAAGCGCAGCCTTATCTCCCTCACCCATTGCCTGGAGTGCGGCGCCGAGATCCCGGAAAAACGCCGCCAGGCAGAGCCAGGGTGTGAGCTGTGCGTGGAGTGCAAGTCGTGGCAGGAAAAAGGAGGGGGTTTTTGGCCGTAGACACCCCCCAGAAAGCGTAGACACTTCGTAGACACTTTTCGTCAAAAAAAGGGTTTCCGAATCGACCGGAAACCCTTGCCACACTGGAGCCAACGAGCGGAGTCGAACCGCTGACCTACTGATTACGAATCAGTTGCTCTACCAACTGAGCTACGTTGGCGTTATACCTTGCAGGATAACGATATTTTTCGTATTTTAAACGATGTTCTGCATCTATCAACTTTACCCAAAAGTGTCAAGCCCTTCCCGTACACCAAACGGCAAAATATCTAAAATTTTACCCCAGGCCTGCTGGCAGCAATGAAAAAAAACCGCCCAATTTCCATTCTTGTCGTCGATGATGACAAAACCCATCGCATCATGCTGAAAACCATGCTGAAGCAATGGGGCTGGCAGATAGAAGAGGCAGATGACGGAACAACCGCCATCGAGGCTGTCCACAGCACGCCTTTTGATGCCATCCTCATGGATGTCCGCATGACCAAGCTGGACGGCATTGAAGCCCTGCGGCAGATTCACGCATACAATCCAGCCATTCCCGTGGTCATCATGACCGCCTACTCTTCGGTGAATGCCGCCGTTGAGGCCATCAAGATCGGAGCCCACGACTACCTGACCAAACCCCTTGATTTCGACCGACTCAAACTCACCCTGACCCATGCCTTGGAGCACCGGCAAGTTCAAGAAAACAAGGATTCCCCCCGCACCAATAAAGCCCCGGCCATGAACGCCATGGGAATTATCGGCAGCTCAGGGCCGATGCGTGAACTTATGGAAATGGTGTCCTATGTCGCGCCAACCGAGGCAACCGTTCTTATCTCAGGAGAATCGGGCACGGGCAAGGAATTGATCGCCGCAGCCCTGCACCACAATAGCGCTCGAAAAAATGGCCCCTTTGTCAAGGTCAACTGTGCGGCCCTAGTTGAGAATCTCCTGGAATCGGAACTGTTCGGCCATGAAAAAGGCGCCTTTACCGGGGCTGACCGGCGGCGGGAGGGAAGATTCGTCCAGGCCAATGGCGGCACCATCTTCCTTGATGAAATAAGCGAAACCTCACCGGGCATGCAGGCAAAACTCCTTCGAGTCTTGCAGGAACATGAGGTCCAACGGGTTGGCGGGCAGGATACCCTTGCCGTTGACGTGCGCGTCCTGGCGGCCAGCAACCGTAAACTTGAGGAAGAGGTAGCCCAAGGCACTTTCCGGGAGGATTTGTACTACAGACTCAACGTAGTGCCCTTGCACGTCCCCCCACTCAAGGATCGCAAAGAGGATATCCCGGCCCTAGCAGAATACTTTGTGGAAAAATTTGCCAAGAAAAACAACCGGCAGGTCTCAGGTATTACCCCACGCTGCATGGCTCTGCTGCTCAACTACCCCTGGCCCGGAAACGTGCGGGAACTTGAAAACGCCATTGAGCGCGGCATCATCCTCATGCGTGGCGACTACCTCGATGAGGAGTCTCTGCCCATCCCGGTGCGGCGTTTTTCCACGAAAAACGAGGACTCACTTGCCTCTGCCGTTACTCCCCCTGGCTCACTTGAAGAGGCGGAAAAGATCGTCATCAAAAACATCCTGACGGAAACGGGGGGCAACAAAAGTGAAGCATCCCGTCGCCTGAACATCACCCGCAAAACCCTACTCAGCAAAATGCACAAGTACGGCCTGCCCTGAAGCCCCTCCGCTTACAGAGCCCACCCCTGAAAAAGTTCATCAGCAAGAGGCTCCGCTACCAGACGGCGCTCTTCTCCCCCAGAGGCAAACAGCACCGTTGCCGCAGCTGACTCCCCAACCGTTTTTTTCCCGAAGCGCACCACCAGCCCGGCTGCCGCAGCAAAATCATCCGGGTGCCCAGAATGCAAAACCCCCATTGGCCCGGACCGCTCCGGCATGTGCACCAGAAAATCACCCGGATCATGCAGCGCCTCAAGCCGGACATTCTCCGCTTCATCACGCCCCAGGACAAGCCAGCCGCCATGGGGCAGCTGGAAATGACGGCCAAAGAGGAGCAACCGAATATCATTAAGCCTGACCTGGGGATAATGGGAATAATACCAGGCGATCCTTTTTGCTTGGTCCGGTTCGGTAAGGACACAGCCTCCAGCAGGGCGAGGATAGTCCTTGATGCCAAATTGTTCGGCCAGCTGTATCTGGGGCTGCCTCCCCCTGCCGTTGAAATCAAGGAGAAGCTCCCGATCCACCACCCCCTCTCGCTCAGCAAAAGTCGGCTCCTGTGTTTTGGCGCACAATGGCCGCAGGAGAATGCCAGTACAGCCGCTGTCCCGTTCAATAATCCGCAGGGTATCACGGCGCTGGGACATTGGCCGTTGCCCGATCACCTCGCCGGTAATCAGAAAAGAGGCGGAGAATTCCGGCATCAGCATTTTTGCCGCCCGGAGCAGGAGGATCTTGCAATCGATGCAGGGGTTGAAATTCTTGCCGTAGCCATGGGGAGGATTACGCAGCATGGTAAAGTAGGACTCGCTCACATCCCGAAGAACAACTTCAATACCGTAACTATCCCTGACCATCTGGGCATATTCCTGCTCTCGGGCCAGGAGTTCATAGCCGAAAAAGGGAGTAACAAACTTGACCGCCTGCACCGCAATCCCCTGCGCCGCCACCACCCGACAGGCAAGAATACTGTCCAGCCCGCCGGAAAAAAGAGCCAGAGCACGGGTCATAAGGCTGCCTTGCGCTCCATGAGCGTGCGCACATAGGCCAGGGTCTGTTCGCTGACCGAATCTCCATCCAGCATCCGGGCAAGTTCCTGCTCTCGTTTTTCGACGGACAGCGGGATAATAGCGGTTTGGGTGCGAGCATCGACCACGGATTTTTGCACCAAAAAATGCTCATCAGCCAGGCAGGCAATCTGCGGGAGATGGGTGATGCAAAAAACCTGGTGATGCCCGGCCAGCTCCCGGATCTTCCTGGCCACCGCCTCGGCCGCTTTGCCGCTGATCCCGGCATCGATCTCATCAAAAATAACCGTATCCACCTGATCCTTCTCGGCCAGGAGTGTTTTTAAGGCCAGCATCAACCGCGACAGCTCGCCGCCCGAGGCAACCTTGGCCAGGGATTTTGGCTCCTCGCCCTGATTGGCGGAAAACATGAATTCCGGACGATCCCAACCAAGTCTGGAGATGGCCCCCAGTTCCTGGCCCGGCTCCCCCTTAAAACATATCTCAAAAACCGCCTGCTCAAAACAGAGAGAGGTCAGCGATGCACGAATCTTGGCGACCAGCTCCTGAGCCGCGGCCAGACGGGCCTTGGAAAGCAAGGCCGCCGCCTCGCCCAGAGCAACTTCGCTTTGATGCACTTCTTTCTCTAGGGAGGCCAGCCGCTCATCCAGCGCCTCGATTTCGGCAAGCTCCTGCTTCGCCTCCTGGCCAAAGGCAATGACCGCGTCAAGCTCCCCGCCATATTTTCTTTTGAGCCGCTGCAACAGATCAAGACGCGCCGTCACCACATCGAGACGCGCCGGATCACTGGCAAGGGTCTCCACGTAATTGCGGATTGCTTGAACATGGTCTTCCAGCTGAAAGCAATTCCCGGCCACCTCTTCGGCAAGCCCCGCCAGGCTGGGATCGAAAGCGGCCATCTGGACCAGATTTTTGCGCACCAGAGAAAGCGGGGTATTGACCGCCTCCGCCAAAAGATGCCAACTTTTTTTCCCAAGGCCGATCAAGTCATCGGAGGCCCGCAGCTTGTCACGCTCAAAAACCAGGGCCACGTCTTCCCCTGGGCTGGGTGCAGCCTCCTCGATCTCCCTGGCCTGAAAGGAGAGAAAATCACGACGCTGCTCCTTGTCCCGCTCCTTGGCCACAAGCGCCTGGTATAATTCCTTGGATTCCCGCCACTTGTCATAGCACTGGGAAACGATGAGCCGCTGCGGCCAGAGACCGCCGACCGCATCAATGCAATCAAGATGGCTGCGGGGCTGCAACAGTTGCTGGTGATCGTGCTGACTGGCAACGCTGAGCAGATTTTCCATCACCTCGCCCACCGCCTTGGCCGTGGCCAGACTGCCGTTCATGAAATACCGGCTGGAACCTTTCAGGGAAATAACCCGCTTGACCACCAGCTCGGCCTCTGCTTCACATCCCATTTCCGCCAGTTTTTCCAGGATGAGTCCATGTTGGGGATCAAGTTCAAAAAGGGCCTCAACCGTTGCCGTCTCCGCCCCGCCTCTGATCCAGGTGGCAGCAGCCTTTCCGCCCCCCAGCAGATGAATGGCCTGCAAGATGATGGATTTCCCAGCCCCGGTCTCTCCGGTAAGAACCGTGAGCCCCTCGGCAAAAGAAACATGCAGTTTCTCGATGAGGGCAAGATTGGTGATGATGAGTTCCTTCAGCATATGGCTCTCTATACAAGATTATCTGGAGATTGCAATGGTTGACCTGCCCCGCAAGGAAGAGCAGAACAAATGGTGGCGTAAATAACCGATCATCATTATATTAAAACAATTACGTGAAGATGGAAGCAAAGAACTCCCCTATCGTAGGTTATCCAAATATTTTCCATGAATCATAACAAAACCTGCCAACGCCTCACCGCATACATCCTCTGCGTTGTATTTTTGCTCGGCAATCTGCCCATGGCAAGTTTTTCTCCGCCACCGGCCCAAGCTTTCAGCGTTGGCGAGGAGCGAGAGGTCGGCGAAAAACTCCTATCTATTATCCGCAAAGAATTTCCCCTGCTTGATGATCCAGATCTTACCGAATATGTAACAAATCTCGGGCGTCAGACCCTTATGCTCGCCGGACCACAGTTCTTTGATTATCATTTTTTCATCATCGACAACAAGGAATTCAATGCCTTCGCAGCCCCTTCCGGCCTGATTTTTATCCATTCAGGCCTCATTGATCTGTGCGATACCGAGGGAGAACTGGTCAGCGTTCTCGCCCACGAAATCGGCCACGCCGCTAGTCGTCATATCGCGGATCGGATCAGCAAATCAGGCAAACTCAATGCTGGCACCACCGCCCTGATGCTGGCAGGACTGCTCCTCGGCGGAGGGGGGGCTCTTGGCCAGGCCGTTGCTACCGGCTCCATGGCTGGTGGCATGACCGCAAACCTTAAATTCAGCCGTGAAGACGAAGAGGAAGCTGATCGTTTGTCCTACAAATGGATGAGAGAAGAAAAGCGCGACCCAGCGGACATGGTGAGCATGCTCAAAAAAATGCGCCGGGTCAGCCGTTATCAAAGAAAACAGGTTCCCACCTATCTCGTCACCCATCCAGAGCCAGAAAACAGGATCAGCTACATAGAAGATCTTATCCAGCAGGATCAACAGAGAAAAATCCAAACTCAGGATGAATTCGCCTACCAGCGGTTCAAATACCGGGTGCAGGCTCTCACCCGGGACACGCAGTCGATTCTACCGATTCTGAAAAACAAGGCAGAGGAACCAGGCATCCTCCAAAGTGATCCCATGGTTTTCTTCGGCCTCTCGCAATTCTATCTGGCAAATCGTGATTACCAGAAGGCTGAAGAGTCTCTCCAAAAAGTCATAACCCGTTTCCCAGATAAGCTCATCCTCAAAACAGATCTCGGCAGAATAAAATTTGAGGCGGGAGAAACGAAAAAAGCCCTGGAAATCTTCCAAGAAATAAAAAAACAGGCCCCCGATGAGGCATATAACGCTTACTATCTGGCTAAAGCTTTACAGCAGGCCGGGGAACCGGCGCAAGCGGTTCTCATCTATGAAAATCTAACCGAACGCATGCCAACCTATGCAAAACTCTATCAGGAAATCGGGAAAATCCGAGCCGCCCTTGGCAACAAGGCTCTCGGACACTACAATCTCGCTCTGTATCAATATTATGAAGGATCAAGTCTCCAAGCGCGCTACCACATCGAACAGGCGCTTAAAGGCCTCTCCGAGAAAGACCCCCTCTTCGCCAAGATACAAGAGCTAAGAAATAAAATCGTCCGAATCGACAAGATGTAAGACCGAAAAAACAGACCTGCTGGGCGCTGAGAAATGGAAAAACGACGCGATGCTATTGCTTGCGGCTGCGGAGTTTACGGATCGCCATCACCGCGAAATCTCGGAACAATCGGGTCGCCTTAATCCGGTTTGAATCAAGTTTCGGCCTGCCCTTTTTTCGATCAAGATATATCATACCGATGGGCTTATCATCAAGGCAGATCGGGAAAAGATACACGGTCCGGTCTTTCACAAAGAATTTAAGGCTTTCGGGAAAGGCGTCCAGAGTGTTGGGAGGGATGGCCATGTCCTTGCATGCTTTGAGAGCCTTGGGAATAATATAACCACTCGGGGCGAGATCGTGCTCGAATCGAGCGATGCCGGCTGGGTCAATATCGCCCAAACCAAACCGGCCGACCAACACCCGGCGGGTTGGTTGCACGCTGATCACGGCGAGAAGTACCCTGTCGAAGCCAATACCCCGATAAAGACCCTCCAACAGATTGATATAAAAATCATTGAGGTTGAATGGCCCCATGAGCGTTTCGGTAATATCATGGATAAAGTCGTTAATGGATTTATCCTGACTGATCGGCAGCTCATCTAGCTCCTGAATACCATCCTCTGCCTCCTCAGTTTCTTTTCCCCTTTCGCCTGAATCACCCTTTGACTCCGTCTCCTGAACCTTTTTCTTCTTCTTTTTCGCGGCCGACTCAGGATCCTTAATAGCCTCTTCAATGCCCCGCAGACGGCTGCGAATCTTCAATTTGGAAAGCCCATATCGGATGGATTCGGAAATGTCTTCGGAGGCCTCCACACTCTGAAAGTGGCGACCTCTGCCCCTATCCTGTCAAAGGTCAAATCCTCAAGCACCTGCCGGGTGGCTGAATCTTCGGCCATGCCGCCAGCCACCTTCTGTTCGATTTCCCGATAGACTTCCGGCAGGTAGATACAGACAATAATCTTGCCGAGATCATGGAGAAGAGCGCAGATAAAGGCCTCCTCGGGCACGATATTGATGTTTTTCTCGACAGCCAGGTCGCGGGCCTGCATGGCGCTTAAAAAAGACCGGGTCAGTATCTTGCTGATCCCTTCTTTTTCAACGCCGGTTTTAAGAAAATCCTCAAACAGGGCAATGGCAGTGGCAAGATCACGGACAGCATCAAAACCAAGAATAGTGACCGCCTTGGATATGGAATTAACCGGACGGCCGAGGGAGTAATAGGCCGAGTTGACCACCTGGAGAACTTTATTGGTGAGGGAATAATCTTTCAGGATAACCTTGGAGAGCTCGTACGCGGCGCTGCGACTGCTGTGGGTGAGGGAAATCAGCTCCTGGACATTATGGGACATGGCCGGGAGCTCGCCCATGTTCATTTTTGTAAATATTTCAGCAAGTTTTCCGCTTGACGGCGGTGAGGTCTCAGTCATATGTTTCTATAACCACCCATAATTCGAACAACCCATCCCCCCGCATCACTAACTCTTAAGGTACCACTATAATTATACAATATTTATAAAAAAATTCTAAAGGTGTAACGTTTTTTTATTACACCCTTATGTGATATATGATACGTTCATAACAGGCAAGTTAATTTCATGCAACTTTCTGATATAGTGTAACAAATAGTTTTTTAAAAACGTTTTGCCAGACATAGAGAACATCTCTTTGTCATCTTTCTGCACATGCAGATTCAGGCAAACGACTGACAATAAAATGAAGTCCCCCGGAAAAGGACAATGATGCAGGACGGAACGATCAATCTTGAGGATTACACCAAATCAGATTGGACCATTATGCTCAATGACCGGGTTATCACCACTTTTACCACCCATGAAGGCAGTAAGCTCATTATTGGCCGCAGCCCCGATGCAGATGTGGTCATCGACAACACCGCCATATCCAGACACCACTCATCTATTGAACTCCGCGATGGCCGCCATTATCTGGCAGATATGAAAAGTACCAACGGCACCACCGTAAATGGAAAAAAAATTGTTTCCAAGGTTCCGGTAACAGAAAAAGACGTTATTTTCATCGGGAAATTTCGCTTGATCCAGGCGGCAGCGAATGAACAACATGCTTCGTCATCCTACGCCACGGCCATGGATATTGATGACGAAGCAACTGTTTTTGTCAGTTCACCCCGACAACAGGTCGCAGCCCAACCCAGCCAGTCCAAATCTCCTTCCACAAATGAGATTTACCGACTCACCGTACTTGAAGGCAACGCCTTGCCAACCATGCTCTCTCTTGACGGGAAGAGCAGTGTGAAACTCGGCAAAGACCCTTCCTGCGACATGATCATTCCCGGCTGGCTGGTCGGCAAAACCCAGTGCTACGTGGTGAGCAAAAAAGATAGATATTACATCGTGCCCCAGCGTTCGTGGACAAACACCCGCCTCAACGATGTCATCATCAAAGAAGAACGCCTCTTACGCAAAGGCGATATGATTCAGATCAAGAGCGTAAAAATCAGGTTCAATTAATCACCCGGATGCTTTCCAAACTCTTTGATCAAATAGACAAGTGGAAAAAAGGCGCCTCCCCCGGCATCCCAGGTGAAGCATCCACCAAAGCCCGCCAGCCTTCCCTCTCTCCTGAAATTCCTCAGGTACCTACCTGGGCTCCTGGAGATACCATTCTTAACCGTTATCATATCGAACAGGTTATGTCGGGATCCATGGGGAACGTTTACATCTCCGAGCATCTCGGTTGGAAAATAAAGGTCGCGATCAAAGCTCCCCGGCCTGAAGTCCTTGCCGACCGTGAAGGCATGCGCCGGATACTCAAAGAAGCCAACAGCTGGGTCAGGATGGGCATGCATCCCAACGTCGCTTCCTGTTTTTATGTTCTTGGCATCAACAAGATCCCCCATCTTTTCATCGAATTTGTCGATGGCGGGAATCTTTCCGACTGGATCAAGGCCGGTCGCTGCAGAAACCTCCGCACCGCCCTCTCTCTTGCCATTCAATTCTGTCACGGCATGGAATTTACCCACCAACGGGGCATTATCCATCGCGATATCAAACCCCAAAATATTCTGATCACCAAAAACTCCTTGTTAAAAATAACCGATTTCGGCATTCTCCTTGCCCATGGGGATACAGAAAAAGGCGACGGCCAGGTTCCTGATGTTGACCCGACAGATCATGAAGCCACCATCGGTTTTCGGGGAACCCTCGGCTACGCATCCCCAGAACAACTACGCAACGCCCACACGGTTGACCTGCGGACGGATATCTTCTCATTTGGCCTGTGTCTCTGGGTTATGCTCTGCGGCAAGAAGCCATTTACCAACAATACCTTAGAACATAAAATACCCGCCCCGACTCCGGCTGCACCGGACATCAAATTTTCCGCAGGGCTCAAAGCTATTTTACGCAAAAGCGTTGCCTACAATCCCGACGACCGCTATCAAAATTTTGCCGAGATGCGGGAAGCCCTGAACGGGGCTTACACTGCGGCCTTTAACACCTCCTGCCCCTACGCGGAGCTCAGCAATATCGATCTCAGGGCAGACGGCCTTAACAACAGAGCTGTCTCCCTCTTTGAACTGGGAGAAAGCAAAGAGGCTGCCGCCTGTCTTAACAAGACACTTGACGTCAATGAAATGCTCCCCGAAGCGGCTTATAATATGATTCTGCTCAACTGGCGCTCGGGAACAAAAGCAGGGAAAATTATCCGGCAGATTGAAACAGCCAAAAAACGTGGCGCCACAACCCAAAAAACGTGGCGCCACAACGCCTTGGCTCACCGAGATGGAGGCTGCGGTCAAACGCAGCATGGTGGCTGACAACGTCGAGCTTGAAAAGCAGCAATTTCCAGAATTCCGCCTGTGTACCCCAAAAAACTCCCTGGAAATTTTCCGCGAAGGGCAACTCCATTTCTCTGTGCAGCGCAACATCCTCGACCACTTGGACAATAAACGCTATGGCCCATGCCATGACATCCTGATGACGGCATGGAAAAACAGCAGCTACAAAAAAGACAAAGTTTTCAATATGGTCTATCATCGACTGTTGTTGGTCGGCAAAAAAAAGAAAGTGCTGGGAGTCCAGCGTTTTCTGACTTTGAACGGTGATGAAGGGCCGACAACACATCTGGCCCATATCCCGAATACAAAGAAATTTGTTGCCGCCGGCCCCAAGGGAAAAATAATCCTTCACGACCTGGGTGCCTCCTCACAGCATGGCCTTGTCTTGGGGAAAGACGGCAGTGCTATTTCCGCGCTGGCTATCTGTCCCCGGAGTAATTTTATCGCCGTAGGCGCACAGGATGGAACCGTCTGCCTTTTTTCCACAAAAACCGGTACCCTGGAATCAAGGGAGCCTGCCCATAATGGCCCGGTGCATGCTTTAGCCTTCAACGAAGATGGCCGCTACCTTGCATCCGGCGGCGCAGACGGCATCATGAAAATACGCAAACTCGGCACCGGCCCGGAAATGTCCACCTCAATCAAGGAAGGCGGCTCTGTCCGCGCCATTACCTATACGACTAGTGGTTTAAATCTGGTAACCGGGAGCGAAGACGGCTCTGTCCGCTTCTGGGACACAAACGGCAAAGAATGCACGCGAATCATTGAAGCCCATGCCATGCCGGTTATCGCCCTGGCAAATTCATCTGATGGCCAGCGCTTTGTTTCCGCTGGCACCGACCGTCACCTCAAAGTATGGGAGCACAAGACCGGACGCTGCCTCAAATCGATCAAAGCCCATGATGAAACCATTTCTTCCGCTTTGTTTCTCCAGGACAACCAAACCCTGATCTCCGGCTGCGAAGATGACATCATCAAACTTTGGGACAGTAACAGTGGGGAATGCCTTGCCATTCTTGACGGCAGAGGCGATGGCATTTACAGCCTTGCCCATGGACCAAAGCCCCACACCTTTCTTGCCGGGAGAAAAGACGGGGCTATTGTTTTTTGGATGGTAATCTACCAACTTGATTTTGAGTAATTTCCCCGGCCGGGAATGCAACAGGACATTCATGATGTTCAGTTTTTTCAAAAAAATCTGCAAAAGCAAGCCCAGAGCCATTTCTTTTTATGGACGCACGGACACCGGAATGGTCCGCGACCATAACGAAGACAGCTTTTGCTCTCTGCGCAACCGGCGTCTTTTCGTAGTTGCCGATGGCATGGGTGGCCATAATGCGGGCGAGGTCGCCAGCAGCCTGGCCATCGAATCCCTGCTCGAATTCCTCTCGGAAGAAAAAATCAAGGAAATCCACGGCAACGACGCTGAAATCCACCAGAGTATGCTGGCGGCCTTCAGCCATGCCAATCAGGCCGTAATGGCCAAAGCCGCCAGTGACGAGACCATGCTGGGCATGGGCTGCACCATGGTCGCCTGCCTTCTTGACGAAAATCGCCTCCACACCTGCCACGTCGGGGATGCGCGCTGTTACCTCGCCGAAAAAGGCAGCCTGGAACAGATCACCACCGATCATACCACGGTAGCATACATCCACAGAACCGATGCCAACAACAAGGATATCCAGGTCCCGCGCCATGTGGTAACGAGAGCCATCGGCTTCCATACCCTTGAGGGGCCGGAATACCACAAAAATATTTTGCGGCCCGGAAGCAGGGTGCTTCTCTGTTCCGACGGCCTATGGAACATGGTTGACCACACCCGGATTGAGCAAATCCTCCTCAATTCTTCCACCCCGGAAAAAGCCAGCGAAACTCTGGTCACGGCAGCCAATGAGCAAGGCGGGCGCGACAACATCACTGCCCTGGTAATCTTTTATTAACGCGAGAGACAATGTCTGCCCAGCACAACAACCAGAATACCCTTGAAAACATCGCCGCCGACCTCACGGCCCTGGCCAATGATCTTGCCCAGGGAAAACTCCGGGTTGGCAATCGACTTGTCGCCATAGGAAACCCACTGTTCATCAAAACCAAGCAGAAGATCACGGGCGACACCGCATATTTCACCCTGTCTTTTCAAGTGCCTCTCAGGGATTCGGATAGGGAGGACTTGCTGACGGCCAGCCAGAAAGATATCCCGGAAAAACCGTACCAGGACAAGCATGACAAGGGGTTGCGATTGCAGGGGCGACCACCGGAGGGGAAAAAAATAAAAAAAGAGATTACCCGCCTCTGGAAAAGCGTTTTCAAAAATCTTGAACAGGGCCAGGCTCCCACTCCTGCCGAAGAAAAATCCCTTATTTCCGCCTTTGAGAACTATACCGCCTTCACAGAACCGGCCTGGCATGAAGACTGGCTTACATGTTTCACGATCCTGCGGGAGGCCTTGATCTGTGCCCGCAATGGCGATATGTCCAAAGCTCTGGAACATGCCGCCGAAGTGAACGCCCTCACCAAGACCTGCCACAAAAAACATAAATAGCCGTTTCCATGAACCCCTACGAGATTGTCAAACGAACCCCAAAGACCAACTGCGCCCAATGCGGCTACCCAACCTGCCTTGCCTTTTCCGCGGCTGTCGCCAAAAGTGGCGAGGACTTTGGCAAATGCCCTTATCTCGACACCTCCGGCCTGGATGTTGCACAAAAACAAGGCCCTGCTGCTCTTGAGGAACTTTCCGGTCAACGCGATCTTACCCTTATAGAACACCTTAAAGAGAAAATCTCCGCCCTAGATTTCACCCGTATTGCCGCCCCCTTGGGCGCCACCCTCTGTGGCGAAGACGACCAAACCCTGTCGTTTCCGTTTCTTGCCCAGGAAGTGCTCCTGAGCAAGCAAGGAATTCTCCTGAACGGCTGTACACCCGATGACCCTAGGGACCAAATCCTGATCTACAATTACATCCACTCCCAAGGCGGTGCCGATCCTGCCTTGGACTGGATCGGGCTGGAAACCCTACCCAACTCGATTTCGAAAGTAATAACCCTTGCCACCTATTGCGAAAACCGATTGGCGGAACTCTTCACGCATCTTCCTGTCGAAACCATCAGCTCGGCGTGCAACCGGTTAGGAGGCATTGCGCGCCCAACGCCATCCGCCACGCTCGGCTGCATCATCCCGGTCCTGCCCAAGATTCCGCAATATCTTGTCTACTGGCAGGAAGAACCCGAAGACGGGTTTCCCGCCAAGGTCAAGATCCTGTTTGATCGCCAGGTTATGAATTTTCTCGACCTGGAATCCCTGATCTTTTCGGCGGAACGTTTGACAGAACGCCTTGCCGTCCTGCTGGCCTAAAAAGCCGGAGCGTTTGCACCCTACTTGGCCGCATGATCTGCTGATGACTTTCCTGTAAATTCCTGGCATACTATTTTCTTGAAATCGATTTTCCCATCCTCTCCACCAGCCAGATAAAGAATCATGGCCCGACAACCCGCCACCCACACCGCCCCCTTGGCAGAACGCCTGCGTCCGCAAACGATAGATGATTTTGTCGGGCAAAAACAGCTGCTGGGCGAGGACAAGCTCCTTAGTCGGCTCATCCACCAGAGATACCTGCCCTCCCTTGTCCTCTGGGGCCCGCCCGGCACCGGTAAAACCACCCTGGCCCGGATTCTTGCCCAAACAACCGGGGCTGATTTTTCTTTCTTTTCCGCAGTTCTGTCCGGGGTCAAGGAGATTCGGGAAATAGTGGCCCAGGCCCAGGCGGCCAAGGAAGAACGCAACACCGCCACCATTGTCTTTGTAGATGAAATCCATCGCTTCAACAAAAGCCAGCAGGACGCCTTTCTCCCCCACGTGGAAAGCGGCCTGTTGACCCTGATCGGCGCGACCACCGAGAATCCCTCGTTCCACGTTATCGCGCCCCTTCTCTCCCGCTGCCGGGTTCTGGTCCTTGACCCCTTGAGCCCGGACGACTTACAGACCATTCTCCAACGGGCCATCACCGACAAGGACCAGGGGCTGGGCTCCTGGCAGATATCTCTTGCGCCGGAGGCTGCCGCCCACCTGGCCAGGATTGCCGACGGCGACGCGCGCAGCCTGCTGAACAGCTTGGAAATCGCCGCCAATCTCGCCGAACCGGATGCCACGGGCACGCGGCAGATAACCCTGGCCACGGTGGAAGAAGCCATCCAGCGCAAAAGCCTGCGCTATGATGCGGATGGCGAGGAGCATTACAATCTGATTTCGGCCTTGCACAAAAGCCTGCGGGACAGCGATCCAGACGGAGCCCTGTACTGGCTGTGCCGGATGCTCGCCGCCGGGGAGGAACCCCTGTATGTGCTCCGCCGCCTGATCCGTTTTGCCTCGGAGGACATCGGCAACGCGGACCCGCAGGCCCTCATGGTTGCCATAAACGCCAGGAACTCGTATCAGACCCTAGGCAGCCCGGAGGGAGAACTGGCCCTTGCCCAGGCCGTCACCTATCTTGCCACCGCCCCCAAGAGCAATGCCGTCTATGCCGCCTACAACACCGTGATGCAGGAGATCAGACGCACAGGCAGCCTGCCGGTGCCGCTCCATCTCCGCAACGCGCCAACTGCGTTGATGAAGGACCTCGGCTATGGCCAGGGCTATCAGTATGCCCACGATGATTCCCATGCCCTGGTGGATCAGCACCATTTACCGGCTGAACTTAAGGGAAAAACCTATTATCAGCCAACCAATCGAGGATATGAAGCGGTTATCCGGGATCGGCTGGGCAAATGGCGACAGCTGCTGCGGGATCGCAAAAAACAATCCGCCTGATCCTTTTTCAGGCAACTATTTAGATCAGGAGCACATGACCACCATGAACAAACAGGCCACCTTTCTGCTGCTTTCCTTTCTTGCCCTGTTCAGCATAACCGCACCCGCATCAGGGGCCTTGGAAAAAGGGAAGGGCAACGCCAGCCAACCCACAGAAGCGCTGCACGATCTAACCATCTTTTTTTCCAATGATGTAAGGGGAGAAACCGAGCCCTGCGGCTGAAAAAGCAATCAGTTGGGCGGTCTGCCCAAGAAAGCAGAGCAGCTTGAAGCCGTCCGGGGAAAAAAATCCGCAGTGCTTGCCCTTGACAGCGGGGCCCTGCTTTTTAAGGATGAAAAGTTGCCGCAAGATCAACGCGAGCAGCTCACTGTTACGGCGCAGGGAATCACCGCAGCATACAGTAAGATGTCCTTTGCCGCCGTTGGCTTGGCCAGACAGGATCTCGCGGCAGGCCTGCCATTCCTCCTTGCTGTCCAGAAAAAATCAAACTTCCCCTGGCTGAGCGCCAACCTGCTCAACCGCACCGAACGAAAAACCTGGTTCAAACCACACACCCTGATCACGGCAGGAGGTATGCGCATCGCGATCATCGGCCTCACCGGCCAAGGCCCCGACTCTCTCCTTACCGAAAAAGATAACGCGGTCATTGCCCCCTGGGAAGAGGTGTTACCCAAGGAAATCGCCCAGCTGCGTAGCCGGGCCGAGATGATTATTCTACTTTCCAGCTTTCCTGCGGCAATAAACCGGAAAATTGCGGAGACCCATCCGGAGATCCACCTGATTCTCCAAGGCGGGAGCAACCAAGGCAACATCCCCCCGGAGCGGGTCAACAACACCCTGATCACCCAGGTGGAAGGTCAGGGCAAATCAGTGGGTATTCTGGAAGTACATTGGAGCGCACAGAGCAAGAGATGGGAAGACCCCGGCTCGGAAAATCTGCTGGCAGACAAAAAAAACGAAATGGACCGCCTGGGATGGCAGATCAACCGGTACCGTCGACAAGGCGAGCCGGAACAGGCTTTCAAAAACCAACCCGAGGTTCTTGAAGTCTATAACGATATGCTGGCAAGACAACGACTGTTGGAAGAAGAGATTGTCCGTCTCACCGCCACGCAGAACGCACGGGAGGCGAGCCGCAAACGACTCTCCTCATACCGCAACCAATTTGAGGCCATGCGTAAGGACCTTCCGGACAACCCGGCGGTCCGGGCCATTGTCGATGCAACCACCAGCGAGGTGAACCGGATCGGCAAGGCTGCGGTAAAAGCGAGAATTTCAGGGATTACCGGCCAGCCCCAAGAAGGGCCCACAGGAAATTACGCCGGCAGCACCGCCTGCACCAGCTGTCATGCCCCGCAGTTTGCAAAATGGCGCGGCACCCAGCATGCCACGGCCTATGACACCTTGGAGGCAAAGGGGCAGCAGTTCAATGTGCAGTGTCTTCCCTGCCACATCACCGGACCTGCCGCCCAGACAGGACAGGAAATGCTCGCCCTGGCCCATGATCTGCGCCAGGTTGGCTGCGAATCCTGCCATGGCCCGGGCCGGGCCCACACCATCCAGCCAGCAGCCGCCAAAGCTGGTCAGCCGACCATGGCCACCTGTCTGCGCTGCCACAGCGGCGAGCATGACGACAGATTCAACTTTTCCGAGGCTCTCTCCCGCCTTCGCTGCGGCGCCGACTGAGCACCGGGCATAAAAAAGGCCAGGAGACATGTGTCTCCTGGCCGAAAATCACTGCACTCCGCGGTGGTTATTTCACTTCTTCAAAATCCGCATCCACCACGTCATCATCATCCTTCTTTGCCCCTCCAGCCTTTCCAGCACCGCCTTCAGCGCCTTCACCTGCCTTCTCCTTGGTCGCCTGGGCATACATCATCTCAGCCAACTTATGGGAGGCCTGAGTCAAGGACTCAAGCCCCTTCTTGATCGCCTCCACATCGTCGGACTCCATGAGCTTCTTGAGGCTGTCGATCTCGACCTGCACCTTGTTCTTGGTCTCGCTGTCAACCTTGTCGCCCAAGTCCTTCATGCTCTTTTCCGTGGCGTAGATCATGGAATCGGCCTGATTCTTGGTTTCGACCAGCTCCTTGCGCTTGCGGTCCTCGTCGGCATGAGCCTCGGCGTCCTTCTGCATCCGCTTGATCTCTTCTTCCGAAAGCCCACTGGAAGCAGTGATCCGGATGGATTGCTCCTTGCCGGTGCCCATATCCTTGGCAGACACATGGAGAATCCCGTTGGCGTCAAGATCAAAGGTAACCTCGATCTGCGGCACCCCACGAGGGGCAGGAGGGAGATCGGTCAATTCAAACCGGCCGATGGTCTTGTTATTTGCCGCCATCTCACGCTCACCTTGGAGCACATGGATGGAAACCGCAGGCTGACTGTCCGCCGCAGTGGAGAACACCTGGCTCTTCTTGGTGGGGATGGTGGTGTTCTTCTCGATGAGCTTGGTCATCACCCCGCCCAAGGTCTCGATGCCCAGAGACAACGGAGTAACGTCGAGGAGCAACACATCCTTGACATCGCCCTTGAGCACCCCGCCCTGCACGGCAGCGCCGATGGCCACAACCTCATCCGGGTTCACGCCCTTATGAGGATCCTTACCAAAGATCTCCTTGACCTTTTCCTGCACCTTGGGCATCCGGGTCATACCGCCGACCAAGATCACCTCATCGATGTCCGCTGCACTGATCCCAGCATCCTTCAAGGCAATCCGACAAGGGTTTACCGTGCGTTCGATCAAATCTTCCACCAGGCTTTCCAGCTTGGCGCGGGAGAGCTTCATCTGCAGATGCTTGGGACCGGAGGCGTCTGCCGTAATAAAGGGCAGGTTGATGTCGGTCTCCATGGTGGTGGAAAGCTCCATCTTCGCCTTTTCCGCCTCTTCCCGCAACCGTTGCAAGGCCATATTGTCGGTGCGCAGATCAATGCCCTGATCCCGCTTGAACTCGTCGGCAATCCAGTTGACGATGCGCATGTCGAAATCTTCGCCGCCGAGGAAGGTGTCGCCGTTGGTGGATTTCACCTCGAACACGCCATCGCCGATCTCCAGCACCGAGACATCAAAGGTGCCGCCGCCCAGGTCGAACACGGCGATCTTTTCCTCGCCCTTCTTGTCCA
>JAPLJG010000030.1:37082-41414 GCA_026388735.1 Deltaproteobacteria bacterium
GACCGTAGGCCAGGGCTGCGGCTGTAGGCTCGTTGATAATCCGCTGCACGTTGAGGCCCGCAATCCGACCCGCATCCTTGGTGGCCTGACGCTGAGAATCGTTGAAATAAGCGGGCACAGTGATAACCGCCTCGGTAACTTCCTCGCCGAGATATTCCTCTGCGGTCTGCTTCATCTTGGTAAGGATCATGGCAGAGATCTCGGCAGGGGTCATAACCTTGCTGTCAACTTCAACTGCCGCGTCCCCATCCTTGCCGTTGACAATCTGAAACGGGCTGATCTCGATGCTCTTTTTCACTTCCGCATCGGTGAATTTACGCCCGATAAGCCGTTTGATCGCATGCAGGGTGCGGGTCGGATTGGTCACCGCCTGGCGCTTGGCAACCTGACCCACCAGCCGCTCGCCGCTGTTTGAAAAAGCCACGACCGAAGGCGTTGTCCGGTTGCCTTCCACATTGGCGATAACTTTAGGCTCGCCGCCTTCCATTACCGCGACACATGAATTTGTTGTTCCCAAATCAATACCAATAATTTTTCCCATCTAAATTCTCCTTACATAAAGGGATGAAGCATCCTTGTTATTCTTCAACGTTACCCTTTGAAACAACGACCTTGGCCGCCCGGATAAGTCTGTCTTTAAACATATACCCCTTCTGATACTCCTGCAGAATCGTATTCTCTGGCACATCGGCACTGGGTTCCATGGCCACGGCTTCATGAAAATTGGGATCAAAAGGCTGCCCCGCGCCAGCCAAGGGTTTTACCCCAAATTTTTCCAGGGTGTTGAGCAACCCCTTGCAGGTCATTTCCACGCCAGCCAGGAGAGCCCCGGCATCAGGGGAACACTTGCACTGCTCAACGGCACGTTCAAGGTTGTCCAAGGATGGGAGAATCTCCCGCAGGATGGCTTCTTCCGCATACTTGAACGCTGTTTCCCGCTCACGCTGCATTCTTTTCCTGAAATTATCCTGCTCTGCCGCCATGCGCAGCAGCTTGTCCTCAAACTCCAGGTTCTTCTCCAAAGCTTTTTCCAACTGAACGGAGACATCTTCCGTCTCAATCTGGTCTTTCCCCGAGCTGTCCTGCTCAAGCCCTTCTTCCGTATTTTCTTCTTGCTCAGCCACCCGTATCTCCTTCCCGACGCAACAAACCCATTGGGGATGTGCGAATCGAACTGTATCCTATTGCAATAACTTAATTTTTCCAAATAATTTCAAGTTCGTGTCCAACAATAAGTATGCTCTTTTTCATTGTCAAGATAACCGGCGGGAAATGTCGATTGCCCAAAAAATCGGACCAACAACGGATGCATCGATACAACTACCTGTTTTTACGTGTTTACAACGCAACGTTATCCCGTATTCCAAATGCAGCATGATCCCATGCGTGAAAAAAATTTTAGACATTCACGAATTCACCGATAATGACAGTAGCCGCTTTTCACCAATATTTTGCAACCCCAGGACCAAACAATGCGCCATGGAATAGTTCTCCCCCTCTTTTTATGTGTCGCCCTACTTCCCTTGACCAGCATCGCGGATATGCTCCCGATCAAAAAACTCCGAGCAGGGCTGCCCCCCTACGCCGTGGCAGAAAAAATCGCCCGGCACAACGATCAAATTGTCGCCAGCAGGCCTGTAGACGAACCACTGCGGATGCCAGGCACCCCGCACATGATCTGGCTGGCTGATTGCGATGCCAGAGTGCAGCCGACCCTGTTTTATCCTGATCCGGTTGATACGATCTATACGGTCCGAAATCCCGGCAATCAACTCTCGCTGTCCGCCGGAGCCATTGACTACGGGGTCAACGCGCTCCTCGCCCCGGTTCTGCTCATCACCGGCAATACCAACAGCGACAGCCTCCGGCTTTTCGCCAAAGGGTATAGCCACCTGGGACCTGATCTGCGTCATGACCTGGACGGATTGCGTATTCCACTGGGGGAAAATACAGCAGCCGGTGGGGGTGGGGCACAGACAGAGGCGGTACTGGTGGAAAAAAATGTTGATTTTCAGGTAGCCACAGCCGTGAAACGGTATGAGCAAAGAATAGAAAGCGGCAGGCTGGTGGTGATCGGGGCGGTGATCGACCTAAACAACCAGTACGGACGCGGACTCAATCGCCTGATTATCATCAACATCAATGGGGAAACCGAGCCGGAAAGATTGCGGGTCATGCACCATCTTGTCAGGCTGGACAAACGGCTGCTAGGCCTGATTGGCCGCAAACCGTGGGAAGAAGCAGAACAGGAGGCCAAGGCCCCCATCACCCCAAGCAAGGGAATGCACAAGAAGCCAAACAAAAAGAAGAGCACTAGAAAAAAATAACGTCAAACGCTTCCGCTGTGCGGATCCCCCCGTGACCAGAACACAAAAAAAACCCCGGACGGAAATCCCGTCCGGGGTTTTTTTTAACAACAACCTAGATATTCAGCAATTAGCAGCCAAAAACCTTCTGCAACGGCGGAACGGTCTGTTTCTTACGGCTCATCATACCGTCAATCCACATGGAGTTGCCTGCAATCTTGCCGCCAAAAGCCTGCTCAATAACTGCGGGCTCGTCGGAAACAACCAACAGATCGGTACCCTCTTTCACAACATCGGTGAGCATGAACAGTACTGAGTGGCGGCCATCCTTCTTGAGATCCTCAAGGGCCTTGTACAGATCGGTGCGGATTGCGGCAACCTGATCAAGGGTGGCCAGCTCGAGCTGGCCGATACCGACCTTCTTGCCGTTCATGTCGAAATCTTTGTAGTCACGGAAAACGAGATCCTTCATGGGGATACCGTCAATAGAAGACTTGGCCTTCAACATCTCCATGAAAAGCGCATCGGTGTCGGTAACGCCGGCAATGGTTTTCAGGGCGGCAACCGCAGCCTTGTCAGGAGCGGTGCAAGTGGGGGACTTGAAGTTTACGGTGTCGCTCAGGATGGCAGAGAGCATGGCGCCAGCAATATCCTTGGGCAGGGCAACGTTGTTGTTCTTGAACATTTCGTACAGCACGGTGCAGGTGCAACCAACCGGCTGGGCATTAAACACGATCGGATTGTTGGTGGTGATATCACCGATCTTGTGGTGATCAACAATACCAACAACCTCGGCATCCTTGATGTTTGCCGGAGCCTGACCGATATCGCTGAAATCAACCAAGGCAACCTTCTTGCCCGCAGCGTCCATCATAGTCTGGGGAGCGGCGAGGCCGAAGTTCTTGAGAACCGTAACGCTCTCAGGGTTCAGCTTGTCTGCCTCAATCTGCATGCAGGCAATGGCGTCAGTGCCGGTTGCCTTCAGATAGTGGGCGTAAGCAATGGCAGCGGCAACGGAATCGGTATCGGGATTTGAATGGCCAACAACACAAACTGACATGGTGATCCTCCTTAAAAATTTTTTATTGAATCAAAAACATCCTGTTATGATTCCAGAACAAAGACCTTTCTGAAATCATAAAAAATATGCGCACTTCCTTCGTAATGCTCAACACCGTATTACAACTAAAACGCGCAAAGAATAGTGCTATTGGAATCGAGAGTCAAGAGGAAAGACGCGGCAGACAGCGACAATCATCCCGCTCACCACACCAAGATGTAACGCTTCGATATCACATAACAATCCCAACAAACTCCGGTCAACCCTGGTTTTATCTTGCCCCACAACCCCTTTTTATGTAACAATTCAACAGAGACTTAATTTTCCTAAAGGCAACCCCTGTCAACAATTGAGCGTACCCCATGAAGGAAAAAGAAGAGGCACAAGCGGCGGCTACAACTCCCAAGGCCCCCAAACGCCCAAAAGTCTTGGTCGCAGAGGATAACCCCGTGGTGCGTAAGGGCTTAAATAACTTTCTGGTGAAATGGGGCTACGAACCCATCGAGGTGGATAATGGCGACAACGCCTGGAACACCCTTGAAAACGACGCCACCATAACCCTGGCCATTCTGGACTGGAACATCCCAGGACTCAGCGGCATGCAAGTTTGCCAACGTATTCGCATGCGCACAGATGGCCCATATGTATACACCGTCATCTTCAGCGCCCGCAGCTCCATTGAAGAACAAGTCCTTGCTCTGGAAGGCGGAGCGGACGACTACCTGGTCAAACCAGCCAAACCCTCGTTGCTCCGGGCGAGACTCGGAGTTGGCCTGCGGATTCTAGCTTTACTGGCTGATCCCAAAGCCGGTTCCACCAAATAAGCCGAAGCCCCTCCCTGCCTCCATGACTCCCCGCAAATGTGTGCTTTTTGATTTGGACGGCACACTCGTTGACAGCCTCGCCGATCTGGCGGATTCGATGAATCGTGTCCTGACCCGCCAGAGGCTCCCTCCCCATCCAGTA
>JAPLJG010000030.1:41433-62247 GCA_026388735.1 Deltaproteobacteria bacterium
GGCTCCCTCCCCATCCAGTACAGGCCTACCGCTATTTTGTCGGAAACGGGATCACCAAGCTGGTCCAACGCGCCCTGCCTGCGGAGGCCCAGCAACAGGATATTATCCAGGATTGTGTTCGAAAGATGCGCCAGGAATACGCCTTGCACTGGGCTGACACAACACGCCCCTATCCCGGCATTGCAGAATTGCTCGATACCCTTGCCACCCGTGGAATACAGATGGCAATCCTCTCGAATAAGCCCGACGAATTAACCCAGGAGGTTGTCAGGGTACTTCTGCCAAAATGGAATTTTGCCGCAATAGCAGGAGCCAGAGAAACAATTCCCAAAAAACCTGACCCTGCCGGGGCATTACGCATCGCCAACCTGCTGGATCTTGAGCCGGCAGATTTTCTCTATCTGGGCGACACCAACACTGACATGCAAACAGCGCGGGCAGCCAGAATGTTTGCCATTGGGGCGCTTTGGGGTTTTCGCACCGAAGACGAACTAAAGGAACATGGGGCCCAAGCCTTGCTTACCGTGCCGATGGAGCTGTGCCTACTACTGGACCACACTCCGTAATCAAAGAACACAGCAATGATTCTGCCCAGCACAAAGTAGCCGCACAGGCTGCCCAGAAAACAGGTTCCCACCAGTCAATTAGGCGCTGAGCCGTTCGGCCTCTTTTACCTTTCGTATCTCGCAGGCAATCTGGAATGCCTTTTCCTTCCCGTTTTTATTCACGGAAACAGAAGTCTTGCCCTGTTTACCAACGCGATTCACCCAGCTCACTTCATACCGGTTCAGCTTCTCGTTAAACCGGACACCAACAACACCGGTGGTGGTGTTGCTCACAGTGACAAGATGTTTGTCGGTTCGAATTTTTCCGATCTTTTTTTCCATGGTATCCCGCCAAGTGAGGGCTGCCAGCAGGCTTGAATAGCGCCCGCCGCATTTACCATCGGAAAAAAATTTGGAATGCGTCGTTCCCTGAAAACGAACCCGCACATACCAGCCGTGTGTCCGCTTATCTTCCTGATCTATCCGCGCCACATCCTTGTGTTTTTCAAGTATAACCTTCTTTGCCATGTCCACTCACCTCGCACAGGTTCAAAACCACTGAAAATGCCATGCCCAACGGTCCCCATTGGCAACACGGCCCCCCCTGCGCCAAACACCATTTCTTCACACATGCATCACAAATAAGAACAAAGAAACAACAGGATTCTTCGATGAAGGATTTATCTATATCCAATTAAGAATCTTTTTGCAAGTCGTAGCAAGCTGCTGTTTTTAATTGATACCAAAAAAACTATACCACAAAAAACCACAGCCGACTAGGGATATACACCTGGCTTGACATTGAAGAACTCATGCAATAACAAACCCTGCAAATCCGCACCGACACCACATGACTAACTGGAAAACCAACAAAATAAGATACCTGACGCATGCGAATGTCACCTGACAACAAAGATTGTCCTGCCATATCTCTCCGGAAGCCGGGACACCTCACATTGAACCGTTGACTAATTGCAATTTTCCTCACAATCTCATTTTTCCCAATATCCAGGATACTTGAAATGTCTGCGGTTGATTTCTTCTCATCCCCCCCATGATCTGGTATATAAGAACCTCTTGGGGATCAGCCACCGAATGCACATAAAGACGGCCCACACCCCATACGCCTGGAATTACGGCAAACAAATACTTACTGCCCGGCGTAGTTGCTGCCACCGACCCTTTCCTTCAACCGAACACAGGCAGGCCCATGACACGCACTGCGGAAAAATTCCTTGACCTCCTTGAGATTATCAGCCGCCTCCGAGCCCCAGATGGCTGCCCCTGGGATAAAAAACAGACCCCCCAGACCTTTAAGCAGTATCTTGTCGAAGAAACCCACGAACTGCTTGAAGCAATCAACGATGACAATCCCAACCACATCTGCGAGGAACTGGGGGATCTCCTTTTCCAGGTTATTTTTCTCAATAATCTTTACCAGGAAAAAAATCTCTTCACCCTGTGTGATGTCATTGACTCCATTTCCGCCAAAATGATCCGCCGTCATCCCCATGTGTTCGGCAGTAAAACCGTAGACTCGGAACAGGAGCTTCGCCAACAGTGGCAGGCGATAAAAAGCCAAGAAAACGAGCAGAAAGGACAGCCCAGGCATCACCTAGACTCCATCCCCAAAAGCCTGCCAGCCCTGCGCAGAGCACAACGGGTAGCAGACCGGGTGGCCAGGGAGGGTTTTGACTGGCCGAATCTCTCCGGGGCACTCGGCAAAGTGACCGAAGAATTCCAGGAACTACAGGATGCCTTTGCCCATGGAACGCGCGAACAGATCAAAGAGGAGTTCGGCGACCTCCTCTTTACCCTCGCGGTTGTGGCGAGGAAGGCGGATATCGACGGAGAAGACGCCCTGCATGAGGCAACGCAAAAGTTCACCACCCGCTTTCTTCTGCTTGAAAAAAACATAGCCGGACTGGGAAAACAAATGGGTGACCTTGACACCGATATGCTCCTGACGATCTGGCAACAAACCAAAAGCGAACCGGAATCCTCTCCAGAAAACAATTGACAAACACAAGGTTAGTTGCTATCAATCGCGATTGTTTTTTTACTGTTTTTTTTCCCACATACCTCCTTGCTCTTCGCATGAAACGCAAAAAGCAAGGGCCACATGACCACAAGGAGGAATCAATGCGCAGGTACGAGACAATTGTTATTGTCAGACCGGGGGCCGGAGAAACGGAATTCTCTTCGCTTTCCGACAAGGTAACAGGAACCATCGAAAGTTTTGGCGGACTCATCGTGAGAACCGACCGGTGGGGCCTGAAAAAATTAGCCTACCCCATCAAGAAAGAAATCCAGGGCGATTTTCTCTATATCGAATATGCCGGTCTGCCTGATGGCGTCAAGGAAATGGAACGGCTCATCCGCATCGATGACCGGGTTCTAAAGTTCATGACGGTAAAGACCCAGGATGTCTTCATCCCGGATGCCCCCAAGGCAGAAGAGCCAGCAGAGCCGGAAGCTAGCCCTGTAGTTACAGACGAAGCCTCTGAATAGTTTTTGCGCCTGTCGCGTTAACTATACATATATCGAACCAACAAAGAGGAAAGACCATGGTTATCAAGAAAAAGAAGATCTTCAACCGTCGCAAGGTCTGTCGTTTCTGCACGGACAAGAGCCTGATGATTGATTATAAGGATGTCAAAACCCTTCGTAATTTTGTGACGGAACGCGGCAAGATTATACCCCGGCGCATCTATGGCAACTGCGCCCATCACCAGAGGCAGCTCACAGAGGCAATCAAACGTGCACGTCAGATTGCCCTGTTGCCTTATGCCGGTCAGGCCCAGCAGTAAAACAGGAACCAGCCAGAAATCGTGTTTTTACGCACAGGAACAAGCAGGCAGACAGAGACCATCGGGGCTATCGCTGTAACAGCCCTCGTTTTCACGGTACCGGCAGCTTTTGTCGGCCTTGAGTGGCTTCATTGCCTGATGCCTTTGCCGGCCTACTACTTCCTGAGCGTTTACGGTCAGAAACGGGGGGCAGTCATTATTGCCTGGGCCCTTGGCATTGCCGTCGGCGTGACTTTCTGGACCGGAACCCTGCCTGGCCTAATTTTCTCTCTGACCCTCCTGCCCATTGGCTTTATCCTTGCCAGGGCAGACAGGAAAAATGAGTCGGCCCAGCGGGCCGGGATACAGAGCGTTGGCTATCTCGTCCTTGTCTGGCTCGTCGCGGGTTGGCTGATCGGCATGGCAAGCAACAGCAATCCGTATCTTGACCTGCGACAAAGCTTGGATAAGGGATTTGAGGCAACCATTGCGCTGTACCGGGATTCAGGACATTTCCCGGCTGGGGACCTTGAAGAAATCAAGGTCTTCATCGCTCAGCTCAGGGAACAGGTAGCACGGCTTTTCCCAGCCTTGCTCCTCGCCTCGGTCATCTGCACCATCTGGCTGAACACCGTAGTCGGCCGATGGTTGCTGAAGAAGAAAGACCCCTCCCGGACAGACCGGGAAGATTTAAAAAACTGGCGGCTCCCGGAATTGCTGGTCTGGCCGGTAATAATGACAGGCATTGCACTTCTTGTTCCCGACGAAAGGCTTCACACTCTGGGCTTGAATGTGGGCTTGGTGCTCCTGGTTCTTTATCTCTCGCAAGGGTTGGCGGTTGTTTCGAGCCTGATGCACAAATGGTCGCTGCCCCTGGCGATCAGAATGATAACGTACAGCCTCCTGTTTTTGCAGGTTTACGGCATCGGCTTTGTCGCAGTGCTTGGCCTGGCTGATGTCTGGGTTGATTTCAGAAAGCCGCGGCTTAAAAAAGATGTGGATGACACCTCGGTGTCTTAAATACAGAAACACACTATGAAACTGGAGGCCTTTTCAGGGTCTTCATTTTTCAGAAATAAGGAATCCCGGCACAACCAGGATTCAACCGGAGGTACAACATGGAACTCATTTTAAAAGAAACCATTGACACTCTTGGCGAGGAAGGCGATGTTGTTAAAGTGAAGGACGGTTACGGCCGCAACTTCCTAATTCCCCGTCGTCTTGCCGTGCCTGCCACCAAGGCAAACCTGACCAATCTGGAAAGGGAAAAAGCCGCCATTGTGGCAAGAAAGAAAGATCAGCGTGACGGGGCGGAAGCCTTGGCCAAAAAGGTGGCAGGCGCCACGGTGGTTATTGCCCATCGTTCTGGGGATGACAACAAACTCTTTGGTTCCGTCACCTCCGCTGACATTGCTGAAAAACTTGCCGCGCTGGGCATTGAGATCGACAAGAAAAAGATCGTTCTTGACGAGCCCATCAAGACCCTGGGCGTCACCATGGTGCCGGTGAAGATCGGCTACCAGATTTCTGCGGAAATCACGGTGGAAATCGTTCCTCTGGCCGCGGAATAATTCTAAAGTAAGCAGAAAAGGCGGACCTGGGCTCAGACGTGTAAGCCGCAGAATCCGCCCCACTTGCTTTGACCTTGGAATAACGCAGGATAACCGAGTGGGGGCAGAAACCTGCCCCCCATTCATTACAGCCAACGATACTCCATGGAATCCGGACAAGGCCCTTCCACCACCCACCGTCTGCCCCCGCAGAATCTTGAAGCCGAGCAATGCGTTCTCGGCTCCATCATGCTGCAACAGGGAGCCATGCCCAGGGCGGCGGAAATTCTCACCGAAGAAGACTTTTACCGCGACGCGCATAAACACATCTTTTCCGCCATGATCACCCTGTTTGACCGTGGCGAACCCCTTGACCTCATCACCATTTCCAACCTGCTGAAAGACAACAACCGCTTTGAGGCGATCGGCGGCCCCACCTACCTCGCCACCCTCACCGACATCGTGCCGGTTGCCGCGAACATTGCCTATTACGCCAGAATCGTGCGGGAAAAAGCCATCCTCCGCAAGTTGATCCAGACCGGCACCGAGATCGCCGGCCGTTGCTACGAGGAACAGGATGATATCGACGGTCTCCTTGATGACGTGGAAACCACCGTCTTTGAGATCTCCCGGGCCAAGAGCGGCCAGTCCTACCACTCGCTCAAAACCGTCATTTCCAGCACCTTCAAATACATCGAGCAGCTCTACGAACGAAAAGAGCACATCACCGGCGTTCCCACCGAATATCACGATTTCGACAAGATGACCGCAGGGTTGCAGCGCTCGGACCTCATCATCCTGGCCGGCCGTCCCAGTATGGGCAAAACCGCCCTGGCCGTCAACATGGTCCAGAACGCCGCCCTGCTGCACAAGGTGCCGGTGGCGGTGTTCAGCCTAGAGATGTCCAAGGAGCAGTTGGGCATGCGTATGCTCTGTTCCATCAGCCGGGTTGACGCGCAACGCCTGCGGACCGGCCACCTCAAGGAGCAGGATTGGCCCAAGCTCACCCGTGCGGTGGGCATGCTTTCCGAAGCCCCCATCTACATCGACGACACCCCGGCCATCACGGTGCTGGAGATGCGGGCCAAGTGCCGACGTCTCAAAACCGAACACAACATCGGCATGGTGGTGGTGGATTACCTCCAGTTGATGCGGGGCAAATCAAACTCCCAGTCCCGCGAACAAGAAATCAGTGACATCTCTCGCTCGCTCAAGGCCATGGCCAAGGAGCTCAGTATCCCGGTTATGGCGCTTTCCCAGCTGAACCGCAGCCTGGAAAGCCGCCCCAACAAAAGGCCACAGCTTTCCGACCTGCGTGAATCAGGCGCCATCGAGCAGGATGCCGACCTGATCATCTTCATCTACCGCGATGAGGTGTACAACAAGGCCGAAGACAACCCGAGAAAAGGCATTGCCGAAGTCATTATCGGCAAGCAACGTAATGGCCCTACCGGCACCGTGGAGCTGGCCTTTCTTGACCGCTTCACCTCCTTTGAGAACCTTGCCCAGCATAATTTTCCATCAACCGAATAACTGAACAGGGCTGAGCACGAAATGCTGACCACCGAGAAAAAACTCATGGCGCAGCGCCCCGTGGCTCAGTGCTGAAAAACCGGATCAGCAAATATGAAATACGATTTCAAGGCCATTGAAGAAAAATGGCGCACCCACTGGCTTGATAACTCCACCTACACCGCAAACGAAGATCCCACCCGGCCCAAATACTATCTCCTGGAGATGTTCCCCTACCCTTCCGGCCGCATCCACATGGGTCATGTCCGCAACTACACCATCGGCGACGTGGTGGCCCGCTACAAACGGATGAAGGGCTTCAACGTCCTTCATCCCATGGGCTGGGACGCCTTTGGCCTGCCCGCAGAAAATGCAGCGATCAAGCACGACACCCATCCGGCCAAATGGACCTACGAAAATATCGACTACATGAAGAAACAGTTGCAGCGCATGGGATTCAGCTACGACTGGGACCGCGAACTCGCCACCTGCAACGATAAATACTACCGCTGGGAACAGCTGCTGTTCATTAAGATGTACGAAAAGGGGTTGGTCTACCAGAAGGTGACCACGGTCAACTGGTGCGAAACCTGCCAGACGGTGCTGGCCAACGAGCAAGTCATCGACGGCGCCTGCTGGCGTTGCGACAATGCCGTGCTGCCCCGGGAAATGAACAGCTGGTTCTTCAAAATCACCGACTACGCCGAGGAGCTGCTGGCCGGGTGCGACACGCTCACCGGCTGGCCGGAAAAGGTGCTCACCATGCAGCGCAACTGGATCGGCAAGAGCGTGGGCGCCGAGGTGACTTTCCCCCTCGAAGGCTCCGAGAAGACGCTGACCATCTTCACCACCCGACCGGATACCATCTTTGGCGCGACCTTCATGTCCATCGCCCCGGAACATCCCTTGGCCCTTGCCTTGAGCGCTGGCACCCCCCAGGAAAGCGCAGTCAAAGAGTTCGTTGCCCGGATCAAGATCGAAAAACAGCGACAGAAACCGGAAGACGAACCCGAAAAAGAAGGGGCCTTCACCGGCGGCTACTGCCTCAACCCCTTCACCGGCGAGCGTTTACCGGTGTATGTGGCCAATTTCGTGCTCATGGAATACGGGACCGGCGCGGTGATGGCCGTTCCTGCCCATGACCAACGCGACTTCGAGTTCGCTCGAAAATACGGGATTAAGATCAAGGCCGTGGTTCAGCCCGAAGGCGAGCCGTTAGACCCAGCCGCCATGACCGAGGCCCACGAAGGCCCAGGCGTCCTGATCGCATCCGGGGAGTTCACCGGCCTGGATTCCGACCAGGCCAAGACCGCCATCACCGCGGCGGCCACAGAAAAAGGCTTCGGCAGCCAGCGCACCACCTTTCGCCTGCGCGACTGGGGCATCTCCCGTCAGCGCTACTGGGGCGCCCCCATCCCCATGCTCCACTGCGCCAAGTGCGGGGTGGTGCCGGTACCGGAAAAGGACCTGCCCGTCAGCCTGCCCACGGATGTCCAATTTGACAAATCCGGCAAATCGCCGCTGCACACTCTGGAAAGCTTCTACCAAACCACCTGCCCTCTCTGCCACGGCCCAGCCCGCCGCGAAACCGACACCATGGACACCTTTGTCGAGTCCTCCTGGTATTTTGCCCGCTACGTCTCCCCCCGCTGCACCGACGGGGTTCTAGATAAAGCCAAGGCCGACTACTGGCTGCCGGTGGATCAGTACATCGGCGGGGTAGAACACGCCATCCTCCATCTGCTCTACTCCCGTTTTTTCACCAAGGTCCTGCGCGATCTCGGCTACCTGTCCATTGACGAGCCGTTCACCAACCTGCTCACCCAGGGCATGGTCATCAAGGACGGCACCAAGATGTCCAAATCCAAGGGCAACGTGGTGGACCCCAATGATCTGGTGGAAAAATACGGAGCCGACACGGTCCGCCTCTTCAGCCTGTTCGCCGCCCCGCCGGAACGGGATCTGGAATGGAGCGATCAGGGGGTGGAAGGCGCCTACCGCTTTTTAAACCGGGTGCACCGCCTGGTTGATGAAAACCTTAGCGTCTTTGCCAAACCTGCCACCGGCCTGCCGCTTGCGATGAATGCGGCAAGTACTGCCCTGCACCGGAAAACCCATCAGACCATCCGCAAATTCGGGGCCGATATCGAGGCGAAGTTCCATTTCAACACCGCCATCAGCTCGGTGATGGAGCTTACCAACACCCTGTACAGTCTGGCCGCCGATGAGTCCGGCGAAAGCCCTGATCCTGCGGTGATTCGCGAGGCCATCGAGGCGATGCTTGCCCTGCTCTCCCCCATGGTCCCGCATCTGTGTGCCGAACTCTGGGAGCTGACAAAACACCCCACCCCCCTTGCCGAAGTGCTCTGGCCAGAGTACGATGACGAAGCAATCAGGGAGGAAGCGATCACCATTGTAATCCAGGTGAAGGGCAAGGTCCGTAGCCAGCTCCAGGTCGCTCTGGGCACCAGCGATGCTGAGCTTGAAAAGATGGCCCTGGCCGATGAAAAGGTGCAAAAATTTCTGGAAGGCAACCCGGTGCGTAAGGTGATTGTCGTGCCGAATAAACTGATCAACATCGTTATTTAGAAGCCGTTAATGAAATATTTTGTACAATTCTGGACGTTTTTTTACGGCTTCTTATGCCGGTTTATCCAGACAAAATACGCAGATTGTTTTTTAACAACGGCTTAGGCTACGCCAGACATTTACGGGACCAGACCATGAAGATCCTTACCCTGAGAAACCTGAGCCTGCTCCTTGTCCTGCTGATTATCGCCGGATGCGGCTACCACAACCCCAACATGCTGCCGCCAGACAAACAGGGCAAAGTCCTCAAGCTCCATGTTCCCATCTGGCCAAACCCGACCAATGAACTCAGGCTCGCCTCCGACATCCACAATGCCCTGCAGGACTGGCTCGGCCAGAGCAAACAGTTCACCCTGGTGAATAACTCCGGGGAAGCCGATTATGTCTTAAACGGAAAGATCAACTCGGTGAGTTATACAGGTCGAGCCTATGACAGCAAAAACCAGGCCCAGGCGCTCATTGCCACCCTGAGCGTTAGCTATACCGTTACCGAAACCAGTACCGGCAAGACAGCCTGGCAGTCCAACTTTGCCCTCTCAGAATCGTATTCCCTCCAAACCGATGCCCACAAAAAACAGGCCGTGGAAACCCTTGTGGACAATTTAGGGGAGGATATATACATCCGCCTTTACGGCGCCATCTCCCGGTATGAAAAAAACAAGGGCCTGCGGAATTGAGCGCCTCGGCTATCAACAAATTATGATTCGCAATATCCAGCAAGCAACGGTATATAGAAAAATTTCGTAACCATATTTGCTCCGGCAATCCCATCACCACCGAACCAGACCCTGGAGGTCCCCATGCCATCACGCAGAGAACTTGCCAATGCCATCCGCGCCCTGAGCATGGATGCCATCCAGAAAGCCAAATCAGGCCATCCCGGCGCACCCATGGGCATGGCCGACATCGCCGAAGTCCTGTGGAACGATTTTCTCACCCATAATCCCGCCAATCCCAAATGGGCCAACCGCGACCGTTTTGTTCTCAGTAACGGCCACGGCTCCATGTTGCTCTATTCCCTGCTCCACCTCAGCGGCTACGACCTGCCCATTGAGGAGATCAAAAATTTCCGCCAGCTGCACAGCAAAACCCCGGGCCACCCGGAATACGGCTATGCACCAGGGATCGAAACTACCACCGGCCCCCTAGGCCAAGGCATTGCCAACGCAGTGGGCATGGCCATAGCGGAAAGAACCCTGGCAGGCCAGTTCAACCGGCCGGGCCACGCGGTTATCGATCATCACACCTATGTATTCCTGGGCGACGGCTGCATGATGGAGGGGATTTCCCACGAAGCCTGCTCCTTGGCTGGCACCCTGGGTCTAGGCAAACTCACCGCCCTGTACGATGATAACGGCATCTCCATCGACGGCGAGGTGCAGGGCTGGTTCACCGACAACACCCCCATGCGTTTCCGCGCCTATGGCTGGCATGTTATCGAGGGTGTGGACGGCCATGATGGCGAAGCAATCAAAAAAGCCATTGCCGAGGCAAAGAGTGTAACGGACAAGCCCACGCTCATCTGCTGCAAAACCGTGATCGGCTGGGGCTCCCCCAACAAGCAGGGCAAGGAAGATTGCCACGGCGCCCCCCTGGGCGACGCAGAGATCGCCCTGGTCCGCAAGACCATCGGCTGGCCCCACCCTGCCTTTGAGATTCCGGCTGAGATCTATGCCGGCTGGAACGCCAAAGACAAGGGCGCGGCCCGCGAGGCCGAATGGAACACCCGGTTTGCTGCCTACAAAACAGCTCACCCGGAACTTGGTGCGGAACTTGAGCGCAGGCTTGCCGGCAAACTCCCGGCAGACTGGCAGGCAAAGTCCGGAGCCTACATCGACGGGATCAACGCCAAGGCAGAGAAGGTCGCCACCCGCAAGGCCTCCCAAAACTGCCTCAACGGCTACGGCCCAATGCTGCCGGAATTCCTCGGCGGCTCGGCCGACCTGGCCGGCAGCAACCTGACCATCTGGTCCGGCTGCAAGGGGATCAACACGGATGCCGGCGGCAACTACATCTATTACGGAGTCCGCGAGTTCGGCATGTGTGCCATTGCCAACGGCATCTCCCTGCACGCTGGCTTCATCCCCTACACCGCGACCTTTCTGATCTTTTCCGAATACGCCCGCAACGCCCTGCGCATGGCAGCGCTCATGAAACAGCGCTCCATATACGTCTTCACCCACGACTCCATCGGCCTGGGCGAGGACGGCCCCACCCATCAGCCCATCGAGCAGGCCGCGACGCTCAGGATGATCCCGAACATGGGGGTCTGGCGGCCATGCGACGCGGTGGAAACAGCAATGGCCTGGAAGATCGCCATCGAGCGCAGCACCGGCCCCACCTGTCTGCTGCTCTCCCGGCAGAACCTGCCCCACCAGCCCCGCACCCCAGAACAACTGGCCAACATCGCCAAGGGCGGCTATGTCCTGCTCGATTGCGGCTGCGGCACCCCGGACGCCATCCTGATCGCCACCGGTTCCGAGGTCGAGCTTGCGGTGGCGGCAGCCAAGGGGCTTACCGCCAAGGGCAAAAAAATCCGCGTGGTTTCCATGCCCAGCACCGATTGCTTCGAGGCCCAGAGCAAGGAATACCGGCAATCCGTGCTGCCGGATGCGGTCCAGGCCAGGGTTGCCATCGAGGCCGGAGTCACCGGCGGCTGGTACCGCTACGTCGGCACCAAGGGCAAGGTCATCGGCATCGACCGCTTTGGCGAATCCGCCCCGGCGGAGCAACTGTTCCCCTACTTCGGTTTTACCACCGAGAATGTGGTCAAGGCCGTCGAAGAAATTTTATAAGCCGTCTACGCCAGGAGCAAGATTACAGACCCCAGGATAACATCCTGCCCCTGTAATCTTGCTCCTTTACTTTGAGCATTTCCCCATGTTTGCCATCGGCACCCTCCGCATCGACAACCCCTTTATTCTTGCACCACTAGCCGGTTACAGCGATCTCGCCTTCCGTCTGCAGTGCCGGGAGTTCGGCGCCGCTCTCTGCTTTTCGGAGATGATCAGTTGCCACGGCCTCCATTTCCGGCAAAAAAATACCCTGGACATGATCAAAACCGTTACGGCAGAGCGCCCGGTGGCCATGCAGCTCTTTGGCAGCGAGCCCGGGGTGATGGGCGAGGCAGCCGAAATCCTGTCGGAAATGCCCATTGATTGCATCGACATCAACATGGGCTGTCCGGCAAGCAAGGTCATTAAAAAAGGGGCAGGCTGCGCCCTGATGAAAGAACCCGCCCTGGCTGCCCAGATCATCCGGGCCGTGGTGAAAGGCGCGAACGTGCCGATAACGGTCAAGTTCCGCTCCGGTTGGGACCACCAGACCATTATTGCCTGCGACTTCGCGAAAATGGCCGAGGATAACGGGGCCGCAGCGATCACGGTCCACGCCCGGACCTGGAGCGACGGCTTCAGCGGCAACGCAGATTGGCAGATCATCAGCCAGGTGAAACAGGCGGTTGCCATCCCGGTGATCGGTAACGGCGATGTCCAATCCCATGCCGACGGATTACGGATGCTGGCGGAAACTGGCTGCGACGGGGTGATGATTGGCCGGGCCGCCCTGGGTGCGCCATGGATCTTCTCCGCCGACGCGCCGGAAAACCCATCCCTTGCTTTTAGACTCGCAGCCCTGAACCGCCACCTGGCCCTCATTGCAGAGCACCAGCCCGACACCCCGCCTTCCCAGATCAAAAACCACGCAGGCCGGTACTTCAAGGGGGTGGTGGGCGGGGCAAAAATCAGACGACAGATATTCAACCAGATATCCTATGCCGGCCTGCGGGAACTCATTGCCTCTTTGGCCAATCTCGGCCCCATCGCATAACATTCCGCGTTTCTTATCCCAGCATCACGTTGACGTGACTAGGCCGTTTAGGTACACTGGCGGCAATCAAGTATTCACAGACCGCAGACCAACCCTGGTCTGTGCGAGATACAGAATGGAACAAAATGAACGGACCCAACACCAATCCTGAACGCTGTTCTCCTCACCAGACAACAAAAAAGTTGCTGGGTGGACTGCTGCTGTTCGCCAAGTTACCCGAAACGATGAAGCGACGCAAATGCGGTCTATTCCCATTTGCTTTCTTTAGCTTGATCACCGTGGTAGCGGCTGTTTTTTCCTCCCCCGCATGGGGAGACATCACCGCAGTTAGCAAGAGCTTCACCCCCGCCACTATCGTCGCTGGCACCACATCCAAGCTCACAATCTCAATAACAAATCGTAGACCTAGGGACCCCGCCTCAATTAATTTCACGGACGCCTATCCCTCCGGCCTGACAAACTCGGCAACACCAGCGTTGACCAATACTTGCGGTGGCACAGCGACGGGTACGGCGAATGGCAACTCATTAGCTCTGAGCAACGGCTCAATCAGCGGAAATAATTCCTGCACCATAACCATCAACGTGACAGCGAGCACGGCAGGAAGTTACGTTAATCCCAGCTTTAACGTCAGCTCCAGCACCAACACTGTCGCTTCCAATTTGGCAACGTTGACCGTTACTCCCGGTTCGGTGAGTGCGACTGCCTCCACCGTGACCGCCAGCCCGACATCGGTAACAGCGGACGGCACAACTACCTCGACGGTTACCGTGACCTTAAAAGACAGTTTGGGCAATCCGGTTTCCGGCAAGACAGTATCGCTGACCGCAGGGTCTGGAAGCTCGACCATTTCCCCGGCCAGTGGGACATCGAACGCAAGCGGCGTGGCGACCTTCACGGTGAAGGACTCGGTGGCCCAAGCGGTGACCTACACCGCCAAGGATACAACGGACAACATCACCATCGCCCAGACTGCGACGGTAACCTTTACTCCCGGTCCGGTGAGTGCAACTGTCTCCACCGTGACCGCCAGCCCGGCATCGGTAACGGCGGACGGCTCAACTACCTCGACGGTTACCGTGACCTTAAAAGACAGTTCGGGCAATCCGGTTTCCGGCAAGACAGTAACACTGACCGCAGGGTCGGGAAGCTCGACCATTTCAGCGGCCAGCGGGCCATCGAACGCAAGCGGCGTGGTGACTTTCACGGTGAAGGACTCGGTGGCCCAAGCGGTGACCTACACAGCCAAGGATACAACGGACAAGCAAGACAGTAACACTGACCGCAGGGTCTGGAAGCTCGACTATTTCAGCGGCCAGCGGGCCATCGAATGCAAGCGGCGTGGTGACTTTCACGGTGAAGGACTCGGTGGCCCAAGCGGTGACCTACACAGCCAAAGATACAACGGACAACATCACCCTCACCCAGACTGCGACGGTAACCTTTACCCCGCTCCCGCAAGTTGTTTCGATCAACTTGGCTAACCCGAACCCGACGGCTCTGCCCAGCGTTTCCTGGACCGTGACCTTCAGCTCGAGTGTCTCCGGAGTGAGCATCACCAACTTCGCGCTCGACAATTCCGGACTGACCGGCATGACGATTACCGGGGTGAGCGGCAGCGGCACTACCTGGACGGTTACCGCCAGCACCGGGACGGGCGATGGCACTTTAGGACTCAACCTGTCCAATATCACTAACATTACCCCCACAGTGAACACCATCCTGCCGTTCATCGGTCAAGTCTACACCGTAAACAAAACTTGCTTTACCGACAACTTTGACGGCACCCTCAGCCCCAACTGGTCGGTGGGCCTACAGGGAGGAACATACACCCCGCAGATCACCGGCAGCCGTCTGCGCCTCACGGATTTAAGCGGTAATGCCGCGACTTGGGCGACCTTGCAACGGATCTTCCCCGCCGCAGGCAACAAGGTCACAGCCGAGTTCGATCATTACGCCTACAGCGGAGGCGGTGCCGACGGCATTGCGGTTATTCTTTCCAACGCGGCGATTCCGCCTGTGGCAGGGGCGTTCGGCGGCTCCATGGGTTATGCACAGAAAGGACAAAACCCGGTTTCCGACTGTACGACCATCGGTGGCTGCCCTGGATTCGCGGGCGGCTGGATGGGAATCGCCCTTGACGAATATGGCAACTACTCAACCAATACGGAGGGAAGGGTCGGCGGTTTTACGGCACGAGCGCTAAATTCCGTGGCCATTCGCGGTTCCGGCTCCGGCATGTCAGGCTACCGTTATCTGATAGGCACAGGATCATTGACCCCGACCATCAACAACACCAGCACAGCCGACCACTACCTGATCACGGTCGACCATACGGACAATAGCCACGCCTGGGTGAGTGTGGAACGCCAGTGGTTGCACGCCGCTTGATATCTTGGACGTCGGCTACAGCCAAGATCCGGTCCCCACCAACTGGTATTTCTCCTTTACCGGGGCAAGTGGTGGCGCCACCAATATCCATGAAGTCGACAGCCTGAAGGTCTGCACAAGCCAGGGACAGGCAGTGCCAATACTCGATCATATTCGGCTTGTCCATAACGGCCAAGCCTGTACGGGGAGCAGCAACCCGGCCTCGATAACAGTGAAGGCCTGCGCGGATGCAAACTGCACCTCGCTGTACCTGGGCAGCGTGACGGTGAATCTCGCCGCCATTGCAGGTGCAACCTGGTCGAGTAACCAGGTGACCTTCAGCGGAGGCCAAACCACAGTGACCCTGACCAGTAGCACCGCAGGTCCGGTGACCTTGGACACAGCATCCACGAATCCAACAGCAAGCAACGCGACCGATTGCTTAGGCGGCTCACCCTCCCCTTGCTCCCTGACCTTCGGCTCCTGCGTCTTTGATGTCGTCGAAACAGGCGCCAGCGCCTTTACCCCCATCTACACCAAACTTTCCGGGACAGCCTTCAATCTGAAAGTTCTTTCCCTAAGCGGCGTCTCACAAGACGTTTCCAAGGTGGAAATCGTGGACGCAAGCACTAGCAGCACCTGTAATGGCTATACCTCCCTGGCGAATTCTACCACCGCCGTTCCCTCTACCTTCAGTGCCAACTCAAATCAGACCTTCGGCTTCACTTACGGAGGTGCGGTTCGGAATGCCCGGATCAGGGTTATCACTGCGACCAATCAATCCTGCTCCTCGGACAACTTCGCCATTCGCCCGCAATCGTTTACCGTAACCAGCACTGGCCCTCAGGAAGCCAGTAGCGGCACCCTGGTTTTTGAGGCCGGACAAAAGCCATTTTCTCTAACCGCCACGACACTGACCCGCTACGATGGGATGCCCAAACTCGATGCAAGCAAGGTGTCACTGGGTGATCCTCCGAATCTTGGCAGCATCTCCGGCTCGGTTGCCTTTCCCAACGCGACCAATGGCGTGGCAACGGCCAACGGCTTCACCTACTCCGAGGTCGGCAATTTCAGGCTCGGACAATATGCGGTATATGATGATGGCTTCACCGCGGTGGACTCAAACAAGGCCCAACCTGAGTGCACCTCCGATTTCAACAACGGGCCGGCGGTTAATGGCAAGTACGGATGCATGTTCGGCTCGAATGCCGTGGGGCCGTTTGGCCGTTTTGTCCCCCATCATTTTACCGTGATAGGGGCAGTTGCCAACGCCTGCACTACCGGAAATTTCACCTACATGGGACAGCCTTTCAACTTATCCAGGTCCGGCGACACCTCCAAGGCGGAAGTGGTTGAGGCCCGAAATGCCGGAGAAGTTGTCACAAAGAATTATGCCGCGCCTTATGCTCCCGGCACGGTAAGCTTTGGGGCCGAGAATGCGGACAATGGAACCGATCTCTCTGCACGCCTTGCTTTTTACAGCGCCGGGGCATACACTGCCCTGTCCGGTAGTTGGGTGAGCGGGGTATATACCCTGACAGGAAACAATACCTTCGTAGCATTCAAACGTCTCGCTACCCCCCCAGACGGCCCTTTCGACTCCCTCGATCTCGGCCTCACTGTGGCTGACAGCGATGTATCGACATCGCCCACGGTCAGCGGCGCGGATATGAACCCCACCACAACCGGCGCCACCAGCCTTACCTATAAAAAATTTTCCGGAAGCCCGCTGAGCATGCGCTATGGCAGGCTGATTTTACAAAACGCCTATGGCCCGGAATCGGAAGACCATAAAATGCCGTTTTTGACGCAATACCTCAATAATACCGGACAGTGGGTCACCAATGCCCAAGACAACAGTTGCACCGCCTTGGTTGCCGCCAACTTCAGCTTTGGCAATTACCAGCAACAGCTGACCGACACCGAGATGGGCCTCGGCCATCTCGATCCCGGCCGCTCCGTACTGGCTACCAACATGGGCAAAGGACTCCTGTACCTGACCAAGCCAAGCGGCGGAGACGGCAAATACGTCGGCAGTGTGGATATAACCGCGCTGCTCGGCACCTCCCTGCCCTGGCTGCAATATGAATGGGTCGCCCCCATCGACTACAAAGATAATCCCACAGGCCGCGCCAACTTCGGCATCTATCGCGGCAACGACCGGATCATCAACTGGCGGGAGATCATCCGCTGAGCCATGGCCATGAACCCTTTCCCCCACAGAAAACACCGACAGCACGGCTTCACCCTGATCGAGCTGGTCATGGTCATTGTCATTCTCGGCATATTGTCCGCCGTGGCCTATGAGCGCTGGCCTGTTGGCATGGAAGAGGCGGCGGCGGTGAAAGAATTCAAGCGGGCTGTGCGTTATGCCCAACACAAGGCCATGACCAGAAAGTATGATGACACATACACCGATAAACCATGGGGAATAACCGTTTATAATAATAGCCGCTACACTGTCCAGCGAAAAGGCGGCAAATGCGCTCCCCCAAGTGATGAAAGCGAAATAAACAACCCTGACAAATGTGCGGAAGAATCATACCGCAACCGGGCGCTGAATGACAAGGCCAGCACCACGCTCACTGGCCCCCCCCCCCCCGCCCCCTCCGCCCTCTTCTCCTCAGTCCGGTTCAATGGCCTCGGTGAGCCCCCCGCCACAGCCGGCACCCCCTTACCAGATACAACTTTCACCATTTTCACCATCAAAGCGGATGGCAGCGGTACACCCGTCACTATCCACCCAAGCACCGGATATGTGGAATAGCATGGAACACGGCGCATACACACCTGCCGCGAACCGCGGCTTCACCCTGATCGAGATTGTCATCACCATCGTCATTCTCGGGACGGTTGCCGGAATCCTGGTGCCGTTCTTCAACGCCATCGTCCACAGCCCCGATCCAGTGATCCGGGAACGGGCCATCTCCTTGGGCCAAGCCATGATGGATGAGATCATGGCCAAGAAATGGGATAAAAATACCCCGATGGGCGGGGGGCCAGTGATCACCAACGAAACCCTGGCAGATGACCTCACCGCCTGCACGACCCCGCCCACCTCCTGCACGGGGAATCGCCTCAACTGTTTTATCTGCCGGAACCCCGGCTACACACCGGGGACAGCAAGCGACATCAATCCTGTCTATAATGCCGCTGGGCGGGTAGACTTCGATGCTGTGGATGATTACAACGGCCTTGTTGAAACAAATACGTTTACCGATCAAAACGGCCAGCCAACCACTCTCACAGATTACAAGCGGGAGGTGGTCGTTGAATATATCCCCAGCTCCAGCGACCCCATTACCCATGATCTGCCCGTTGGTTCACTTGTAGCACACACCGACACCAAGCGGGTGGTGGTGACTATCACCTCTCCCCTTGGGGAAAAATTCTACTTTGTGGCCGTGGCCTGCAATATATGACATGCGCATGAAAACCATCGAGCAACCGAGAGCCAGCCTACAGAGATCAGCGATAGCATATCGCAGTCGCCCGTCATTCCGGCGCAGGCCGGAATCCAGTATTCCTGAGACCCTGGACCCCGGCTTTCACCGGGGTGACGATCTGTTGCTATCTCAATTTTCTCGGCAAACAGACCGCAAGAAAAAACAGCGTGGCTTCACCCTGATCGAATTGATCATCGTCATCGTCCTGCTCGGCATCGTCGGCGCCATGGGGGCCAGTTTCATCAGCGCGGCGTTCAAGGGCTTCTTTGACACCGATGTCCGCATGGAGATGTACGAGGAAGGAAAATCTGCCCTGGTGCGGATGGAGAGAGAGATTCACATCGCCCTGCCCAATGCCGTTATCGCCCTAGACAAGACTGCATCACCACCATATGATGACGTCGTAAATAATGCAGGCTTTGGTAACGCCATCATTTTCGGAGAGATAGATGAAACTAAAATGGCTGATGTTTTTGGCCAATACACAGACCCGCCTTTCACCGATAGTAAAGCCGCACGGCAGCAGAATTTACACCGTTACCAGCGACGGAACCAACCCCACCATGCCCGTGACCCCCGCCATCACCATGGCCTCGCCCTACCAGCGTTACTATGCCGTCCGGGACCCAGCGGTGCGCTTTGCGGTAAGTGATGACCATGTCCTCTCCCGGAGCACGGTCCAAGTGAAGACCTCGGCCGACTTTCCGCTAACAACATTATTCGGGAATGAGCAACCATTGGCCAAAGATGTTTACCAAGATGGACTGCCTTTCTTCACCTACGAACCCGGCACCTCAACCCGGAACAGCGTGGTGGTCATCCATTTCAAGATCCAACGACCCGAGACCGGCGAAACCGTAAACTTCCACAAGGAGGTTCAGATCCGCAATGTGCCCTGATTATCTTGCCCCCCTTGCCAACCGGCGCGGCATCGCCCTGATCACTGCGGTGTTCGCCATTGTCATCCTCGCCCTGTTCGGTCTGCTGATCGCCCGATACACCGTAACCACCCAGACATCCTCGGCTGAGGACTATCTCTGGGCCCAGGCCCTGTACAGCGCCGAGTCCGTCATGCGGCTGAATATCCTTTCCCGCGACAATGGGGGAGGTCTCGGGAAAGCAACCGTTAAGCCAACCAATGTCCAGGGGTTTGACTTTAGCCCTCTCGGCATGGTCGGCGGAGATTTCGAAGGCAAGGCAGCAAATGAACCGGCAACCATCCAGGTCCAAGCCAAACACGGCACTGGCGTCAGCCGCACGGTGGAGGCAAAATATCTCCTATCCCCGCCGTAACTCCCCATTTTTTTCATCTCTCACATTCCCTTCCCAAAAAATACCGAGTCCTCTGTATTGCCAGTAGTTTTCTACCATGGTAATCACTCCCAAACCAATCCTAACCATCCAGAAATATTGTTTTTTTATTACGACATAATGCACAGTTCCACCCCATTCGCCTTGAAAAACCATGACTTTTTGTTATTTTTTCCTAATAAAACAATATGTTATTTCTTTGCTGCCAGGCAAATATGTGCTACAAAGAAATGATTTCTCTGTAAAAATCGGCGAGAAGCGATGTTGCACCTAAACAGACACCATGGGACAGGAGGTTTTCCATTGCTTAGGCTTGACAACAAAGGCTTTACCCTCATCGAGCTCATCATCGTCATCATTCTCCTTGGGCTCATTTCCGCCACGGCAATTCCCTACTATCTCAACATCCAAAAAGAAGCGAAGATCGCCGTGGTCAAAGGCGAGCTTGCCGCCATCCGGGGCGGGTTGGAACTAGCCCACGCCAAAATTCTAGCCTCATCGATCAACACCGGACCCGACGGCAACAATCCGGATTGGCCCACCTTGGAAGAACTGCAATTCAACGAACTGCGCCTCAGCACCCGCCCCGCCGCCTTAAAGGGCCTACGCATCGTCCGCAGCGATTTTTATTCCACCGAGCAGAACAAGGCCCTGCCGCTCTGCAACCTGCCGGACCAAACTCCGGGCATGTCCGCCAGCCCATCCGGCGTTTCCGCAAAGGCCATGGCCGATGTGCTGATAAACCCCAGACGGGCGGATGAGTCCACCGGCTGGGCCTATTATCCGGGCAATGAACGCGACACCAATGGCCGGGGGGTTGACGCCATCTTCTATGTAAACGATGACCGGCCACTCACCGACAATGTGGATTCTG
>JAPLJG010000030.1:62263-98743 GCA_026388735.1 Deltaproteobacteria bacterium
GCCGACAGACGACCTTCGGAGTGGTAAGGGACGCGTGAGCAGACTCTACAACACCCTCGAAAAGATCCGCATCGGTGAACCGGGCGGCTTTTCCAAAAAAAAATCCACTCCTGCCAAGGGCTTTGGCCCAAACGCGGACCCAAACAAGAAGCGCCGGATTGTTCTGCTGGGAGCCTCTGCCCTGCTGGCTTTGGCCCTGGTCATCTTTTTTAGCGGACCAAGGCACAAAGATGCCAAGCCGCCGGTCACCGCTCCCGCTGTCACCGCCAAAGCTGTTGCCACTGACGCTGCTACTCCAGCGCGGATATCGGATCAGCCCGCAGAGCCAGCCCCCCAATCCGTTAACTCCCAGACGCTGCCTCAGGCACCTCCGGCTTCGCTCATTCCATCACCGAGCGCAACAGGCGCCGAACTGTACCAACAGCTCAACAACAAGGGTATTGCCCTTATTCAAGAGAATCAACACTGGCGGGGCATCTACTACCTAGAACAGGCCCGCAAGCAACAGCCGGATAGGCCGGAGGCCCTGATCAACATGGCGGTGGCCCTGGCGGAACTGGGGCTGCGCGCCCCGGCCAAAAGGCTTTTCAGCGAGGCCCATGCCCTGGCGCCAAACCACCCCCTGCTCCGCCAGAACCTCGACCTCCTGGGGCAGGCGGATTTTTTCGACCCCCAGTGGCTCTCTTCCCTGACCGCAGGCCAGATCCAACCTGGGCAGGCAACGAAACCGCAATGACGAAACGAACGGAACCATCCTTTTTATGAAGCTGCCCTTCAGCACCAGAAAATATCTCGCCCTTACCGGCGACAGCGAAAGCACCATGCTGGCAGAGGTTTCCAAGACTCCGTCCGGCGCGGCCCAGCTGCATATCCTTGCCCAGACCGACAGCGCCATCACTGCGGATGTCACCATCCCCCGGCTGCTCGCAGGGGTTGGCAATCTCCATGGCCTGGTCTCCTTGGCCCTGCCCCTGGCCTTTTTTGAAGTGATCACCACCAGCATCCCGGTGATGCCCGATGGCGCAGTGGGCAAAGCCCTGCCCTACCATCTGGCCAAGGCCCTGCACCGGCCGCTCAACGAATTTATCTACGATTGGCAGATCACAGGCCGCTTCAAGGATCGCCTCCAAGTAACGGTCTACCTGTTTCCCGCTACGGTGTTCCATAAAATCCGCCGAGAGTTCATCAGAAAACAGATCGAGCTCTCGTTCTTTGAACCAGACGTCTTCGCCGCCTTCACCTTTCTTTTTCAGGAAAAAATGCTGCCGGCCAACGAGGCCAGCCTCTGCGTGCTCCTTTGGCAAGACAGCATCTCTCTAGCCGTGTACGAAAAAGGCAAACTCCCCCTCATCCGCACGGTGAAAGCCGCGCAGCCGCAGGGAGAAATCAGCCTGCAACAGCCGTTGGACATTGAGCTGCCGTCCTCCACCGAATTGCCGGAGCTGAGCGACGATCTGCTCATTCTCGACGAAGACCAGCCCAACTCCGACGAGCACATCGACACCGCCTCCATTCTTGCCGATTTCTCGGTGCTGACCTCCAAGGAGGCCGCCCGGCCAGGGACAGGTTCCGCGTCCTCAACCAATACCGCCAGTTCCCCGTCTTCCGAAGAAGCCGCGTTTGCGACGATGGACAGCGCCACCTGGTCTGATTATCTGCATAAAATCCCCCTGGAGATTCTGCGGACCCGTGATTATTACGCCTCCATCCAAAAGGGTGCGACCATCCGGAACATCTTTGTCGGCGGGGCCGACGCCTTCTGGACCGAGCTTTCTGAGAGCAGCAACAATCTCCTCGGCGTCCAGTGCAAATCCTTGACTGCCACCACCGGCAGCCCGGATTGCTCGCCCTTGCTGCATGTCCTGGCCCTCGGCACAGGCGCGAGGTGGTGAGCCATGCTTGAACGGATCAACCTTGTTCCCCAGCTGCCCCTGGCCGAAAGGATCAGAAAAATCACCCTGCCTGCGGTGGGGCTTCTTCTGGCCCTTATTTTCCTGTTTCTTGCCGCAAGCGACCGGGTTCTCAAAAGCCAAATCAGCTCGCTGACCAAAGACATTGCCGCAGCCCAGCAACGGGCCACGGAAATTACCGCAACCCAGGCAAAGATTGCCCAGCTCACCAGCAGCATCAAACAGCAAAAAGACGAAAAAGAGCAGTTGAGCGCGCAGGCGGCAAAACTCACCGGCATCCAGGAGCGGAAAAAATATTTTTCCAGGGTGCTGGCGGCCATTACCACGGCAATGCCCTCTTCGGTCCGCTGCGACAAAATCACCTTTGCCAAGGATGGCGGCCAGATTGCGGGCAGCGCCCTCCAGTATCGGGAACTGCCCGCCTTTGTTAAGACGCTGGGCAACAACCACCTTTTTGCCAGCGTGATGCTCCATAACCTTGACCGGTGCCCCGACGCCAAAAAGGCAGACTTCACCTTTACCATCACCTTTCAACTGAAACGCGAGGGTGATCCATCGTGAACGCCCAGCAACTCATCACCCTCGGGAACAAACTGAAGGAATGGTTTTTCCTATTGAAGAGCGACCCGGAGGCCTTTGCCGAGCTGCGCAAGCTCTGCCTTGGGGTTTTGGTCTGCGCCGCAATGCTCTATGGCGGTTCGACCCTGCTCCTGGCTCCGCAGAAAAAAGAGCTGCGCCAAAAAATCAGCCAGAAAAAAGAGGTCGAAAGCGCCGCTCCCGCCCAACTGGGCAGCGCGCTTGCCGTGCAGGTTTCCCAGCTTGAGACGGAACAAAAGGCCCTGCGGGAGCAGACCGAGACCCTGGCCTTGCAGATCCGGCTTATCGAGGAACAATGGCAATCGCTGACCGACCGGGAACAGTTCTCCAAAACCCTTTTCACCCTGCATGCCAATGCGCCGATCAACCTGGAAAACAATTTGCAGCAGATGAGCCAGCTGGAAGACCGTTCCATAAACGGCTTCACCCTGAGCAGCGTGAGTCTGGCCGGAGAGGTTTCCTTTCCGCAGCTGTACACCTATCTGCAATACATCGAAGGCCGGCCCGAAATAGGCATCATCGAGGATCTTGCCGTGGAACGCATCACCAGCGCGGGCTACGACCAGCAGGCCAAGGTAAAATTCAGCATGGTTGTCGGCAGAACAACCCTGGCCAAGCCATAATGAAGAACCAACACCTCCCGCAGACAAAAATGCTGATGCAGTTGCTGCTTCTGGCGGGCCTGCTCCTGGGCCACGCCCTGCCGCTGCTGGCTGGCGAGCCCCAGGTCCTCACGGTGCGGCCTGAAAAAATCGAGGCCATGCGAGGTCCCAAAACAGCCAACCAGCCCCTGACGCGAGACCCCTTCAACTGGAGCCGTGAGCAGATCAGCTTCTTCAAAAACCAGGAACCACGGGAAAAAAGCAATTCCATTGGCGGATTGACCCTCTCTGGTATAATCTGGGACAAGACCAACCCGCAAGCCGTTGTCAATGACCACCTGGTCACCAAGGGGGAAACGGTGGGCGACTCGGTTATCAAACAGATACTGAAAGATCTTGTTGTTTTCGAACAAAATGGCGTCTCCCATGAACTGTGGCTTGAGTCCTCACCCAGGCCCCTGCCCATGAAGGATAAAAAACACTGATGCGAATCTCTTCCTTGCAGGCAATACTCTTCTCGGCGGTCCTGGTCCTGACGCCGGGGCTGCTCCCCGCCCCGGTCCTGGCTGGTGCTGCTGCGGCAGACCCGGAAAACGACGCCCCCATCTTGGCGGTCCTAAAAACCTTCCCCGCCTCCATGCGCACCGAAAACCTCCAGGTTTCCCTGCTCTTGCGCGGCATGGGTCGCCAGGCCGGAATCAATATCATGGTGGCGGACAACATCACCGACACCATCAATCTCGATGTAGAAAAGCTGAGCCTGTACGAGGTGTTCCAGGTCATCATGGACGCCAAGCAACTGCGCTACTACCAGAAAAACAACGTCCTCTTCGTGGAAAAAAAGGCCGACTTTCAGGGGCAACAGCGCGACCTTGCCAGCGAACGGCTCTGCACCAAATTCGGCAACGCCGCCGCTTACATCGACCAGATGAAACCCCTCCTGAGCCCGAACGGCTCGATCACCTTGACCAGCCGCGGCAACTGTCTGTTCATCCAGGATCGGGCCGGCAACATCCCCCGTCTGCGCGAGATGCTGGTCGAGTTGGACCAACCCATTCCCCAGGTCCACATCGAGGCCCGCATCGTCTCCATCTCCAACGAGGCCAAGAAACAACTGGGCATTATCTGGGGCTACAACAACTACCGCGATGCCGCCGCCCTTGCCACCAAGATCAACCCGATCACCACCAGCATCAACCTGCCTGCCGCTGCCCCCACCACCAGCCTGGCCTTCGGCTTTATCCGCCAGAACATCAACCTCAATATGGAACTCCAGGCCATGCAGTCGGACAGTCTGCTGGAAATCCTCTCCTCGCCCAGCGTGCTTGTCCTCGATGGCAAGGAGGCCGAGATCAAGCAGGGCAAAGAGATCCCCTATGTCACCGGAGGCACAACAGTGACTCCCAGCAACACCTCCTTCCGCGAGGCGAATCTTGGCCTGAAGGTGAAACCCACGGTATTGCAGGATGGCTATGTTATTCTGGATGTCGGGGTCACCAACGACAGTGTTGACCAAACAACGACCAGCACAAGTGGGCTGCTGATCAACAAACAATCGATTACCACCAATCTTCTCCTGGAAGACAAAGTCACCGTGGTCATAGGCGGCATTGTCCAGCAAAACAAGAGCAACCAGAACAGCAAGGTGCCTGGCCTGGGAGATATCCCGCTCTTTGGCAACCTGTTCAAAAACTCCAACAAGCGCAACGACCAGACGGAACTCATGGTCTTTATCACCCCCCGCATTGTCAGCATGACCCCAAAACCAAACGATGAGGCAACGGCCAAGGAGCCCGCGCCATCCGAGGCTCCAGCGAAAAACCACAAGGAAGAGGCACTTCCTGCTGACGATCCGACAAAAACGACCCAGGGGGCTGCGGCACCACCACAATGAATCATCTCGAATTTTTCGGCCTGCAGGAAGACCCTTTCCGCATGACGCCGGACAGAAATTATTACTTCCCGACCAAGGGGCATGCCGCCCTGCGTGAGGTTATCCGCTATGGCCTGCAGGGAGACGAGGGCTTCATCATCGTCACCGGCGAGATCGGCACCGGCAAAACCCTCATGCTCCGCCTGATGATGGACGATCTGCCCGACCGGTTTGAAACCGCCCTGATCCTTTCACCACACCTCTCCCGCCTTGAGCTGCTCCTGGCCATTTTTCAGGATATCGGCCTTTCCGTTCCGACAGACCACTCGATCAGCCTCGACGCGCTCCTGCGCATCCTAAACGACCGTCTCTATGCCCTGGCGCAACAGGGCAAGAAACTGCTCATCGTCATCGACGAAGCGCAGAATCTTCCCGACGAGAGCTTAGAACAGCTCCGCCTGCTCTCCAATTTTGAGACAGACACCCAGAAGCTTTTGCAGATCGTGCTCTTCGGTCAGCCGGAGCTGCGCGATAAGCTGGCCCAGAACAACATGCGTCAGCTTGTCCAACGGGTCAGCATCATGGAGACCCTTACCCCCCTGACAAAACAGGAGATGGTCAGCTATATCCTCCACCGCTTCAAGAAAAGCGGGGTCTATGAAATGCCGCGCTCCTTCGCCACCACCGATCTGCTCTGGCGTTTCACCAAGGGCTATCCCCGGCTGATCAACAAGATCATGAGCAGAACGCTCCTGGTGGCCTACTCCGAAAAGGAAACCCGCATCTCCCGCAAAATCGTCCGGGAGGCGATAGCGTCCCTCAATACCCCGAAGCGGGGCCGACTGTTTCCCTTCCCTGCTCTCCGATGGGGCACAGGCTTTTTGCTCCTCCTGCTCCTGGTCTGGGGTGTCACCTTTCCCCCGGCCTGGGTTACAAACACCATCTCCTTCAACAGACCTGCCAGGCCCCTATGGGTTGATCAGTCAGCGGATTGGGTCACGCGCTTGGCAGATGATGGCGGGCAGACGCTGGCGGCTTGGTCAGACCAAGAGATTATCTGGCTCAACGGCCTGATCAGTGGCAACAAAAAACCAGCCGTCCAGCCGCCGCAGCCGATGCCTTTGCCAGCCCCGCCCCCCAGTCCTCTTCCAGTGGGAGAGGGAACTAATGCCACCCCTGCGGGAGAACCAGCGGCAGAAAACGTGCGGCCCGTGTATCCCTCTCCTTTTATGAGAGGCTCACAATGAAAAACCAACCGTGGCGCTGCTGATGACAACCCCACCGAAACGCAGAAAATTCGGCGACATCCTTGTGGAAGGCGGGCTGATCACCGCTACTCAGCTGCAACAGGCCTTGGCCTTCGGCGCTGACCGCGACATAAAGCTGGGCGAGGCCTTGCGCGAACTGGGCTTTGTCAACGATGCCGCCGTGGCCAACACCATTGCCCGGCAGCTGAAAATCCCCTTTATCGATTTCCACAGAATCGTGGTGGACCCGGAGGTGGCCCAGATCATCCCCGAGGCCGTCTCCAGAAAATACAAGGTCCTCGCCCTGGGCAAGCGGCCCGGCGAGGTGCTTGTCGCCTTTGCCGACCCGCTCAACATCTTCGCCGTTGACGAGGTTGGCCGCTATATTAAGGACAAAACCGTGGTCTGCGTGGGGATCGAAGCGGAGATCGTCGCCGCCATGGACCGTCTGTACGCCTCGGCGGTCAAGGATGAACAGCGGTTTGAAGACACCGGCGAAGAATCCGCCACGGTCAGCGCCATCAACGAGATCCTGCTCAAGGCCGTGCGGCAGCGGGCCAGCGACATCCACATCGAGCCGGACCATGAGCGGGTACGGGTCCGCAACCGGGTGGACGGCATCCTCCGCGAGGCCAACACCTTTCCCATGGACATGCACCCCAACCTCATCTCCCGCATCAAGATCATGGCCCACCTTGATATCGGCGAGCGCCGCAAACCCCAGGATGGCCGCTTTGAAATGCCCATCTCCGGTAAGGAGTTTGACGTGCGCGTCTCCATCCTGCCCTTAAACGCCGGGGAAAAGGTGGTAATGCGTCTGCTGGACAAAGGCACGGTGCGCTTCAACCTACAGGATTTGGGCTTTGAGCCATACCAGCGCGCTCTGTTCATCGAGCATCTTTCCCGGCCCCATGAGATCATCCTGGTCACCGGCCCCACCGGCAGCGGTAAGACCACCACCCTTTATGGGGCGCTCAATTATCTCAACTCGGTGGAAAAAAACATCGTCACCGTGGAAGACCCGGTGGAGTATGAACTGGCCGGGATCAACCAGGTGCAGGTCAATGTCCGGGCCGACCTCACCTTTGCCAACTCCCTGCGCTCCATCCTCCGCCAGGACCCGGACATCATCATGATCGGCGAAATCCGCGATGCGGAAACCGCCGAGATCGCCATCCAGTCGGCCCTCACCGGCCATCTGGTGCTTTCCACCCTGCACACCAACGATGCGGCGGGCGCAGTCACCCGGCTCATCGAGATGGGCATCCCGCCCTTTCTCATTGCCTCGGCCGTGGGCCTGGTGGTGGCCCAGCGTCTCCTGCGTCTGCTCTGCCCCAGCTGCAAGGCCGCCTTCACCCCGCCGGAAGAACTCCAGGAAGCCCTGGGCCTTGCCTTTGACCCGGCCCGGCTTTTTTACAAACCGGTGGGCTGCGATAAATGCGAGGGCTCGGGTTTCAAAGGCCGGATCGCCATCTACGAAACCATGGTCATCTCCCAGGCCATCGAGGAGCTGATCCTCAAGAAAGCCTCCAGCCACGATATCTTCCGCCAGGCCCAGAAAGAAGACCTCACCTCCCTGCGCCAATCCAGCATGGCCAAGGTGATCAGCGGCCAGACCTCGGTGGACGAGGCCTTCCGCGTCACCATGGAACTGAAGGAGTAACCGGTGCCGATCTTCCGCTACCAAGCCATCAACTCCGCCGGTCGGGTTATTTCCGGCACCCATGCCGCCGAGATCATGCAGGAGGTGGAAACCTGGCTGCAAAAAGGCGGCTTGAGCCCGGTGAACATCCAGGTTCTCTCCGAGCAGCAAGCGGCCGGGGTCAAGGAAACCTCCCAGGCCATTGCCGGGCCAACGCTGAGCGAGCGGCTTTTTGGGATCACCCTGGAAGACAAGATCCTCTTCTGTCGGCAACTGGCAACCCTGCTGTCCGCTGGGGTCAGCATCATCGAGTCCTTCGCCATCCTGGCCCTCCAGGTGAGCAACCCCATCTTGCGGGAGATCATCCTCTCCATGACCGCCGAGGTGGAAAGCGGCGCGAGCTTGAGCGAAACCGTGAGCCGCCAGCCCAAGGCCTTCAACGTGCTGTTCTACAACATCGTCAAGGTGGGCGAGGAAACCGGCTCCCTGGACAAGGCCTTTTCCTATCTGGCCTCGCTGTATGAAAACGAAAAATCCATCAAGGAACGGATCAAGTCCGCCACCCGCTACCCCAAGATCGTCATCATCGCAATCACCGGTGCGGTCTTCTTCCTGATGGCCTTCGTGGTGCCGAAATTCGCCAAGCTCTTTGCCACGGCCAAGGTGCAACTTCCCCTGGCCACCCGGATTCTCATGGGGGTCAGCACCTTTTTTTGCCGACAACACATTAGGGATTCTCGGGGCAGGGCTGGTCCTGTTCATCTCCTACCGGCTGGCCCTAGGCTCCCGCGAGTTCGTGTTCTTCCGCGACCGGTTGCTGCTTCGGGTGCCGATCTTCGGCCCTCTGACCACCAAGATCTACATGGCCCGCTTCTGCCGGGTTTTTTCCATCCTCACCACCAGCGGCATCGACATCATCAAAACCCTGCGGCTCTCGGCAAACGCCCTGGAAAACCTGGTGCTGTTCCAGATGATCGAGGAGATTACCAGCGAGGTTGAAGAGGGCGTCAACCTGCACGAGGCCATGGCCAGGCACCACGCTATCCCGCCCATGGTTCCCCAGATGATCGCGGTGGGCGAGCAATCCGGTCGATTGGACGAGATGATGGAGAAAGTGGCTGATTACTACGATCTGGAAAGCGATTACACCATCAGAAACCTCTCCACCCTGATCGAACCGATCCTCCTGCTGGTGTTGGGCGTGATGGTGGGGCTCATCGCCCTGGCCATCTTCACCCCCATGTGGGACATGATGAGCGTGATGCGAGGAAAATAGGCTAACAAAACCAGTTGATTCTTTATGGCCAACAATGGTAAACAACTTGCAGTAATCAACAATAACTACAATAAGGAGAAAAGGATGAAGATGAAAAAGAACGTGCTGGGTAATCAAAAAGGTTTCACTCTCATAGAGCTCATTGTCATCATTGTTATTCTTGGCATTTTGGCGGCGGTTGCCGTTCCGAAGTATGTTGACCTCAAGACCGACGCACAAAAAGCTGCGGCAAACGGGGTGCTGGGCGGGGCTGAAGGCGCGGTGGCCATGAACTTCGCAGCAAATCTCATGAAAAAAGCAGGAGCAGCTCCAATTTTGACCGAGGCAAACCTTGAGGCCGCGATGGATGGCGGCCTACCTTCCGGCTGGACTACAGTTGCTGGGGATTGCTCGGCTGCGGGAGGTAGTGCTACCCTTGGTTGTATGTTCCTTGAGATAGATGGGGTCGCTGGCGTTTCCGCAGGGGATTATGTTGTAGGTCTTAAATCTGTAGAATCAGCTGCGGCTAAAGCGGTAGTCGGAAAAGGGACAGTAAATTATTAATATATCATAGGGCAAATTGTCCTCGCCCCACACACCTTGTTTCTTGGTGTGTGGGTTTTTTTTGTCCAGGAGAGATAGGGGATATCCCCCCTATTTCTCCAAGGCCGTCCTGCTTTCTTCTGTCTCAGTCCCTGCTCCAGCCGAGATTCAGCATGTCAACAAAGCTCTCTGAGCCAAGTGGTCGCCCCGATGCGAGAATCTCATTGCGCCCCCTGCACGGCATCGTCTGCCTCTGATTAACACAACGAGTAGCCCGAAAAAAACGACGTCAAATCCGGAAGAACGCTACCTTTCGAAGGATCACACTTGCCGCACCGGGCCGGGGTACTGTGCCACCAAAGCATCCGCCGTGAGCAAGATGATGCCCTCAACGGTCGCCTGCGCAACAAGGATGCGGTCGAATGGGTCTTTATGGATGAGCGGCAAACTGTCGATGGCAACGGTGTGCGCACTGGTAATCGTCAATTCCTCATAGCCGTTGTCCAGCAACCCACGGCGCAACACCCTCGCATCCACCTGAAAGTCGGAACGCCCAAGGCCGCGTTTGATGACAATCTCCCAAAGACTGGCCGCACTAAAGAGTAGCTCGTTTTGCTGGTCTTCCAGCAATAGGCGAGCCGTTTCCGACAACCGGGCAGGCGAACCAGCAGCCCATAGCAACAAGTGAGTATCCAGCAGCAGTTTCATTCCTCATCACCAAAAAGCCGTTCGATTTCCGCACTTCCCATGCGGTCGAAATCGTCAGGAACGGCGATCTCCCCCGCCATAAATCCCAGCCTTCGAGTCTGTCCGGCGGGTGGAGCGTCCAGCCGAGTCACCTTGACCAGCGGCTTTCCAGCCTTGGCAATGATGAAGGAATCACCCTTCACAGCCTGTTCTATCAACCGCGACAGTTGGGTTTTTGCTTCATGGATATTGACCGTCTGCATGACTCACCTCATTAAACTAAGTTTTATTAGTTTAGTTTACCATATACAACGCAAAGAAACCAGAACAATAAGAAGCAGGTGCGTTTGACTTTTTGCCTTAACCGTGCTACACGTAATACAACTAATACAAAAAGGAGATTCTGCATGCTTACAGTCAGATTGCCGGACGACATCGAAGCGCGATTGAACACCCTTGCCAAAACCACCAACAGGCCCAAGAGCTTTTATGTGCGGGAAGCCCTGGACCGATCCCTTGAAGACATTGAGGACATTTACCTGGCCGAGAAAAGACTTGAGGATCTCAAGGCAGGCAAAAGCCGCACCTACACCCTTGATGAAGTAGAGCGCGAACTTGACCTGGCGGATTGAGTTCGAAGAGGCGGCAAAAAAAGAATTTGCCCGACTTGACCGCCAAGCCCAGATCGGCATCCAGCGCTTCCTGCGAGAACGAATCGCCACAGATGAAGACCCGCGCCGGTTCGGCGGTCCATTGCGCCTTAACCTGTCCGGCCTCTGGAAATACCGAATTGGAGACTACCGGGTTGTTTGCGATATCCAGGAAGAAACGGTTCTGGTTCTTGTGCTGTGCGTTGGGCACAGACGCACAGTGTACGGGGGACATTGAGCGGAGCAGGATGCACCCCCTTTTCCTGCCCACCGTCTCCAAAAACTGTTGACAAGAATTTCCACGCTGAATACTGTTAGCCATTCCTAAAAATATTTACCTCTGGAGCAGACTACAGGTGCCCCTTGGGAGCAAACAGCCATATGCCAGGTAAGCAGCCCGCAACAACGCCCAAACGACTCAGCGCCAGCCTGGAAGACTATCTGGAAACCATCTTCCACATCATCGCCGAAAAGCAGGTGGCCAGGGCCAAGGAGATCGCCAGCACCCTCAAGGTCAGCCGCTCCTCGGTGACCGAAGCCTTTCGCTCCCTGTCGCAAAAGGGTCTGATCAACTATGCCCCCTATGAGGTCATCACCCTCACCCCTGCCGGGCAGGAAATGGCCAAGGATGTTATCCTGCGGCATCGGGCGCTCAAAGATTTTTTTATCAAGGTTCTGGCGGTGGGGGAAAAAATTGCGGAGGAAGGGGCCTGCAAGATTGAACATGCCGCGCCCAAAGAGATCATCGAACGGCTGACCCAGTTTGTCAGTTTTATCGAGCAATGCCCACGGGGCGGCAGCGATCTGATCTCAGGATTCACCAAGTACTGCCAGACCGGAAAAACCGACAAGAAATGCAAGGAATGTATTGCCCATTGTCTTGAAAAATAGCAATGTGGCTGGCGGGAATACAAAGACACAACAATCAGGAGAGACAAGACACATGGACGGCATATATTCTGAAGGCTGGTTTACGCACCCCAATCATGGACTGATCAGGGTTTTCAACAAAGGCGGGGAGTGGCTCTATCTGTGTTACACCCAGAACGGCCAGAAGCCGGTCTCAAAGGAGCGCCCGCTGGACAGCTGGACCTGGGCCTTGAGCGAGGCCGCGCCCCAAGATTTCGGTCCAGGCTGAGTAAGCAAGGGCACCGCCATCTGCGGCACCCTGCAATCGCTTACATTTTTTTAGCAGAGTGCCGCTTCTAAAATCCCCCTAACCGCTTACCAGCCCAAACCGGTCGACTCTAAGAGAGTTTCCCCAAGGCCGCTGCCAGCCGCTTCATTCCTTCCTCGATGGTCCCCATGGCCGTGGCAAAGGAGAAGCGGATAAAGGCATCCGCCCCAAAAGCCGCACCCGGCACCGTGGCCAGCAAGGCCTCGTCCAGCAGATAATCCGCCAGATCAACCGAGTTCGCCATCACCTTGCCATTGAAGTTTCTGCCATAGTAAGCGGAAACATTGGGGAACACATAAAACGCACCCTTGGGCCGCACGCAGGTCACACCGGGAATATTGCCCAGGGCAGCCATGATGAAATCCAGCCGCGGCACAAAGGCATCCCGCATCATGATCGGGAAATCCTGGGGCCCGCTCACCGCGGCCAACGCCGCCTTCTGGGAGATGGAGCACGGGTTGGAGGTGCTCTGGCTCTGGATCTTGTTCATGGCCGCGATCATCTGCTTTGGCCCAGCGGTATAGCCGATGCGCCAGCCGGTCATGGCAAAGGACTTGGACACGCCGTTGAGCACCAGGGTCTGGGCTGCGAGCCGCTTGTCCACATCGAGAATATGCGGCAGCTTGCCGTCGCCATAAACAATGGTGTCGTAGATATCGTCGGAGATGATCAGCCAGTTATTGGCCAGGGCCAATTTAGCCACCGCCTCAAGGGCCTTGGCGGAAAACACAGCGCCGGTGGGGTTGGACGGGCTGTTCAGGATAATAGCCTTGGTTTTCGGGGTGGCGTAGCGGGTGAGCAGCTCTTCGCTCAGGTCAAAATCGTTGGCCTCGGAAAGCGGCACCTCCACCGGGGTGGCGCCGGCCAACAGGACGATGGGCGGATAGGAAACCCAGTACGGGGTCGGAATCAGCACTTCGTCGCCGGGGCCAAACAGGGCCTGGGCCATGTTGTAGAGCCCGTGCTTGCCGCCGCAGCAGACCTGGATCTGATCGGGCTCATAGCTCCAGCCCTTGTCCTGGGCCAAACGGTTGGCAATGGCTTCCCGCAACTCCGGGATACCCGGCACTGCGGTGTAGCGGGTGAAGCCTTCATCAATGGCCTTTTTCCCTGCCTCGCACACATGGGCCGGGGTATCGAAATCCGGCTCGCCCACGCTGAAGTTGAGGATGTCAGCGCCCGCCGCCTTCAGGGCCTTAGCCTTGGCGTTTACAGCAAGGGTGGGCGAAGGCTTGATCTGCTTGACCCGTTGTGCAAGACTAATTTCTGCTTCCATTTTCTTTCCTTAGTAATGGCGTTTGCAAAAAAGCTCGGGCAGCCATCGCCACCAAGCCAAGTTAGTACAAAACAGTCTTCAGGGTCAAACCCTTTGCAGGCGCAGTTGTCCCGGCCTGACTCCGATCCCGGGCAGCCATGACATTCCGAAAATCAAGGGGAGTCAACCGCCCACGGCCCACGGCAAACAGGGTGCCGACAATGTTGCGCACCATATGCCGCAAGAAGCCATCCCCGGAGATGGTCAGTCGATATACCGCAGAGTCTTTTCCCTCCTCGGCAAGGTCGGCGACCAAAATAGTCCGCACCGCGCCCCGACCACGGGAATTGGTCAAATCGCGGGAGCCAGCAGTCTCAAAGCTGCTGAAATCATGGGTTCCAACCAGCATCGGCAGACAGAGCCGCACGGCTTCACAGGCAAAAGGGACGCGCACCTGGACGGCATACCGCCGCGCGCAGGGCGGCATGATCTCTGTGGCCATGAAGGTGTACACATACACCTTGCCCGTGGCGTTATAGCGCGCATGAAAATCATGTGCAACATTTTCTGCGGCCAGCACCCGGATATCCGCGGGCAGCATGCTGTTCAGGCCATTCACCAGGCCGGAAAGCGGAATGGCCGACTCGGTCTGAAAATTGGCCACCATCCCCTCGGCATGCACCCCGGCATCGGTTCGGCCAGCAGCGTGGAGATTGACCGGAGCCTGGGTCAAGCAGGCAATGGCCTCTTCCACGACCTGCTGGATGCTGAGCTGCCCCACCTGCCTCTGCCAACCGGCATAATCGGTACCATCATAGGCCAGGACAAGCTTGATGTTTCGCACTGCGCTTACGGGAAAAGGGGAACGATTCGAAGCCCGGTATTTTCCGGAAAGCCGCACATGAGATTCATGTTCTGCACGGCTTGCCCTGAGGCGCCCTTGACCACGTTGTCTATGACGGAAACGATGATAACCCGGCCGGTGCGGGGATCGAACTTGGTGCCGATATCACAGTAATTGCTGCCCCGAACATACTGGGTCGCCGGATACTGACCAGCCGGGCAGACCCGGACAAACTCCTCATCGCGGTAAAAATCCTGATAGAGCTCGGTCAAGTCTGGAAGGGGCTTGCCTGCCTGGGCATAAATCGTGCTGAGAATGCCCCGCGACATCGGGACCAGATGCGGGGTGAAAGATACCGTCACCGGCTTGCCACACAACCCGCCCAGCTCCTGCTCGATCTCCGGGGTATGGCGATGCTCTCCCACCTTGTAGGCCTTGAAACCATCGGCCACCTCGCAGTAGAGCGAACCGACCTGCGCTGCCCGCCCTGCCCCGGAGGTTCCGGATTTTGAATCAATGATAATGGTTGCGGGATCAACGAGTCCGGCCTTGAGCAAAGGGGCAAGCCCCAGGATCACACTGGTCGGGTAGCAGCCGGGATTGGCAACCAACTGTGCCTTGCGGATCGCGGCCCGATGCAGCTCGGGCAGGCCGTACACCGCCGTGGCCAGCAAATCCTTGGCGCTGTGCGCCTGGTACCACTGCTCATAGACCTGTGCGTCATGGATGCGGAAATCGGCGGAAAGATCAACGACCTTCTTGCCTGCGGTCACCAGCTGCGGCACGATATCCATGGCAGTCTGATGTGGCACCGCAGTAAAGAAAAAATCAGCCCGGTCGACAAGCGCCTCGACCTGAAGATCTTCACAGAGAATGTCGGCCCGCCCCTGTAGGCTGGGAAAAACATGGGAAAGCGGTTTCCCCGCGTATTGCCGGGAAGTGGCCACCGTCAACTCCACCTCGGGATGATTGCACAGTATCCGGGCAAGCTCCGCCCCGGTGTATCCTGACGCACCAACAATGCCGACTCGTACCATCTCTTTCTCCACTCAACTGAGAACCACAGGGCTGCCTGACCCAGGCCAAAAAAAATCAGGGGAAGAGCGATAAGCGCCTTCCCCTGATGAGATATACTATGGTGTCCGTGATATTGACAATGCAATACCAGGCAACGATTAACGCTTGGAGAACTGGAACCTTGCCCGGGCGCCCTTCTGACCATATTTTTTCCGTTCTTTCACGCGCTGATCACGGGTCAGAAAACCCGCTTTCTTCAAGGCGCCGCGATGCTCGGGGTCAACAACCAGCAGTGCCCGGGAAATCCCGTGCCGCAAGGCCTCGGTCTGGGCAATCTTGCCGCCGCCGGTCAAGGTGGCGAGGATGTCAAACTTTGCCGCAGTGTCGGTCAAGGCCAAAGGCTTTGAAATCTTCTGCAGGTAGTCAAAGCCGCCGCCGAAATAATCCGGCACGCTCATCTTGTTGACCTGGATGTTGCCGGAACCCGGCCTCAACCACACCCTGGCAATAGCGGTCTTTCTTTTTCCGGTCGCGTAAAAACTATTGTCTGCCATGTTCAAGCTCCATTATCCTGTTTTAAAAGGGCAGGATTTTATACCCAGAGGGCATAAGTTTCGTTTAAGCAGGCAAGCTGCTCAACTCAGCTTTATAATTCCAGAGACACAGGCTGCTGGGCGCTATGGGGATGTTCCGTTCCAGCATATACCTTTAATTTCTTCAACTGATGGCGCCCCAGGGTGTTTTTGGGCAACATGCCGCGAACAGCCTTACGCAACAGCTCTTCCGGCTTTTGCTCCAGAAGCACCTTGGCAGTCTTTTCCTTCAAACCGCCCATAAAACCGGAGTGATGACGATACATCTTGTCATCCCATTTCTTGCCGGTCAGACGAACCTTTTCCGCATTGATCACAATGACAAAATCACCGACATCAAGAAAGGTGCAGTAATTGGCCTTGTGCTTGCCGCGCAAACGCGTGGCAATCTCGGAAGCTAAACGGCCAAGCACCTTATCTTGAGCATCAACGATCAACCACTTGCGCTCAATATCTTTGACCGGGGTCAAATATGTCTTCATTTCAAATCCCTCGCAAAACTCTATTAAAGAATAGGTCTATATAAGTCAAAATGGCCCGTTCTGCCATAAAAAAATGCAGACGGGCTGTCGATCAATGCAACTAGGCTCACAGACTCAAGCTGCGAGCAAAATTATGGAGCGGGAAACGAGATTCGAACTCGCGACTTCAACCTTGGCAAGGTTGCACTCTACCACTGAGTTATTCCCGCTCATTTTCAGTATGTGAAAAACGCCAGATGTATAACAATGCGGGAAAGGGTTGTCAACAGAAAACCGGGAGGCCCGTAATATTTTTGTCTCTCGGACCGCCGTGCTCCCTTAGCGACAAAACGATCTATAATATTTTGTTATTACAATCTTTTCTCTGGAAGATACGGGGATTCCTATTGCCTGAAGCCGCTACATTTTGGTATAAACAATCATCCTTGTTTTTTCTCCACTATGTATTCATTACCGATAATACTGGCGTATGCGCAAGCAGCCGGACAATTGCAGGAGCAGCCCATGGCAGCACAGAAAGCCCGCCAAAACGAAGTGAAACGCAAGACCAAGGAAACCGATATCGCCCTCTCGTTTGCCCTTGACGGTACAGGCCAAGCCCAGTGCGCCACGGGTGTGCCTTTCATGGATCACATGCTCACCCTCTTTGCCGTGCATGGCTTTTTTGATCTTACCGTCCGCGCCTCCGGAGACACGGAGGTTGACGCACACCACACGGTTGAGGATCTTGGCATCTGCTTGGGCCAGGCCCTGAAAAAATCCTTGGGGGATTTTGGCGGCATCAGGCGTTACGGTTTCAGCGCGCTCCCCATGGATGAGGCCCTGGTCCGGGTGACTCTGGATTGCTCCAACAGACCGTACCTCCATTATGGCGTTCCCTTTCTTGAGCAAAAGGTAGGCGACTTCGACACCCAGCTGGCCAAGGAGTTTCTCCGCGCTTTCACCCTGCACGGCGGCCTGACCCTGCATGTGGAAATGGCCCACGGCGAGAACACCCATCATATTCTCGAAGCAATCTTCAAGGCTCTGGGCCGCGCCCTTGACGAGGCAACCACCATTAATCCTCACGCCCAAGGCCCAGTCTCCTCCAAAGGCTCTTTATAACTTCTCACACTGGAGAAACCATCGTGACACTCTGCAAACCGTATACCGTTTTCCTCACAAGCCTGACCATGCTCGCCCTGCTCGCCGGCTGTGCGCGCACAACCGCCCAGGTTCAACCCGAAGACTTGCTCACGATCAAAACGATCGTTGTGCTGCCGGTGGAAATCCTCTCGGATGGCCAGAGCGGTCGTCCTGCCAAAGATATGCGACAACTCGAGAAAGGACAGGTACTCCTTGACACGATGCTGGCAGAATACTTTTCCGACAGAAAAGATATCGCCATCCTCACTCCGGGACAACGCGATGCCCTTGAGAAGGAAATGATCCGCTGCCGGACGAGTGCGGTTGTCACCATCTGCCGAACCAAGGTTGCTGACGCGGTCCTCCTCTGCACCCTGCAACGCTTTACCGAGCGGGAAGGCACCGAGTATTCCATCGTCAGCCCGGCCTCTGTCGCCTTTGAGTACAAACTCGTCCACGCCGAAACCGGACAGGCGATCTGTTCCGGCACTTTCAGCGAGACGCAGCAACCCCTGCTTTCCGACATGTTCCAGTTCTTCAAAAAAGCAAAACGGGGCGTGAAGTGGCTCAGCGCCGAGGAACTTGCCCGCGATGGCTTCCAGCAAAAGATTGTCGACTGCCCCTATCTGAAAAAATAGCCCTACCCGTGTGCACCATCCCCAAGCAGATCAATCACCTTGTTGGCCGGGCCATGCATCTCTACCAGATGCTGGCCGACGGCGACAGGGTGATGATCGCGGTATCCGGAGGCATCGACAGCCTGGTGCTTGCTTGGCTTTTAAAGGAATGGCTCCGCAAGGCCCCTATCCGCTATGAGCTGCTGGCGGTGCATCTGGATATGGGATTCGGCGGTGTAGAATACGATCTGGTTCGGGAACAACTCAACCGGATAGACCTGCCCCTGCTGATGGAGCGGACCGACTTTGGCCACCAGGCGCTCGTCGCTGAAAATGGCAAGAGCGGCTGTTATCACTGCGCCCGCCAGCGGCGCAACCGGCTTTTCACCCTGGCGAAAGAACACCACTGCAACAAACTCGCCTTCGGCCACCACCAGGAAGACATCATCGAGACATTTTTTCTCAATCTGTTCTATGGCGGCAACCTCAGCGCCATGGCGCCGAAGCAGGAGCTATTCGACGGCAAGTTGGCCCTTATCCGCCCCCTGGCCATGGTGGAAAAAAAACGCATCGTCGAGCTGGGCCACAGCTTGGGCATTACCCCGGTGGCCAATCCCTGCCCTCTTGCTGCCGACTCCCGCAGGGAAAAAATTAGGGCCTGGCTCACTCCTCTGTACGAGGAGGAACCGGCCCTCAAATCCACCATCTTCGCAAGTCTCGGCAATGTGAGACCCGACTACTTGCTCACACCCCTATCGGCCACAGACTCCACCACCAGCCGATAAGCCGCAAAATCTCTTTCGCCTATCCGTTGAGCAAACGGGCCATGTCCTTGGCAAAGTAGGTGATGATGATATCCGCACCTGCCCGCCGGATGCTGAGCAGGCTTTCATGCATGACCTTTTCCCCGTCGATCCAGCCATTGGCCGCAGCGGCCTTGATCATGGCATACTCGCCACTCACATGGTAGGCGGCGATGGGCAGGTCGAACTCGTCCCGCAATCGGCTGATCACGTCCAGATAGGCCATGGCTGGCTTGACCATCAGGATGTCCGCGCCCTCTTCCACATCCAGGGTCGCCTCGCGCAGAGCCTCGCGGATGTTTGCCGGGTCCATCTGATAGGACTTGCGGTCGCCAGTTTGGGGTGCGCATTCCGCCGCATCCCGGAAAGGCCCGTAAAACGCGGAGGCGTATTTCACCGCGTAAGACATGATCGGCAGCATATGAAAATTATTCTCGTCTAAAATCCCCCGGATCTCGGCAACCCGGCCATCCATCATGTCCGAAGGCGCCACCATATCGGCCCCGGCCTGGGCATGGGAAAGCGCGGTTCTGGCAAGCACCTCCAGGGTGGTGTCGTTGTCCACCACATCGTTGATCATGATCCCGCAATGGCCGTGGCTGGTGTATTCGCACAGGCAGACATCGGTACAGACCGTGAGTTTCGGGGCCGTGTTCTTCAGCTCCTTGATGGCCCTCTGGATGATGCCGTCCTTGGCATGCGCGCCCGAGCCTTTGGAATCCTTTTTGTCCGGCAGGCCGAAAAGGATAACCGAGTTCACCCCAAGCCCCATGCACTCCTTGGCCTCCTTGGCCAATTGGTCCACGGAGATCCGGAACACCCCGGGCATGGATGACACCTCTTCCTTGATCCCCTTGCCAGGCATGACAAAAAGCGGGTAGACAAGATTGGCCGGAGAAATGCTGGTCTCCCGGATAAGCGCCCGAAAGGTTTCGTTCTGTCTGAGCCTGCGGGCCCGGTATTCAGGAAAAATCATGATCCACTGTCTCCTTTTCTCTGCTGGAGGAGGACTTCCTCCAACTTTTATTCCACCTTAAAGGTTTCCCCCACCAGGGTATTGATATACCGCTCCGGCGCATCAACCCCCTCCTTGGAAATAACCACCTGCGCAACCCCTTTTTTCTGCCCCATGAGCCGCAGGCCGTACTCCATGGCCTGCAAAATCTGAGCACACGAAGACTGAATGGTCTCAAGAGTCCGCGGCTCCCGAGTCAAAAGCCGGTCAACCGCCTCTTCGCTGAAGGTGACCATGATCCCGCATTTTTCGCTGATCTCAGCCTCACAGGCGTGAATGGTCTGAACCAACAGAATGAAGGTGTCACAGACCTCGCGAGGATCCACGTCCTGGTCCTGACTCTCCTTGGCCATGAGCTGTAGACGCTTTGGGGTGGTGAGCACCTGGTGATCTTCCAGATAATTGCCCATCCGCTTCAGGATGAAGCCGATCAAGTGCTCGTACTCCGCAGCCTGCAACGCCTCAAAACGGGCCCGATGCTCCGCCTGCACCTCCGCATCCGCCAATAGCCTTTCAAGTACAATGGCGGACGAGCGCACCATCTCCACATCCACCACAAGATGGCGGATGCTGGTGGAGGGCAGCTTCTTCTCATAGTGGAGCAAAATCTTTTCCATGACACTAACCAAGCCCCGGGCTCCGGTGCGTTCCAGCTTGGCCAGCTTGGCGATCTCGCGCAGCGCCACGTCTTCAAACTGAAGACTAACACCATACACCCGGAAATCCTGTTTCTTGGCAACCACTATGGAGCTATTGGGATTGGCCAGGATCTCGTAAAAATCATCTTCGCTCAGTTCATCAAGCACGGCGATAACCGGCAGCCGTCCGACGAACTCACTTTCAAAGCCAAACTCGACCAGATCCTCCGCCTTAACCTGCTTGAGAAAACGCCCGGTGGTTTTCACCGAGGTCACCGAGCTTTCAAAACCCATGGATTGCTGCTGCACCCGCTTCTTGATGATATCCTCAAGCCCGGCAAAAGCGCCGCTCATGATAAAAAGGATATTTTTGGTATTGACCAGGCGCCGTTCTCGCTTGCCCGTAGCCCGGTACTGTTCGATGGCCTCGATCTGCGAGACCGGATCGTGGGCAACCTTGAGTTCGACCTCGGTCTCCTCCATGGGCTTGAGCAGGGCGCGCTGCACCCCGGTGCGGGAGACATCGGCCCCGATCCGGAACGGACTGGCGGCTATCTTGTCAGTCTCATCCAGGTAGATGATGCCGTACTGGGCCCGCTCAATATCCCCGTCCGCCTCCCGGACCAGATCCCGGACCAAATCCTCCACATCCCCGCCCACATAGCCTGTTTCACTGAACTTGGTGGCGTCGCCTTTGATGAAGGGCACCCCGAGATGACGGGCAATAAGCTTGATAAGGAAGGTCTTGCCCACGCCAGTGGGGCCCATCAACAGGACATTGCTCTTGATCTGCCCCATATTACGCCTTGCCTTACGGGGCCTGGCCAGGGCGTAGCTGATCCGGTTGAAATGGGTGCAGATCTTGGTGGAGAGAATGGCCTTGGCCTCATCCTGCCTCACCACATACTCGTCGAGATAGGCAATGAGCTCTTCCGGGTTGGTGTCGAAATGAAAATCCGCCGCACCGCCTGCGGACGGCTGCCCCGCCTCGCTTTCCTCGCCCTGGGCCATGGGCAGCAAGCCGCTGGAGATGATCTTCACCTTCTGCCCGTACTTTTTCGTGAGATACTCACCGATCTCCTTTTCCAGCGCCTTCTGGTCGGGGAGATTGGTCTCGTGTTCGCTCATGGCATCCTCTCGGGTCTCGGAAAAATCAACGGTTACTCTTCGTCCAGGGACAGGGACTTCATCTTTCTATGCAGATGACTGCGCTCCAGGCCTATTTGTTCCGCAGTCTGGGAAATATTCCCGTCATTGCCGGCAAGCCGGGCCTTGAGAAAATCCCGTTCAAAAATCTTCTTGGCCTCCTTATAGTTCAAGGAGTGGTACAACGCCTCCAAACCGACAGCCGATGATGATGCATTTGCCGGCGCAATGCCGAGCAACTGCCCGACCATGGTTTCGTCAACCGTTTCCGCCGGGCACATGATCATGACCCGCTCGACAAAATTGCGCAGCTCCCGGACATTGCCCGGCCAGCCGTGCTGCATCATGGCCTGCAGAGCCCCAGGGCTGAATCCCTTTTCCCCCAGCCCCTTCTTCGCGTTGTCCGCCACGAAATCAGCGACCAGCAGCGGAATATCCTCCCGCCGTTCCCGCAGCGGCGGCACCTGAATCGGCACCACGTTGAGCCGGTAATAGAGATCCGCCCGGAAGGTGCCGTTTTCGAGCTCCTGCTCAAGATCTTTATTGGTGGCGGCCAGGACCCGGACCTCGACCTGGATGGTTTTTGAACCGCCCACCCGCTCAAATTTTTGCTCCTGAAGAATACGCAGCACCTTGGCCTGGGTCTTGAGACTCATGTCGCCGATCTCGTCCAGAAAGAGCGTACCGCCGTCGGCCAGGTCGAACTTGCCCCGGCGGCTGGCCGTGGCGCCGGTGAACGCGCCTTTCTCATGGCCAAACAACTCGGACTCGATCAGCTCTTCCGGGATGGCGGCACAGTTCAGCTCGATCATCGGCTTGACCGCATTTTTCGACAGCCGATGGATACTCTGCGCCACCAGCTCCTTACCGGTGCCATGCTCGCCCCGGATCAAGACCCAGGCCTCGGTGGGCGCCACCCGCTCCACCAGCTGCCTGAGTTCCACCATGGCTGGGGCGGCGCCGGTGAGTTGACTGGCGCGCTGGGTCTGCTGGCGCAGAATCAGATTCTCTTTTTTGAGCCGGGCCAAATCCAAAGCGTTATTGATGGAAAGAATGATTTTATCGTAGGAGGGCGGCTTTTCAATAAAATCGTAGGCCCCCATCTTGGTGGCCTGCACCGCAGTTTCAATGGTACCGTGCCCGGAAATCATGATCACCGGCAAGTCGGCTTGGGATTCCTTGATTCTTTTCAGCACCTCCAGGCCGTCCAGCCCCGGCATCCAGATATCGAGCAGAACCAAGTCAACCGGCTCCTCCTCCAACAGGGCAAGCCCCTGCTGTCCATCCTCGGCAGAAAGCGTCTGAAACCCTTCATCCGACAAAATGCCGGACAGGGACTCACGAATACTCGCTTCATCGTCAATTATCAGGATTGTTTTTGCCATCGCCGTTTCACAGCCGTCGTTTCACTAATTTTTTCTGTTGTTATTCAATATACCATGCCCTGCCAGGCAGACGACACGGTTTTCTGTAACTACTCAGCTTGACGCCGGAATCAAGCAAACACCACGGGACGTAACTGTTCCGCAGTGCCGCAAATGATAGGAAGAGGCCTGCGAAGTGTGCTATTGCACATGAGCAGACCGATGACAACGCAGATGTGGTGCTGCGGAACAGTTACCGGTTTTCTAGCCATTGCCCAGGGGAAGCTCGACAATGAACCGGGCCCCCTTGGGCTCATTGTCCTTAACCCGAATGTAACCATGGTGGTCCGCCACCACCGTGCTGGCGATGGCCAGGCCCAAGCCGGTCCCGGTCTTCTTCCTTGAAAAATACGGCTCAAAAAGACGCGGCTTGTCCTCGTCACTGACACCGGAGCCATTATCGCGCACCTCAAGCCTGACCACCTTGCGCTCTTCCTCGCAGGCAAGAACAATCTCGATTATCCCGGCAGCGGCGGTGGCCGCCACGGCATTATTGAGCAGGTTGATGAGCACCCGTTTCATCTGCTTGCCGTCGAAGGAAAACTGTGGAATCGGCCCCTCCACCCGCAGCCTAAACTGCCTGTCCTTATGGGCCTCCTGGTAGAGAATGAACGCCTCGTTGGCCATTTCGGCGAGGCTGCCCATGGTCTTGTGCACCGCAGGCATTCGGGCGAAGTTGGAAAATTCGCTGACCAGCTTTTTCAGCTCATCCACCTGGTTGACAATGGTTTTAGTGCAGACGTCAAAAACCTCCTGGTCCCCAGACAGCCGGTCAAGATATCTTTTGCGGAGCCGCTGGGCGGAAAGCTGGATCGGGGTCAGGGGATTTTTCACCTCATGGGCGATCCGCCGGGCCACCTCACGCCAGGCCGCCATCCGCTGCGCCTTTTCCAGCTCGGTGAGGTTATCAAACACCAGGACCACGCCAAGGGGCTGATTGTTCTCATCTCCCAACCGGGTTAAATTCACCCGTAGCGAAAAAGTCTCATCCCCCACCGTGAGGCGCAGCGGCCTCTCCAGGGAAGGCTTGCCGCTCCGCGACAACTCGGCAAGAAAACCTTCCAGAATCGCCCGGTGCTCCGGCCTGAGAACCGCGTGGTACTCCTTGCCTTCCAAGGCTCTGCGGTCAATTTTGAGAAGCTCCTCGGCAAACCGGTTGATCGTGGTAATCCGACCCTGCTCATCCAAAGAGATAACCCCGGCCGCCACATTTTGCAGAACAATCTCCATGTAGCGCCGCCTGGTCTCAGCATCGAGATTCCCTTGGCACAGTGCGGCATTTGCCTCTTCAAGCTGCCTTTTACTGGCGAAGAGATCGCTGGTCATCCGGTTGAAGGAATCAACCAGGGTTCCCATCTCATCGCCCGAGGTTTTTTCCAGAACAAAGTCCAATTCACCCTCGGCCACCCGCCGCGTGGCTTCCGCCAGCCTGCCGATGGGCCCGGTCAGACCGCCTGCCACATAAAAGGCGAACCAGATCGCGCAAAACACGATCAACAGGGTGACGATGAGCAGCATGACCAACAGACTGGTTTTAATCGGGGCCTTGAGAATCATCAACTGCTTGTAGCCCTCATACCCAGCGGAAATGGTCTGCATCCGCTTGACCCGTTCCTGGGGAATAAGCAGGGAAACAACCAGCGCCCCCTGCCGTCCGTCGGTGCCGCCGATCCGTACCGAGCTCACGCTGCGCACCAGTTCCCCCGCCGCCACCGGCTGGATGGTTGTCTGCCCCTTTTTATCAGCATACGCATCGCGGATCATGTTCAAGGGAATTTCCGGGACACCCTCACCAACGACTTCCGGCCTGTAGGCTCGGGCCAACACCTCTCTTTGCTCTGAGATCACCTCGATTCCAGCCAGGCCATGACTTTTCATAATCTCTTGCAGCAAGGGCGTCAAATTCCCCCCGGCAAGATCCCCGTAACGTTTTGATTCCAAGCGTTCCGCAATCAGGCTGCCCTGGCGGTCAACCTGGTCTTCCGCCTCCTGGTAAACATTCTTGGCGATGGCGATCGATTCTTCCAGGGATTGGGCGACATTGATGTTGAACCAGTAATCCATACTGGTGGAGACAAACTGGAGAGCGATAAAAAACAGCAGCCCGGTGGGGAAAAAAGACATGGAAACAAAGGCAATCACCAGCTTGGAGCGGAGCTTTGTTCCCAGGAAACGTCGACGGCGCTCAAAGACAAGCTGCGCCAAATTGCGGAGCACCAGAAACACCATCAACAGCAGGAGAAGGACATTGAAGTTGATGAGGACAAAGATCAGAACATTACCGCTGACCGGAAAGGGAATGGCGCCCAGTTGCACGATCCTGGTTTCAAAATAGGTCAGCAGGGGGATCAGAACGAAGCAGGCAAGGATGACCAGGCGGATGCGCTTTTTGCGGCGCAGCCGGTCTTTAACGACAATCTCCTCCTGGGGGGCATCCATGCTAATACCTGAACTCCACCGTGTACCACTCGGTTTCAAAATCCCAGAGGCTCCAGAAGGGAATCACATAGTGCGCATAAAGCGGCAGGGTTTTTTCCGCGAGCTTGGCCTTAACCCGAAGCAGATACCCCGCCTCCGGCAACAGGGCTTTCAGCGGCGATATCTGGGGGCCATTGAGCTGGGCCATAGCTTTTTTCGCCTCGGCCAGGAATTTGGTGCGAAAGGTCTGACCGGCCAGCTCCGAACGGACAACACTGTACTCCTCTTTCAGGGTATCGTAGCTCAGGGTATGGTCAAACCGCAGGGAAACAAGCTCCTGATTCAGCCACGTGCTGCGTTTACGCTCCAGCTTCACATAGAAATTAAAAGTCACAGGGATGCCGTTTCTGATACCCTCCTCCATCTGCTTGGTAAAGGCATTGTTGACCGTGAGAAACAACAACAAATCCGTACTGGAATTGGTGACAATCAACTCATCGATGGTCGCGTTCTGGGCAAGCGCCGGCTGGCCGCCGCCCCAAAAAATGGCAAGGGCAAACAGAAACAACGAAAAGCTGCGAAATTGTCGTCTAAAAAATGGCATGCGCATAATCAATTAGATCGTTGAAAGGACTTGCGTGTCAAGGGCTGCTTCCTCAATCTCAGGCTGTACATATTCCCCGCGCTTCTGCCATTTTTTCAGGACCAAGCTCTTGGCCCTGTCCAAAAACGGGCCTAATGTTGCGGCATCACGGGCGCTTAGGGCTACCGCCTCATGCAGCCTTAGCTGTTCGGCAACAACCTCCGGCGCCACCAGGTCAATCTTGTTGAACACCTTGAGACAGGGGATACCGTCCAACTCAAGCTCCCGGAGCAGATCCTCCACCACCTGGATATGATCCTCGCAGCGCGGATTGCTGATGTCAATAACATGCACCAACACGTCCGCCTCATGCAGCTCCTCCAGGGTCGATGTGAAGGCCTTGAGCAGATCCTCCGGAAGATTGCGGATAAAGCCCACCGTGTCGGTGATAATGACCTCCACATCCTCGGGAAAACGAAGCCTGCGGCTGGTAGGGTCCAGGGTGGCGAAGAGCTTATCCTCGGCAACGATAGCGCTTTTGGTCAGGGTGTTGAGCAGGGTCGACTTCCCGGCATTGGTATAGCCCACCAACGAGAGAACCGGCAAGTCATTTTTGCGGCGCCGCGCCCGCCGCTGCTCCCGCTCCCGGCCAACCTCCTTGAGCTTTTTGCCCAGCTTGCCCAACCGGTCATTGATGCGGCGGCGGTCCACCTCAAGACGGGTCTCACCGGGGCCGCGGCCGCCGATGCCGCCGGTGAGCCGGGACAGGGCATCGTCTCGGGTCGTCAATCTGGGCAGCATGTATTTGAGCTGGGCCATCTCGATCTGCAGCTTACCTTCCCGGCTCAAGGCCCGCCGGGCAAAGATATCAAGGATCAACTGGGTCCGGTCGATGACCCGCAGTTCGGTGTGGTCGGTTATGGACCGCGCCTGGGACGGGTTCAATTCCTGATCGAAGATCAGCAGATTGGCGTTGAGCCGCAGCGCGGTCAGCATGATCTCGCCGAGCTTGCCCTTGCCCAAGATCAACCTGGGGTTGATCTTTTCCCGCCGCTGCACCACGGTGTCGAGGACGATCACCTCGGCAGAGCGGGCCAGCTCGGCCAGCTCTGCCATGGATTCCTGGGCCTTGACCTTGGAGAGCGGGGTCACGCTGACCAGAATCGCCCGGTCCCGGCCCGAGTCAATCTCCCGCACCGGCCTGGCCTTGGCAAATTCATCCTCAAGCGCCGCGATGAGTTCCCGGCAGGAGCGGGCCTGCTGAGTGGGAACCTCCGGCGGCAACAAGAGCCAGTTCTTCCCCTCCACCGCCTGGGGCACCAGATGGGCGGAATAGAGCCGGGTTGCCACCCCCTGCTCCATCTGCACCACGGTCATCATGTCCAGGCGCAGGAAGAGCAGATCCATCAAATCGTCTTCGCTGATACCCTCGCCGGCAAGGTGGGTATGCACACAGCGCAAGCCTTTGAGTCGCCCACCCGAGACCCGAAACTGCTTCAAAGCCGGGATCATGATGGAGCGGTGATCCCCGACCATGACCGCCTCGACCTGCCCGGACCGGCTGAGCAAGACCCCAACCTGGCGTCCCAGCTCAAAGGCAACCGCGCACAGCTCTTTTGCAAGCTCCGGGCTGATGACCATCTCCGGATCAACCCGGCGCCCGGCAATGCGTTCAAGCCCTTTCAACTGAGCGGTTTTCAAGCCGCTGGTATTGCCGGTTATCATGCCGAAGGCTGCCGCTCCCGCAGCAGACGCCGGTCGCCGACCCGGATGGTCACCTTGATTTTATCAAAATACTCCAACAGGGGAATGGAAAATTTTCTGGTCAGGCCGGTGAGAGTTTTAAAGCGCGGCGCGTCGATCTCCCCTTCTTTCTTGATAAAGGCCACCAGCTGTTCCTGCAAGGTCGCCATGGCCCGGCCCTGGAAATAGAGATCCTCGCTGATCTTGACCAGAACCTGCTCCCGGACCAAGAGCTCGAGAACCTCGCGGACCAAGGGCGCGGGATACTTGACAAACCGTTCCTGCACCTCCCGCACGGTGGGTGGGGTCAGCCCTGCCGCAGCGTAGAAGGTCTCCATTTCCGTGCGGATACTCTGGGCATCCGCCTTGAGCGATACCTGATGACCCGCCATTCTCACCACGGATTCATCGACAATAATTGCCCCCTGCTTGACCAGGGTATTGAGGAGCAGCTGAAAAAATTTCTGATCCAGATCCCCATGCAGACGCGAACGCAGCTCTTCCTTGGACAACCCCGGCTTCATCGAGTTATCCCGGTGAAAATCAGCTAGGATCTTCGTGAGCGATGCGCCCATGGCCTCGAAGATTTCCGCCGCGACCATGCGTTGCCGGTCCGAATCCACCATGATGATCTTCCGGCTGGAGATGGGGGTGTCGAGCAGCTTGCGAAAACGCTTGCCGAACTGGCCCATCTTCACGCAGAGCACCTCGAAGGTGAGCCCGGCAACCCCTGCCTCCCGGAGGTGCAAGAGGGAGATATCCTCGCTTACCCCCTCCTGATACAGAGCAAAGACCTGGCTATTCGCCTCCTTAAAGCGCCGCCGTTTGGGCGGAGAGGCGTTCCATATCGCGCCGCCGCCGATGGTGGCCACCGGCGAATAGCTCCGCACCACATAGCGGTCCCCGGGCCAGGCGCCGAACGGCTCCTCCAGCAATATTTGCACGTTGGCCCGGCTGCCAGGGGCAAGCTCTTCATCCTCCAGCAGCGCGATACGGCCCATGATCTCGGCGGTACCGATGTGCACCCGCACCCGGCTTCTGTTCTTGAGGGGTTTGGCATTGGAGGAAAGATAGAAAAAATCGGCGTCCAACAGAAAGGAGGGAGCGAGGGTTCCTGGAGTGGCGAGCATATTGCCCCGGGCAATCATCTCGGTGTCCAGCCCCTGGATGTTGATGGCGGTACGCTTGCCCGCCTCGACCAGCTCCACATCCTGGCCATGCACCTGGATGCCGCGGATTTTGGCGGTATGTCCCTGGGGATAAACGGTGATGTCCTCACCCACCGTTATCCTTCCCGAGATGGAGGTGCCGGTGACCACCACGCCAAAACCCTTCATGCTGAACACCCGGTCCACGGGCAACCGAAACGGGCCATGGGCTTCGGAAAACTCGCTGCCCCGCACCAGGGTGTCCAGCACCTCCCGGACCTCTTCCATCCCCTCGCCGGTGGTGGAGGAAACCGCGACCATGGGCGCGTCTTCCAGAAAACTGCCGGCCAGAAATTGGCGAACATCCTCTTGCACCAGTGCCAGCCACTCCGCATCCACCATGTCCTTCTTGGTGAGGATCACCAACCCCCGCTTCACCCCGAGCAGCCGGCAGATCTCGAAATGCTCCCTGGTCTGGGGCATGATCCCCTCATCCGCCGCGATGACAAAGGCCAAGAGATCGATGCCCGTGGCGCCGGCCACCATGTTTTTCACAAAGCGTTCGTGGCCGGGAACATCGATAATGCCGAGGCGATGGCCGCAAGGCAGATCAAGAAAGGCAAAACCCAGCTCGATGGTGATGCCCCGCTTTTTCTCTTCCTTGAGCCGATCGGTGTCAATGCCGGTGAGGGCCTTGACCAGACTGGTCTTGCCGTGATCCACATGGCCGGCCGTGCCGAGGACAATCTCCCGCATCTGCTACCAGTTCCCTTTCAGGTAGGGATTATTGCGGCGCTCATCGCCCACGGTGGATCTGGCCCCGCCATAGCCATGCCCCGGCCAGACCACAGTCTCGGCGGGCAGGGGCAGAATCTTCTCCTTGATGGCTGCGAGCATCTGTTTGCTGTCGCCGCCAGGGAAGTCGGTGCGCCCCACCCCTTCGACAAACAGGGTGTCGCCGGTAAAGAGATGGGAAGCGCCGTAAAGACAGATCCCACCCGGGGTATGCCCAGGGGTATGGAGAACCGTCAGGATGAACTTGCCGATGACGATCTTCTCGCCATCGGTTACGGTCCGGTCCACAGGCGGCGAAGGCAGAAAGCCAAACCTGGAGAAATAGTCGATGATCTCCGGCTTGACAAAAAACTCGGCATCCGCCGCATGCATGACGATGGGGGCGCCGGTTGCCTGCTGGATTACCCTGTTGCCGCAGACATGATCCGGATGGCCATGGGTACAAATAATCGCCTCAACACTGAGGCCTTCGGCCCGACACAGGGCGAGAATTTTCTCCTCGTTGCCGCCGGGGTCGATGATGGCGCACTTCTTGGTCTCCTCGCAGCCCACCACATAGCAACACACAGACATGGAGCCCACAACCAACTGTTTGACAATCATATCCTCAACCCTCAGCAGTCGCAGGTATTGGGGTTGCAAGGCCCGCTGCCGCAGCCGCAGCTCGACGCACCCTTGGCCATGGGGATGGAAGTAGCCGCAGTCTGGATGACGGGCAGCTCTTTCTCGACCTTGGCCAGAAACGCTTCAAACGCCTGGATGGCCGGGCTTGTGGCCCCGGAAGAAAGATAGGGCTTGCCGTCATCCCCGGCGATAACCACCCTGGCATCAAGGGGAATCCTGCCCAGAAAAGGCACGGAAAACTCGGTGGCCAACTGCTCGCCGCCGCCGGTTTTGAAGATATCCACCGGCTTGTCGCAGTGCGGACAGATAAAACCGCTCATGTTCTCCACGATCCCAAGAATCTTCATGGAAACGTGCTTGCAAAAATTGATGGACTTGCGCACATCCGCCAGGGCGATGTTCTGGGGGGTGGTCACGACCAGGGCCTTGGCATCCTTGATGGTGTGGGCCACGGTCATGGGCTCGTCCCCGGTGCCCGGAGGCGCATCGATGACCAGATAATCCAGCTCGCCCCAATTCACATCGGCAATAAACTGGCGGATCGCCTGATTCTTGAGGGGCCCGCGCCAAATGATGGGATCATCCCGATTCTCCATCATACTCTCCAGCGAGATGACCTTGAGCTTATCATTGTATTGCAGGGGCGGCATCTTGCCGTCCTTGGTGAGCTCGCCGTCCATCCTGCCGGACATGCCGAGCATGCGGACGATATCCGGGCCATGGAGATCAACATCCATGAGGCCGACCTTATATCCCTTTTGCGCCAGACCGAGGGCCAGATTCACCGAAACAGTGCTTTTGCCCACCCCGCCCTTGCCACTCATCACCAGAATCTTGTTTTTGATCCGGTCCAGAGAGGCGGCGATTGCCGTATTCTGCTGGGCCACCGCCGCATCGGCGGAGCCACAGCCACTTGCTTTTTTACTACCACAGGTACCGCTGCTGCACTTTGACATGACGACCTCCAAGAATATAAAAAATCAAAAATGAACGAATTCAGGGGAAGCTTTATCTTATACTGTAAGACTGGGTGTTTTGAAAGGCAAAAGCCCAGCTTGCCCCTCCATATGAAGGCCAGGGCTTTCTGCTGTTTTCTTTCTTCTTTTGCGTGCCCAAACGAAGAAAGAAGAAAAAGGTACCCCAGCCAGTCCTGGCCCTACGGGCTGCTCTTACTTCTCGGCGAGGGCGGCAGGACAAATGGGGGAGGGGAAAATCCCATTGGCACGCAGCCGAGCACCGGAGAGGCTGCCGAAAAGGGGATTTGCACTGTCTGAGCGCAGCGAGTTTGCAAAGCCCCGGCAGCATCGAGGAGCACAGGGCATCCCGCCTACGGCGGGACAAGAGACACAGGGGGCCCTTTCTTTGGTTCGTTTCTTTGGGCAAGCAAAGAAATGAACAGAGCGACTCCATGCTCCATTCCTCGACATTCCCGGATATAATCACAAAAAAAGGCTACCCGAAGGCAGCCTTTTACAAAGAGCAACTAAAAGAAAAAATCACAAAGGAATAAATTCCGTCCGCTCCAATGCCATTTCCATGTAGAACCGGTGGGTATCCAGACTGAACACCATCCGCCGGTTATCCTGAAAATCAAGATCCGGGGTAAGGGTGATGGCGGTGTTCAAGGACAGGGCCTTGGGCTGGCCGATGTAGGAGGTGAGGTCAAACCGGCCTTCCACCATCTGCATAGCCTTGCCCATAAACTGGTTGGTCATCTCCCCCATGGTGTCAACCACCTCGGCAGAGGTCGAATCCTTGGCCAGTTCGCTCTCCGGCATTCCCATGGCAAGCATGTAGCTCCGGTAGAGTCCCATGGCAGCTCCGGCGGAAAAATTCACCACCACCAACCCGTTATAATCCCCGGTAAACTGAACAAAGCAACCGATCTCCGGCCGCAGGCTCACCTTGGGAATAACCTGGATGGTTTTTGAATATTTGATGGCCTTTTGGGTGCTCTTGTCCAGGGTCTTCTTGACCGCCTGACAGAAAATCTCGGCAATTATGTCAATGGTTGCCTGTTTTTCACTCATCACTCCCCCCAATGGCCACGGACCAAAAACCATTATTATAAATGTGGTGCCCAGGACGAGAATCGAACTCGTACGAAATTGCTTTCGAGGGATTTTAAGTCCCTTGCGTCTACCAGTTCCGCCACCCAGGCATAGTGCTCAAATCAAAGGGCGGTGTACCATATCACCCTGCAAAAATCAACAGCCATCCGCCACGTCCGCCGTGGCCCATTGCCTTTTCCACCTGCACGCTTAGGATTGCTCCTCAAAATACTGCACCTGATAGGTGGATACCTCAAGGATTCCAGATTGCCAAGCATCGGCGGGCAAACCGGCCTTACGACAGAGGTGGCTTAGAAAATCCTTAGGATCGGGCAGCTGCTCCCAGACCTGGGGCAGAAAGGTGGCGCCCTGCACGCCCTTTCGGAGAATTACCCCATCGACCCCGACCCGCAGAATACGGAGCAACTCCTCCGCACTTGTCGGCTCGGTGAGGATGCTGATCTCCACCTCGATTGCCCCGAGTTCATTTTTCCCCACCGGTCTGAACCGGGAATCGTCAAAAGCGGCATGGAGGGCATTGCGCTTGACACCCTCGACAATGGAGTCCATGGCGGCAAGGCTGCCGATACAGCCGCGCAGCTCGCCATGTTCTTTCAGGGTGACAAAGGTTCCCCGCTTGTGCCCCAGCTCAGCATCCAACAAGCGGGCGGCGATATCGGCCCCTGGCGCATGCGCCTCCATGCCAAGTTGCCGGGCGATGGTCTCCCGCGCCAGCCAGAGCAGCGCTTTCCCCTGTTCTTCTGTCAGGCCCGCAGCCTGTACGCCTTCATGCTGTGCCATGATCAGCTCCTTTGTTCTTTCTTTNCTTTTTCCCCGCACCCCTTTCAGAGTACAGTATCTTTGAAAATCGGAAACAACATAACACTTTTCTGCGAGAGGCAACTGCACCGTATGAAAACAATCACCACGCTTCTGGCGGCATTCAATATCTTTCTTGCCGCCACCGGCATCTGCCTTGGCGCGGACGCCCAACAGGGAAAACTGCTCTTTGAAAGCCCTATCCTCGGAGGCGGCACCTCCGGCAAGACCTGTCTCACCTGCCATGAACATGGCCGGGATTTCAGCCCGGAGACCATGCACAGGAAGCAATATCGGGTCATGGACAACCCCGTTGCCAGCCTGGCGGAGGTCGTCAATTTCTGCATCGAGGTAGCCTTGCGCGGCGAGGCACTCCCAGAAAACAGCAAAGAGATGAAGTATCTGCTCGCCTACCTGTCTGTCTTTATCCAAAACAACAACGGCAAGGCCCAATAAAAAACCCCGGCCAAGGCCAGGGTTTTTTTACAACACATTCAAAACGATATAATCAGCAACCGCAGGAGCCGCCACTACCACCGCTGCCGCAAGAACTGCCGCAGCTTCCGCCCCCACCGCCGCCGAGAGGCTTGGCCGAGGAGATGCCGAAACCGGAACGGGGTCCGGCTTCGATGAAGTCTACCTTGATGACTCCACACTGATTGCTGAGATTATTATCCAGCAGGAATTTAATTCCGCCATGTTCAAACGTTGCATCATTTTCCTTTGGCTCATCCAGAGCCAATCCCAAAGAGGGGCCTGCTCAGCCACCCTGCATCAACGCAACACGTACGGCAGATTCGATATTATTATCGGCCAGGTACGCTTTCAGTTTAACAACCGCCTGCTCTGTTACTTCAAGCATCCTATGATCTCCTCATCAAAAGGTTCATAAAAAAATATCCCGGCTCTGAGAAGGCCGGTAAGAAAAAAGTAATTTCAGCTTTTTCTTATTGAGTAAATTAAGAAATATCCCCGCATAAGTCAAGGCTGGTTTTTTGTTTTGATCTCCGTCTGATTCAAGCTATAACTAAAAAAAGGGTTTTTCTAATGAACAGAGGTCGTTACTCAGTCATTGTGTGAGGTTGAACAGATGAAAAAAATCGTCATATCCACCGGCGGCGGCGACGCCCCTGGCCTGAACGCGGTTATTTACGCAGTGACCAAATCCGCCCATTACCGGGGCTGGGAGGTCTACGGCAGCCACGGCGGCTACAAGGGGCTGCTCGACCCGGACGAACTTATCCGCCTCACCCCGGAGGTCGTTGAAGACATCACCCCCACCGGCGGCACGATCCTCGGCTCGACCAACAAAGGCAACCCCTTTGCCATGCCGGTGGAAAACATGGCCGGCGAGGTACTGCTCCGCGATGTTTCCGACCGGGTCATGCAAAACTTTACCCGCATGGGTTTTTTCTGCCATATAGCGGTGGGCGGCGACGGCAGCCTGGAGATTGCCCACCGTTTCGCCACGGAAAAGGGGATGCCAGTGATCGGGGTGCCCAAGACCATTGACAACGATCTGCTGGCCACCCAAAGAACCTTTGGCTGCGACACCGCCGTGGCCACGGCGACCGAGGCCCTTGACAAGCTGCATTCCACCGCCAAATCCCACGACCGGGTCATGGTGGTCGAGGTCATGGGGAGGGATTCCGGCTGGATAGCCATCAACTCCGGAATCTCCGGCTGCGCCGACGTCATCCTCATCCCGGAAATCCCATTTGATATGGACAAAGTCTGCGACAAGATCAACGACAACGAATTGCATCACAAACATTACGCCATTGTCGTGGTGGCCGAGGGCGCCAGAGCAAAAAATGCCGAGGTCATCCACAAGACCACGGATGCCCATGAAATCGGACGCCAAGAGGTTATCCTGGGCGGGGTGGGCGAATGGGTGGCGCAACAGATTCGGGAAAAAACCGGCAAGGACACTCGTTCCCTGGTGCTGGGGCACCTACAGCGCGGCGGCTCCCCCACCACCTTCGACCGGATGCTGGCCCTGCGCTTTGGCGGCGCGGCGGTGCGGTTGGCAGAGCAGGAGGTCTTCGATCACATGGTGGCCCTGTCCGCCACGGATATTGTTGCCGTACCCCTAGCCGATGCGATCAAGGCCCGAAAAAAGGTGCCCCTGGACAGCGATAAGGTCCTGACCGCGCGGGAAATCGGCACCTGTCTGGGGGATTAAAAAAGAGCGGTAAACTGCCAGCTACAGGCTGCAGACTTCAGCCCTTTTCCAGCCGCTCCATGTAGACATCCCATTCTTGCAGCAAGCGGCAAGATTCCCCTTGCTGCTTGTCCCTCCCCTGGCCAGGGGCACGATGTGGTCCATGGTAAGCTCCTTGGCCGGGGTCTTGTTGCCGCAATAATAGCAGATGCCCAGGGAGAGCTTGGTCTGCCACCATCTGCTTTTCCGTATTTCCCGCGCCTTGGCCCGTTCGCGGCGGATATCCTCCTCGGCCACCCCCTCGCCGTACAGATCCCCTTCCGCACTCATGACGCCACCTCCCCCAAAAGAATTTTCCGCGCCGCTCCCACCAGATACAACGATCCAGCCACACAGATCAGATCCCCGCTGTGCGCCATGTCTGCGGCCAGGGCCAAAGCCTCGTTAACTGTTGCCGCGCCCTGCGCCTTGCTACGCTCCTCTTCGGCCAGGATGGCGGTAAGCTGCTCCGGTGTTGCCGAGCGCTCGCTTTCCGGGCGGGTGAAGATGATTCGGTCCGCCAGGGGGGCTATGGCGGTGAGGGTTGCGGCCACATCCTTGTCTCCCATGCAGGCCCATACCAGAATGAGCCGGTCGTAGCGAAACTCGCTGACCAGGGCATCCCGCAGGCTTTCCACCCCGGCAGGGTTGTGGGCTCCGTCCAGCAGATAGCGGCGCAGAGAAGCGGGCTGTCCGGCTGCGACCTCGGCCAGACACTCCACCGGCTTCCCGTCCGCAAGGCAGAAATATTCAAGGCGGCCCGGCCAGCTCACGGAGAGTAGCCCCTGCCGGATCGCCTCCCCGCTCACCGGCAAGGTTTCGGAGATGGTTTCCAGCGCGGCCAGGGCCAGGGCAGCATTGCCGATCTGGTAGCCGCCTGTGAGGCGGCAATGCAGCCCGGCCAGGGAGTGGCTGTGGTCGATGCCCCGATACTCCCAGCTTCCCTTCGGGCCT
>JAPLJG010000097.1 GCA_026388735.1 Deltaproteobacteria bacterium
CCCACGCCGATACGTTTAATGGCCTCGATAAGCTCGGCCATGTATCCGGCCCCGCTCTGGGGCGGGGTGTCGCGACCATCCATGAAGGCATGGACATACACCTTGGCAAGGCCGATTTGTTTGGCCATTTCCAGCAGGGCGATGAGATGGCGGATATGGCTGTGCACCCCGCCATCGGAAACGAGGCCAAGAAGATGCACCGCTGTGCCCTGCTCTACGGCACGGCCGAAAACCCCGGCCAGTGCTTCATTTTTGAAGAAATCCCCGGTTGCAATATCCCGGTTTATTCGGGTGAAATCCTGGTAGACAATGCGGCCGGCGCCGATATTGAGATGCCCCACCTCGGAATTGCCCATCTGCCCTTCCGGCAGCCCCACCGCGCCATTGTGGGCAACCAGGGTCGTGGCGGGCTGGTTGGCCTGCCAGCGGTCCATGTTGGGCGTACGGGCAAGGTGGATCGCGTTGCCCTCCCACGGCTCCCCAATCCCCCAGCCATCGAGAATAGCCAGTAATACCGGTGTGATCTCCTTCATCGTTTCTCCAGAGCCTAACGCCTGTTCAGGATGTTGCTTCCGGCTCTATCTCCACTCTGGGGGCATCGTGCCACAGACCTTCGATGTCGTAGAAGCTGCGGTCTTCGTTGTAGAAGATATGCACAATCACATCATTATAATCGAGCAGAACCCAATGCCCCTCGTTAAGGCCTTCGGTGTTGCCGTCCTTGACATTTTTATGCCGCAAGGCCGCATCCACCGCCTGGGCCAGACCCTGCACATGCCTGGTGGAACGTCCGCTCATGATAACAAAAAAATCGGTAAATGAAGACAGGCCCCGCACATCAAGAACGACCAGGTCCTCCGCTTTTTTATCCAGGGCGGCCAGGGCGGCAAACCGCGCCAGCTCCAAACTCGACACATCCTGAAAATCCTTATGGACCTTTTTCATTATGACTCCTTGTTGGGATAGCTTCCCCCTTGTTCGCCATGAACAAAAGAGGAGCGCTATCATACTACAACAACGGACAATCTAGCAACCGGTTAGTTCTGTAAGCGGTTACAGGGCAGCGCATCTGCTTTGTCATCGGCCTGTCCGCATACCGGGTGTATAGCGGACAGACCTCTTTCGCGCATCTGCACCGCCCTGTAACCGCTTACAAGGTTGTCGGCAGAGCCGAGCTGTGTTAGATTGGCATACGTTTTCACCCTGACAACCCAGCTTGAGGAATAACGATGCGCGATAGGATTCTGGCGGCCCTGGCAAAGATTCGCCCAACATTACAGGCAGACGGCGGCGATGTGGCCCTGGTTGATGTGAGCAAGGACGGGGTGGTCACGGTCCAGCTGACCGGCGCCTGCAAGGAATGCCCCATGTCCAGGAATACGCTCAAAAACGGGATTGAAAAATTCTTGAAAGGCGAGGTTCCCGAGGTGCGTTCCGTGGAGTCGGTGTGACCCGAACAGGCTGCTACTTATGATACCCGGTCCCGGCCTTGATGGAAAAAGCCCGGTACAGCTGTTCCAGCACCAGCAGACGGGCCATCTCGTGGGTAAAGGTCATCCGCGAGAGCGACAGCACATAATCCGCCTTCTGGACCAGCTCCGGTGCAAGCCCGGTGGGGCCGCCGATCAAAAAGGCAATCTCCCGCACCCCCTGATCCTCCCAGCGACATAACAGATCAGCCAGATCCTCGGAGCTGAGCTGCTGGCCTGCCGGAGCAAGGGCTACCACCTTGGTTGCCCCGCCCAATTGCGGCAGACTGCCAAGAAGTATCTGTCCCTCCTCGGTTTGTTGCCGCGCCGTATCTTCCTTAGTGGCGTTCTTCTTTTCTTTCAAGACCGGCAGGTCAAGTTGGGCATAACGCCTGAGCCGCCCGGCATAATCATCGATTCCGGCGGCAAGGTACTGTTCCTTGGTTTTACCCAGGAACGGGAGGATGATCTTCACCGCCCTGCCTGTTTCCGCTCAAGAATCGCCGCAAGCCTGGCCTTAAATTCCTCGTAGCCCATCTCCCCCTTGATGCCTGGGCAAGACTGCCTGATGGCCTCGAAATTGGCCTGATCTTCAAGGATGCTCGGATGCAGGGGCCATTGCGTACAACGCCACGGCTTGCCGGAATGCACCGTGCAGCCTTCGTTAAAAAAGATGCAGTGACCGCTCACTGTTTTCATCTGCACCACCCCGTCGGTGATCCGCAGATACTTCTCCTTCACCTGCTCAACCGGCAGATGGAGAAAGGCGACCAAACGCGCCAGGTCATCCGCAGTCAAAGAGACCGTGTTCTCGCCATGGCAGCATTGGCCGCATTGCCGACAGTCAAAAATCCGCTGTTCATTGTAGATATCTTCATACATGTCATTCATGTTCTTCACTTCCTTACGGCTTTATGTTCCTGAAAGATATAGCCCAGGGTCCGGTAAATCAGCTTGGCCACGGTAAAGGCCGCATGTTCCGCGCCGGGCCGCGGCGAAAATTCGACAAAATCCATGCCCACGATGCGGTGCCGCCGGGCAATCCCGCGCAGCAGACCGATGGTCTGACGCCAGGTCAGGCCGTCGGGTTCCGGGGTGCCGGTGGCCGGCATGATCGCCGGGTCGAGCCCGTCCACGTCGCAGGTGAGGTAGACCGGCCCCTTGATTCCGGCGCAGACCTGTTCGATCCAGTCTGCCTCGGCATGAATACGGTGCATGAAAAATGGCCGCCAACCCTTGGCCCGCACCAAATCATGTTCCTCTTTGGAAAAAGAACGGATGCCGACCTGGGTAAAGGGAACAC
>JAPLJG010000042.1 GCA_026388735.1 Deltaproteobacteria bacterium
AGGACGCCGCTGGAAAATTTTCATTTGATGGACTGGACGGCATGAAAACTTACGAGAAGAAACACCCGATGATCCGGCGCATGAATAAAGGGGGGGCGATGGATATTGGTTTTTTTGAGCTGCTGACCCCGGTTACCTACTGGCTGTTGGTCGCCATGTGGTCTTTTATCCTGTACTTCTATATCAGGCGGCTGCGAGCGGATTGGCGCCACGGCAGTCTCATGCTGCTCCTCTTTATTATTCTTACCATCGATGCTTTCCGAACTCTTTTTGAAAGTTTGTATTTCGGCGCCTGGTACACGGCGCGAGTCGGATTGCTGCCGATGGGCATCCACGATTTTCTCGTCCAGCCCCATATGGTGATTATCCCCAAGCTGTTGAACGTTTTCGCTGCGGGGTTGGTGATCACCATTCTGTTTCGCTTCTGGCTCCCCAGGGAAGGCGAGGAAATATCCAACCTTGAGACGACGGTGCGAAGACGGACCCTGGAGCTCTCGGAAACCGTCGAGAAACTCAAGTCGGAGGTGAGGCACAGCAAGCGAATGGACGAGGCACTTACCGCCCGCGAACGGGAATTCCGGGCCCTGGCCGAGAACTCGCCGGACAACATCGCCCGCTACGATACCACCGGCCGCGTGCTTTATTGCAACCCGCGGCTCCTTGAGACCTTGGGGGAGCGGCGAGAGGAAGAGTTCCTCCGAAAAACCCCACTGGAGTGCTTCCCGGGAGGCGAATTCCGGGAGTATCAGAAAAAGATCGAACAGGTGCTGCAAAGCGGCATCGAGGCTAGCTGTGATCTCGTTCTGCCGGATATCGGCAAGGGTGAGCGTTTTCACAACATCCGTTTTGTTGCCGAACGCGATCAAAACGGCGTCATCACCGGGGTGCTGGCCATCGGCCGGGACATCACCGAACGCAAGCGGGCCGAGGAGGAGCGCAACGCCAATCTCCGCTTTTTCAAGAGGATGGACAGGATCAACCAGGCCATCCAGGGCACCGCCGATCTCGAAGAGATGATGGGCAACGTCCTCGACGAGGTGCTCGCGATCTTCGATTGCGACCGGGCCTATCTGCTTTACCCGTGCGATCCGCAGGCCACATCCTGTTCGGTGCCGATGGAGCGCCATAAACCGGGATATCCAGGTGCCCGGTTTCTCGGCCTTGCCTTGCCGGTGGGACAGGAGCTGGCGGAAAAATTTCACCTGCTTCTGGACAGCAAGCAGCCGGTAAAATTCGGCCCCCAAACCGGCAACAAACCGGTGCCCCCACAGCTCTCGGAACGTTTCGGCATCAGGAGCATGCTGGCAACCGCCCTCTACCCAAGAGTGGGAAAGCCTTGGGAGTTCGGGATCCATCATTGTTCCCGGGAAAACGACTGGACCGCCGAGGAGGAAAAACTCTTCCAGGAGATCGGCCGCCGCCTGGGGGACGCCCTCTCCACCCTGTTGGTGGACCGCGATCTGCGGCAGAGCGAAAGACGCTTCATCACCCTGGTCAATCAGGCCGCCGACGCCTTTCTTGTGCACGACATGGAAGGGCGATTTCTGGATGTCAACCGAACGGCCTGCGAAAGTCTCGGCTACACCAGGGAAGAGCTTCTCGCCATGAACGCGGCTGACGTGGACGCGGAATTTGTCAACCATGCGCATGTCAAGAATTTCTGGAGCAAGCTGACCCCTGACCATCCGGTCACCCTGGAGGGGAGGCATAAACGGAAAAATGGCACAACGTTTCCGGTCGAGGTCCGCCTTTGCCTTTCACAGTTCGATGACCTCCCGGTCATTCTCGCCCTGGCCCGCGACATTACGGAGCGGAAGACTGCGGAAGAGGCCTTGAAACGGTTGAACGAAGAGCTTGAAAGGCGCGTCAAAGAGCGCACCGAGGAGTTGGAGCAAAACAACGAGGAGCTGGAGCGGATGAACCAGCTTTTTGTCGGCCGGGAACTCAGGATGGTCGAGCTGAAGGAGAGGATTCTGGCATTGGAAGAACAATGCGGCCGATCAGCGGCTGTTGCCGGCGGGTCCGGGGCGCCAAGCGGAGAGGGATGATGAAAAGCCGGAATACGGAACTGCGGGGCGGGCGGCCGAGCGGCCGGAGGCGGCATACCGAGGAAACCCTGATCGCCAACGAGGCGAGACTGGCCGAGGCCCAACGGATCGCCCGGATCGGCAGCTGGGAGTGGGATATTGACTCCGACCGGCTCTGGTGGTCGGAGGAGACTTGCCGTATCTTCGGCCTCGACCCGGAGAAATTCAGCGCCGATTTCGACGCCTTCATCGGCGCCGTCCATCCCGACGACCGGCAACTGGTCCGGGAGTCCGTCGCACAGGCGGTGCGCGACCAGGTATCGGAATGGACCATCGATTACCGCAGCGTTCTGCCCGGCGGTGAAATCCGTTATCTCCATGAAAATGCCCGGGCGGTCTTTGCCCCGGACGGCCGGCTGGTGAAAAGGGTCGGCACGGTGCAGGACATCACCGAACGGAAACTGGCCGAACAGGCGCTTACCCTGCGGGAGCAGGAATATCACACCCTCCTGGACAACATCCCTGACCTGATCGTCCGTTACGATACCGAGCTGCGGCGGACGTATGTGAATCTTGCCTGGGAGAAAGCCAGCGGTCTTTCCCTGGCTGAAGTCGTCAATGTGGCCGCTTCCGCCATCCCGCGAGTGCAAAAGCCCGTCATCCCCGAATACGAACAGAAGCTGCGGCGGGTGCTCAAAAGCGGCACGATTGAGACCTGTGAGTTTTTCTGGAAAAACGCCTTCGGTACCGAGCTTTTCCTGGAATTTGTCATCGTGCCGGAGCATGACCGGAGCGGCGGCATTATCGGCGCCCTCGCCATCGGCCGCGACCTCTCCGAGCGGCAGCGGATGGAGAGGCTGGCCCAGGTGCGCCTCCGGATGGTGGAGGCGGCGCACACCGCGGGCATCACCCTGGATGATACCCTGGGCCGGATGCTGGACGAGATCGAGGCCCAGACCGGCAGCCGCATCGGCTTCTACCATTTTCTGGCGGAGGATCAGCAGACCCTCTCCCTACAGAGCTGGTCCACCAATACCGTGGCCACCATGTGCGCGGCCGAGGGCAAAGGGCGCCATTACCCGGTGGTGGAGGCGGGGGTCTGGGCCGACTGCGTGCGGGAGCGGCGGCCGGTGATCCATAACGACTACGCCTCCCTGCCCCGGCGGCAGGGCTTGCCGGCGGGCCACGCCCCGGTGGTGCGGGAACTGGTGGTGCCCGTTTTCCGTGGGCCCCGGATCGTGGCGATTATCGGCGTGGGCAATAAAGCGGAGGTCTATACCGAAACCGATGTCCAGATCGCCTCGCTGCTGGGCGACTTCTCCTGGGAGATCGTGATCCGCAAGCAGGCGGAAGAGTCGTTGCGCCAGAGCGAGGCCCGGCTCACCGAGGCCCAACGCATCGCCCGTCTCGGCAACTGGGAGCTGGACCTGACCAGCAACATCCTCCTGTGGTCGGACGAGATCTACCGCATCTTCGAGATCGACCCGGCGCGGTTCGGCGCCTCCTACGAGGCCTTTCTCGACGCGATCCATCCCGACGACCGGGAGATGGTCAATCACGCCTACACCCGATCGGTGGCCGACCGCATCCCCTACGCCATCACCCACCGTTTACTGATGAAGGACGGGCGCATCAAATACGTGGAGGAGCGTTGCGAGACCTCCTATGACGAGGATGGCCGCCCCCTGCGTTCGAGGGGGACGGTGCATGACGTCACCGACCGCAAGCTGGCCGAGGAGGAGGTGCTGGCCCTCAATCAGCAGCTGGAGCGCCGGGTGGCGGAGCGCACCGCGGAGCTTGAGGCCAAGAACCTGGAGCTCGAGCGGATCAACCAGCTCTTCATCGGCCGGGAACTCAAGATGGTCGAGTTGAAGAAACGGCTCAAAAAGTTCGAGGGTGAGAGGTAACAATGTGATGCCGACAGAACCTGCTTCCAATAAAAGCCCCCTGGAGAAAATTGTGTCGGCGCTCAGGGCTGATCAATTGAGAATCGTCTCTTCCTCCGCCATTGCGGGCGCAGTCTTCGTTTTGGCATTGTACGCCAGCAGTCTCTACAGCTATCTCCTCTTCCACAGCCTGGTCGAACTCGGCACCATCGCCATTGCCTTCACCCTGTTCCTCCTCACCTGGAACACGCGCCAATTCCTGACCGGCGGCAGCCTCAAGGCCCTCGGCCTCGGCTATGGGCTCATCGCCCTGATCGACCTGCTTCATACCCTGGCCTATAAGGGGATGGGGGTCTTCCCGGGCTATGATGCCAACCTCACCACCCAGCTCTGGATCGCGGCGCGATTCCTCCAGGCCCTCCTCCTCTGCGCGGCGCCTCTTTTTGCCAGGCGCAGGCTTTACGAGAAGCTCTTCTTCGCCATTGCCCTCGCCGCGGTTTCGGCGGGCGCGGCCCTGGTCTTTTCGGGCCGGTTTCCCGACTGCTTCATCGAGGGCGCGGGGCTCACCCCGTTCAAGATCGTCAGCGAATATCTGATCAGCGCCATTCTTTTCGTGGCACTCTTTCTTTTTTTCGCCAAGCGGACAATGTTCAACGCCGGGGTGTTCACCCTGATCATCGGCAGCATCCTCTGCACCATCGGCGCGGAACTGGCCTTCACCTCCTATGTGAACGTGTACGGCCCGGCCAACATGATCGGGCATTTCCTGCGGCTCGCCTCCTTTTTCCTCATCTACCGGGCGCTGGTCGTGACCGGTTTCCAGGAGCCGTTCGAACTGATCTTCCGCGACCTGAAGCAGGCGGAGCTGGACTTGACCCGGGAACGGGAATTCAGCCGCGGCCTCCTTGAAAGCATGGCCGACGGCGTGGTCGCCTGCGATGCAGACGGGATCCTGACCCTGTTCAACCGGACGGCGCGGGAGTGGCACGGACTTGACCTTGCAAAAACCCATTCCGAGCAATGGGCGCGGCACTATGACCTCTTCCGTCCCGACGGGGTCACGCCGCTGCCGACGGACGAGATCCCCCTTGCCCGCGCCTTCAGGGGGGAGATCGTCAGGGATGCGGGAATGGCGATCGGAATGAAAGAGCAACCAGTCCGATTCATCCTCGCAAACGGCAGTGTGATCCAAAACAAGGTCGGCCAAAAGCTCGGAGCGGTGGTGGTCATGCGCGACGTTACCGAATTCAGGCGCCTGGAGGCGGAACTCCGCGACGCCAACGAAAGCCTTGAAAAGCGAGTGGAGGAACGCACCGCGGCACTCCGGGCCAGTGAGGAGAAATACCGTTCCCTGATCGAGAGCGCCAACGATGCCGTCTTCATCAACGAGATCCGGGACAACCTGCCGGGGCCGTTTCTGGAGGTGAATGAGCTGGCCTGCCGGCGGCTCGGCTACAGCAGGGAGGAACTTGGCCGGATGAGCCTGCCGGAGCTGGACGATCCCCAGCAGCGCGACCGGACCGCAAGCGCCATGGCGCAGCTTTTCCGGGAGGGCGAGGTGGTCTTCGAGACGGTCCATCTGGCCAGGGACGGCCGGAGTCTGCCGGTGGAAGTGAGCAGCCGGCTGATCGCGACCACCGGCGGCCGGTTGCTGCTTTCCATCGTCCGCGACCTCAGCGAACGCAAACGGGCGGAACAGGCGCGTCTGGCCCAGCTCCGGTTCATGGAAAGCATGGATCAGGTCAACCAGGCTATCCAGGGGGCCAGCGAACCGAATCAACTGACCGAGAAAGTGCTCGACCTGGTGCTTGCGATCTTCAAGTGCGACCGGGCCTTTCTGATGTATCCCTGCAACCCGGAGGCCAAGACCTGGCAGGTGCCGGTTGAGCGAACCCGACCGGAATATCCCGGCGTCCTGGCCTTGGGGCTGGATATGCCGATGGATGCCGGGGTCGCGCAAACCCTCCGGATCCTGCTCGCCGCGGCGGGCGCGGTCCAGTTCGGCCCGGACTCCGCCCATCCCTTGCCGGGGGAGGTTTCGGAACAGTTCGGCTTTCAGTCTTTCATGGCCATGGCGATCCGCCCCAAGGGAGATCAGGCCTGGCAGTTCGGCATCCACCAGTGCTCCTCCCCCCGGGTCTGGACGGCCGAGGAAGAAAATCTTTTTCAGGAAATCGGCAGGCGTTTGGCCGACGCCCTGACTTCGCTTTTGGCCTATCGCGGTCTCACGGAGAGCGAGGCCCGTTACCGCCGGATCGTGGACACGGCCCTCGAAGGGATCCTGATGCTCGACCCGGATGCCCTGATCACCTTTGTCAATGCCCGGATGGCGGAAATGCTCGGCCGGCCGGAGGAAGAGCTGGTCGGCAAGCCCTTCTCCGATTTCCTGGTCGAGGAGGAGAAAGACGCGCACCTTGAGCGGATGTCGAGCCGCCGCCGGGGCAAGTCGGAGCATTATGAGTGCCGGTTCCGCCACCTAGACGGCAGCACGGTCTGGGCCCTTGCCGCCGCCGTGCCGCTTTTCGAAGGCGAGCACACGTTCCAGGGCTCCTTTGGAATGTTCGCCGACATCACCGACCGGAAAAGAACCGAGGAGGAAATCCGGAAGCTCAACGAGGAACTCGAACAGACTGTCACCAAACGCACCGAGGAGCTGCAAAACAAAACCCGGCAGGTGCTCGGCAGCCGCCAGGCGCTGATGAATCTGGTGGAAGACTTGAATGAAAAGACCAAAGAGCTGGAGGAGGCCAAGCTGGCGGCCGAGTATGCCAACCGCGCCAAGAGCGTTTTTCTCGCCAACATGAGTCATGAGCTCAGAACCCCTTTGAACGCCATCCTGGGCTTTGCCCAACTGCTGGCGCGAAGCCCGGATATCAAGGGAGAGTACCGGGAAAATCTCGGGATTATCGTTCGCAGTGGCGAGCACCTTCTCGGACTGATCAACGAGGTCCTCGACATCGCCAAAATCGAGGCGGGCCAGACCCCGCTCCAGGTTGGCGCCTTTGACCTGCACCGGCTCATCGCTGACATCGGCGAGATGTTTGCGGCCCGGGCGCAATCGGGGGGGCTCTCATTCGCCAAGGAAATCACCCCGGATCTGCCCCGGTACGCGAAGGGCGACGCCGGCAAGATCCGGCAAGTGCTTATCAACCTCCTCGGCAATGCCATCAAATTCACCAAAGCGGGCGGGGTGCGCCTGACGGCAGCATCTCGCCTGGAGGAGAGCCCCGCCGGAGCGGGCGCGCCCGCCCGCTTCCTCCTGCACTGCGAGGTGGAGGACAGCGGGATCGGCATCGCCGCGGAGCAACTCGAAAATATCTTCACCCCCTTCGTGCAACTGGAGACCGGCCAGGACAAGGCCGCGGGGACCGGACTCGGACTCTCCATTTGCAAGCACTATCTTGAACTGATGGGCGGGACCATCGGGGCCAGGAGCACACCGGGCGTCGGCTCGACCTTTTTCTTCGACCTCCCCCTGACCGAGACCGCGGAGGTGGCGGGAGATGAAAGTCGGCCGTCGCGGAGAGTGATAGGGATCGCGCCGGGGCGGAAGCCTTGGCGCATCCTGATTGTTGAGGATAGTCAGGAGAGCCGCCTGCTCCTGCGGCGTCTCCTGGAGAGGGGAGGGTTGACCGTGCTGGAGGCGGCAAACGGCGCCGAAGCGGTCGATCTGTTCCAGACAGAACTGCCGGACTTTGTCTGGATGGATATCCGCATGCCGGTGATGGACGGCTATGAGGCTACCCGCCGGATCAAGGCGACCGAAGCGGGTGACCGCACCCCTGTGGTGGCGCTCACCGCGAGCGCCTTCGAGGAACAGCGGGGGAATATCGTCGCCTCGGGTTGTGATGATTTTGTCCGCAAACCCTTCCGGGAGGAGGAAATCTGGACCATGCTGGAAAAACACCTGGGGGCGTGCTTTCTTTACGAAGAGGAACTGCTTGCCGGTGGCCCCGCCGCGCCTCCGCCGCCAGCCGCCCTGGATCTCCTGGACCGCCGGCTTCTGGCCGGCCTTGCCCAAGCCGCCCTCGCCTGCGACCGGAAGGCCTGCCTCGCAATGATCGACAAGCTCGCCGCCAACGACTCTCCGGCCACCAAAGCACTGCGTCAATGCGTCATGCAGCATAAGTTTGACAAATTGTACGGGATCCTGGAAAATTATCTGAATCCTGAGCGCTGAACAGAGGAAGTCCAGCCTCAATCCGGCAGTTGGCGGTTGTCCGTCCGCCTGCAGACCTTCATCCCGGAGGCGGGAACAACAAATCGATCGAAGCGATAAAAAAATTTAAAGACAGTGGCTTTCTGCCATTTTTTGGTGCATTGTTGAAAAAATAAGGATACAGGCTGTCTGAAAATTCCAAAAAGAACCATTCCATGGAAGAGCACAAACAACATTTGGGAACCATCCTGGCGGTCGACGATGTGTCGGAGAACCTCGATCTGCTGGCCGCGATCCTCAGCCGCGCTGGCTATACGGTCCGGACCACCACCAGCGGCATTTTCGCCTTGCAGGCCGCGCGCTCGGCTCCGCCAGACCTGATCCTTCTGGACATCAGGATGCCGGGGATGGACGGGTTTGCGGTGTGCCGGCAGCTCAAGGAAGACCCGGCCCTCAGCACCATTCCGGTTATCTTTATCAGCGCCCTGCACGAAATCGAGGACAAGGTGAAGGCCTTCGAGGCGGGCGGGGTCGATTATCTCACCAAGCCCTTCCATGAGGCGGAGGTCCTGGCCCGGGTCAAAACCCATCATAGCCTCTTCCGCATGCAGACCCGGCTTGAGGAGCTGGTCGCCGAACGCAGCGCCAACCTGATGGCCAAGACCCGGGCGCTGGAAGCGGAGATAGAGGAACGGGAAAAGGTGGAGGCCGAACTGCGCAAAGCCGCATTTCGCTACCGGACCGTGGCGGACTTCACCTATGCCTGGGAGTACTGGGAGAGCCCGGATGGCTCGTTCCGCTATATCTCCCCTTCCTGCGAACGTGTTTCCGGATATCCGGCCGAGGCCTTTACCGACGATCCCGGCCTGCTCTCCCGGATCGTCACGGCAGAAGATCGCCCGAGCTGGGAGGCGCACCGCCGGAAGGCAATCAGCGGCGCGTGCCCACACAAGCTGGAATTCCGAATCCGGGCCGCCGACGGCACACTCCGTTGGATCGATCATACCTGCCAGCCGGTGACCGATGCCGAAGGCGCTTTCCTGGGCTTCCGCGTTTCCAACCGCGATATCTCGAAAAAGAAGGAACTGGAAAGGGAAATACGGCAGGCCCAGAAGATGGAGGCCATAGGTACCTTGGCCGGTGGCATTGCCCATGATTTCAATAATATTCTCTCCTGCATCTTCGGGTATGCCGAACTGGCCTTGGCGGACGCCGCAATTTCGCCGCAATTGCGTGAGCACCTCGAGGTCGTGTTCGATTCGGCCCGGCGGGCCAAGGATCTGGTCCGGCAGATTCTGACCATGAGCCGCCGGGCCGATCAGGAAATCAAGCCCCTACAGATGTTCCTCATCGTCAAGGAGGCCATGAAGCTTCTGCGCGCTTCACTGCCTGCCACCATCGCTATCGAGCAGGACATTGTCGCCACCGATTATGTCCTTGCCGATCCTACCCAGATTCACCAGATCGTCATGAACCTCTGCACCAACGCCTTTCATGCCATGCGGGAGGGCGGCGGCACTCTGGCGGTCTCTCTGCGCCGGCAGGTATTCCGGCAGGAAGATGTGTCTCCCTGCCACGACTTTGTCCCGGGTGACTATCTCGTGCTACTGGTGCGCGATACCGGCCATGGCATGGACGAGGCCACCATGGAAAAAATCTTCGACCCCTATTTCACCACTAAGGCTACAGGGGAGGGGACCGGTCTCGGGCTGTCGGTGGTGGCCGGCATCGTCAAGAACTACAAGGGTTATATCGCAGTGAGCAGCGCGCCCGGCAGCGGCACGACTTTTTCCGTCTACCTGCCCGTCCGCCTTGCCGCCGACGCGGAGTTTCCCCCAGCCGGGGCCGCCATGCCGGCGGCTGCGCCGCTCTCCGGGACGAAACGGATCATGATTGTCGACGACGAGAAGTTGGTGCTTGATCTCTACCGGAAAATCTTGCAACGATCCATGTATACGGTCTCTGCCTTCACGGGGCCGCGGGAAGCGCTCGCCTTCTTCTGCCGGAATCCGTCGGAGGTGGACCTTGTTCTTACCGATCTGACCATGCCTGAGTTTGACGGCCTTGAACTCGCCAAGCGCATGCTTGCCATCCGACCCGCCCTGCCCGTGATTCTCTGCACCGGCTATAACGAAGCCTTCAATCGGGAACGGTTGAAAGAGGCGGGCGTGGCCGGATTTATCCAGAAACCTTTTGCCCAGCAGGATCTCTTGCAGGCTATCCGGGAAATCTTCGATGAACGCACGCATTAAACATCCCACCGTCCTCTGCATTGACGATGATCCAAACTTTCTTGAGATGCTGAAGAAGTTTATCTCCTCGCGCGATTTTACGGCGCTCACCGCGTCTGAGGGGAGGGCGGGGCTGACGCTGTTCCGGGAGCGGCGGCCGGACTTGGTGCTCGTCGATCTGCGCATGCCAGGGATGGACGGGTTTAAGGTTCTGGCCGCACTCACGAAAGAATCGCCTGATATTCCGCTCATCGTCATCTCCGGCGAGGGAGAGATGGACGACGTCATCAAGGCGCTCCGTCTCGGGGCTTGGAATTATCTCACCAAGCCGGTGGAACAATTTGCGATCCTTGATTATGCCATTGACGAAGCGCTCGGCAAGGCGGCGCTCATCCGGGAAAACAAGGCGTACCAGCACAACCTGGAAAATGAAATAGCGGAGCACACCGCCAAACTCCGCAACACCCTGGAGGCCTTGCAGTACAATGAGAAGAAACTCAGTGCCATCCTTGAGCATTTTCCCGGTTTTATCTGCCGTTGCAATGCCCATTGCCGTATTGAATATGTTAATACCACGCTTGCCAGGCATTTCGGCCGCGAGATGCTAGGCGAAGCATGCCAGGACACCTTATGGGGTATACCGGGCCAGTGCCCCTGGCAGGGACGCGAGGGGGCAGATTTAGCTGAGCCGTACGAGTTTCAGCATCCCGGGGACAAGCGTTGGTACCGGGTTATCAATACTTTGCTCACTGACGACAGCGGCGCGATGGTTGAGTGCCAGCTGATCTTCTATGATGTCACCAAGGATAAAGAGGCTCTGTTGGAAATCCAGGCACGGGATGCTCAGCTCCAGGCGGAAAACGCGCAACTCAAGATCTCGCTCTCCGAGCGGTATCGCTTCGGCGAGATCATCGGCAAGAGCCCCGTGATGCAGAAGGTGTACGAGCGGATCCTCCAGGCCGCCGTTTCGGCGGCGGCCGTTATTATCCAAGGTGAATCCGGCACCGGCAAGGAACTGGTGGCCAAGTCCATTCACCAAAACAGTTGCCGCGCGGGCAAGCCGTTTATCTGCGTCAATTGCGGGGCCATCCCGGAAAATCTTATCGAAAGCGAGTTCTTCGGCCACGTCAAGGGGGCGTTTACCAGCGCAGTGCGCACCAAGCGGGGCTTTCTCGACCTGGCGAATGGCGGCACCCTATTCCTCGGCGAGATCGGCGAGGTAAGCCCTGCCATGCAGGTGAAGCTCTTGCGCGCCCTCGATGGCGGCGGTTATACGCCGGTGGGTGGTGACCTGGCAAGGCATCCCGACGTGCGGATTGTCGCCGCCACCAACCGTAACCTTAAGGAGATGGTCAAGAGCGGTATCATGCGCGAGGATTTTTTCTTCCGCCTTCATGTGATCCCCGTCGAGATCCCGCCGCTTCGCGAACGGAAGGAAGATATCCCACTTTTGGCCGGACACTTCCTCTCCCAACACAGCGGCGACAATGTGCCCGTCTTGAACGGCAGGTCGCTCGCCGCGCTTATGGATTATCACTGGCCAGGTAATGTCCGGGAGCTACAGAACACTATCCTCCGGTACGTGAGCATCGGCACCCTCGATTTTTTGACTCCGAACTTCGCCGACGGCGAAGCGGTTGCGGCTGACGCTGATGTCCTCTCCACCGCCAGCTACCGGGAACTCTTGCAAAAGGAGGAGAAAAACATCCTCGCTTGGGCGCTGCACCAGCATGGTTGGCACCAGGCCAAAACTGCGACCGCGCTTGCCATCGATCACAAGACCCTCAGGAAAAAAATCCGGCAGTTCGGTCTGGTCCGCTCCTGAGCGGGAATGTTTCCCCTTTTTTCAGGGCGAAATATTCCCATTTCTGTTTGTAAACAGCGTATACATTGAATCCCACAGTATCCATAAAAAGCACTCGCCCACGCAGTCTGGGTAAGGGACGCCAGAAAAAGGGAAATATTCCCTTTTTCTGGGAAATATTCCCTTTCGCTGGCAAACCACGCCGTTCTAAGCTATTCCCATAATAGGATTGATACAAAGGGGAAAATTTCCCTTTTGTGCTATCCCGCCCCTGCCCTTGCCTACAGCCGCATCTTTTTGTTTTTCCTTACATATATCAACACATACCTCTTCTGGCACGGATATTGGATTATGAAGGTCCACCTTGCAATCCGGCACGCCGTGCATGGTAGGTAGTTTGTTATTCCCTCGCTCCAAGTGCCAGAATGAAAAAAGGAATCACCCCATGCCCATCATTCTCGAATTCGATTCAGCACATGGCGTCCTTCGGGCGGCGGCAACGGGGCTGCCCGCTCTCGGGGAGTTCCGCCAGGCCATGGAGCAGATCACCAGTGGCGTGCATTATCCACCGACGGTGCCGACCATCTGGGATCTGCGCGCCCTTGACTTTGCGAACATCGACAGCCAAGCGATCAGAAAGATCAGCGCCAGCCTGGCCGGGTTCCCCGCCAGGAAAAACGTCAGCATTGCCTATGTCGTCGCCGACCAGCTCGGGTATGGCATGATGCGGATGTGGCAAAGCCTGACCGAAACCGCCGATAACTCCCGGGTCTTCTACGATTACGACAAGGCCGACCAATGGATCTCGGCCGCGCCCCACCACCTGTGCGATCCACACAAAGAACTTGATCTGTCGGCGTATTGCCAGTTTGCCAGGGCCATCAAGGCAGCGGAAGCCTACCAACATAACTCCTGCAAACACAACTCCGCCGTCATTGGCCCGTTTCCGAACCCTGGGCAGGGAGAGGCCACGGGATAGCGTGACGGCCGTTGACATGAATGCCAGAACCTGAAGATTCCTTGCGCAACGGCCAGTTAGTCCGCGTGGAAAGAAACTCCCCCTACCTCTGTGAGAAAAAAATTGACGTATATGTACGACACAACCACTGCTTGTATCCAGACTCTCCCGACCGGCAACGACGCCCACCCCACTTGGGTCAGCCGCCTTGTGGCCACCCTGGCGCTGGCTGGCCTGTATCTGGTCAGCCGCTGGAACTATTTGCTCTTCCACAGCCTGGTGGAGATTTTCAGCATCGCGGTGGCCGGTTCCCTGTTCTCCATCGCCTGGACCTCCCGCCGCTATGGCCGTAACCCGTATCTGCTTTTCATCGGCATCGCTTACCTGTTCGTCGGCGGCATCGACCTGCTGCACACCCTTTCCTTCACAGGGATGAACATCTTCCGGGATTATGCCTATTACACCAATCAGCTGTGGATCGGCGCCCGCTATCTGGAGAGCATCTCGCTGCTGCTTGCCTTCCTGTTCGGCTTCCGCGCCCGCCTTTTCCGACCGACCCCGGTTTTTGTCAGTTACGGCTTGGCCACCGCCCTGCTGATTTCCTCCATTCTCGTCTGGAAAAACTTCCCGGAGTGCTTCATTGACGGCGTCGGCCTCACCCCCTTCAAAAAGAACAGCGAGTATGTGATCTGTGCCATCCTTCTGTTGAACATTGGCCTGTTGTTCCGGTACCGCGCACGATTCGGCGACTACATCTTCCGCCTCCTCCTCTGGTCGCTGGTCTGCACCATCGTTTCCGAGTTGGCCTTCACTTTTTACGTGGACAACTACGGATTTTCCAACATGGTAGGCCATTACTTCAAGCTCCTCTCCTTTTGGTTCATCTATCGGGCCATCGTCGAGACCAGCATCGAACAACCCTACAAGATGATCTTCCACGACCTGGACCGAGCCAACCACCGGTTACGGGACGAAGTGACGCGCCACCGCCAGACCGCGGAAGAACTGCGCACCGCCCTCGGCGAGGTAAACACCCTGAGCGGACTTTTACCCATCTGCGCCTGCTGCAAAAAGATCCGCGATGACCAGGGCTACTGGAATCGGATGGAAACCTACATCACCAAGCACTCCGAGGTGCAGTTCAGCCATGGCTACTGCCCGGAATGCTATCAGAAGGAACTCGACAGGATAGATACCCACTTCGAGGACAGACAAGTAGCCAACGGCGAATACGCAGGAGAAGCGGCAGCCTGAAAAGGCCAGAACGAATTCAAGGTGAAATAAACCCAGCGGCGATGAGATTGGTGAAGAAATCACCGAAATCATCAACCCGCTCATTAGAAAAATGAAATGACAGCCGTTATCAAATTGCGGTTGCAGAGGAATCAGACCATGGCCAGTCATCTGAGTGAGGAAAATAAGCAAACGATGCAATATCTAACCTTTGTCTTGCGCGATGAAAATTTTGCCGTAGACATCGCCAAGGTTCGTGAAGTCCTCGATGTTTCAACGATGACCAAAATTCCAAGAATGCCGGACTATCTCTCTGGAGTTATCAATCTGAGGGGCAATGTGGTGCCGGTTATGGATCTTGGCAAAAAACTTGGCATGCCGCCCGTGGGGCATAGCAAAAATACCTGCATCATCATTGTGGAAATTAGAATCGATGACAGTGCTGTCGAGTTGGGAGTCCTCACCGATTCTGTTCAGATGGTTGTTGACCTTTCCCCGGAGGATATTGAGGCTGTGCCAAGGATGGGGTCCAATCTCAATACAGACTTCATACATGGAATGGGAAAACAGGAGGAAAAATTTCTGATTCTCCTAGATATCGATGCGGTTCTTGCCAGCGAAAGCGAAATTATCCTTCGTGATTTGGACAACGGGGATCTCGCCGAGATAGCTGTACACTAGAAAAACGCAGCAGGGTTGGATGTTACGCTCCTACAGTAACGGAGCATGACAAGCATCAGCCATGCCCATAATTTAAAACCGGTTATTTGCGTTGACCAGAAGGGCGCGTGCAACCTGCGCCAGAGGTAATTCGGATGAAGAGCAAGGGATGATGGAGAAAAAAAAGATCCTCCTCGTAGACGATGACCCAAGCGTTTTAAACCTTATTGCAAGATGGCTGGCCATGGAAGGGTTGTCTTGCGATACAGCCATAAGTGCTGAAGATGCGTTGGTATTACTGAAGACGGCCCCCTACGATCTGGTGATTTCCGATTTTTGCATGGGTGGAAAATCAGGATTGGTGCTGCTCGACGAGGTAAGGGCAATTTCGGACGAGATAGCCTTCATCATGTTCACAGGTATGGCAACCCGGGAAACTGCCATTTTAGCCTTACAAAAAGGAGCCTACAGCTACCTCTTAAAGCCGCTGAATCGTGAAGAGTTTTTGTTGCACAGTTTCAGTGCCTTCGAGCGGCAGAAGCTGTTTAAAGAAAACAAGTACGTACAGAGGAGACTTGAGCAGCAGGTTCGAGAAAAGACAAAACATATCCGGGCCAGAGAGGCGCAGATTGCGCATCGCCTTGTATCGGCCTCTGGATACAGAGATGAGGAAACCGGAGAGCATATCAAACGGATAGGCCTTTGCTGTGCCCGCTTTGCACAAATCATCGGGGCATCCGAAGATGAGATTGAAGATATAAATCTGGCTGGCTCCATGCATGATGTTGGCAAGATCGGTATTCCAGACACCATCCTGTTTAAACAGGGAAAGTTAACAGAGGAAGAGTTTGGGGTGATAAAAAAACACTGCGCCATCGGAGCAAAGATTCTCGCCGGGACAGATATCCCTGTCCTGAAGTTAGCGCATGATATTGCCCTGTACCATCATGAGAAATGGGATGGCACAGGTTATCCATGCCAACTCCGTAAGGAAGAAATTCCGCTCCCTGCCAGAATGACCGCCATTGTGGATGTCTATGATGCCTTGAGCAATGACCGGGTATATCGAAGAGCATTCCCAGAGCCACAAGTCGTTCAGATGATGAATGAAATGACAGGACATCATTTTGACCCTGAACTGTTCAGGATTTTTGAGCAGAACCTCTCGTCATTCCGAGAAATTTTATTCGCCATGCCAGACAGCCTGTACAGCGGACACGAGGCCTAAGGGGATCATATGAGGATCAAAAAGATTTTTTTGTACTTTGTCGTGCTGTGGAGCCTGTTTTGTGCCGTGCTGCTCACTTGGAACATCAACGAAGAAAAAAATCACGTTCGCGATACAGCACTCTATATGTCTCGGTCATATTTCCAGCTTATTGTTGTCAGCCGAGAGTGGAATGCCATGCATGGCGGGGTATTGGCCCCGGCATCGCCGGGTACTCCGGCCAACCAATACCTGCCCCTGGAGATGCGAACCGTTGCTTTGGCAAATGGAGAAGAGCTTGTCCGCATTAATCCCGCCTACATGACTAGACAGCTTTCAGAGCTTACAAAAAAGCTTGGGGTCTTCTTTCGGATTACTAGCCTGAAGCCTATCCGACCGGAGAATGGCCCCTCTGCGTGGGAAGAGCAGGCTCTTCAGCAGTTTGAAAGTGGCAGCAAGGAATGCTCAGACTTTGTGACAGAAAAAGATGGCGGGAGGCATTTCAGATACATGGCTCCATTGAAGGTCGTTCCTGCCTGTCTGAAATGTCATGCCGGACAGGGCTATAAGGTCGGGGATATTCGCGGCGGTATCAGTATTGAGCTGAAAGATGTTCAATCCGGGCCCTTGTTGTCCTTGGTTGGGAGCCATTTGCTTATGCTCCTTGCAGGAGCAGCCTTTATCGCATGGTGCGCCAGAAAAGCTCTGGGATATTACGGAGAAATCGAAAAAGTCAACACCGCCTTGTCTGACGAGAGTCGGCACAAGGCGGAAATCATCGAAAAGCTCGAATTGGCCCTTTCCGAGAACAGGAGCCTGAAACAAATTGTGCCGATCTGTGCTTGGTGCAAAAAGATCCGCACCGACCAGGGGGCCTGGGATCGCATGGAGAAATATATACAGGAACACAGCCAGCTGGAGTTTAGCCATGGCATCTGCCCGGAATGTTATGCCAAAGAGGATGAAAAGCTAAAGGATTGACATCCTGTAACCCTGTGCCCGTTTTTCAAATCAACAATTCAACAATACATAAGGAAAAAGCATGCCCGGCAAACAGTACAGACTACTCATTGTTGATGATGATCAAGTCATCCTCAAACTGCTTGAAAGGGTCCTCGCAACACACACCCATCAGGTGGAGACCTGCAATGACCCGATCAAGGCATATGAAATGATAGAGAATAAACATTTTGATATCGTGCTCAGCGATATTTCCATGCCGGGCATGGATGGCTTGTCATTGCTTCGTAAGATTAAGAACTTCAACGGAACGATCCAGGTCATCATGATGACGGGCTATACCACGATCAACAATACCCTCAATACCTTCCGGTATGGTGCGGTTGATCTGATCTTTAAGCCTATCAAAGATAAAGAGGAGCTATTGAACGCGGTGGCGGAGGCGGCAAGAAGGCTTGACCGAATCAATACGATCCTGACAACCTTGAGATCTGAAACTGGAGTATCACATGATTGATACTGACCGTGATGCACTCAATGGATTTCTGGATGAGTCTGAGGAGTCATTGCAGGGGATTGAAAATGACTTTATTGCGCTGGAGAAAGATCCCGGGAATCTCGATATCATAAACCGGATATTTCGTCCGGTTCACAGTCTGAAGGGAAATTCTGGCTTTTTCGGACTGACCAATATTAATAAATTTTCTCATCGGCTTGAAAACCTGCTCGACTCTACCCGAAAGGGTGAAATTCTCATCAGCAAAGAGATCGTTGATATCCTGCTTCAAGGAGTTGAGTACCTGCAAGAAATGTTGCGCCGTGTACATTCGGACCCCTCGGATATAACCTTTCGTCCTGCAGAAGAGGAGTTTCTCGTCAGGGTTGAAAGTTTTAAACCACAGATTGCGGAAGGCTCCCTGCAGAGCGTGATCCGGTTCGAAACGGGTCTCCAGGAGTTTCTCGACTGCGGTTTGCATATCAAGGACCACAAGATTATCAGCAACCTCCTTGATCAAATAGCAAAAACCAATATCGAAATGGAGAAATTAGTTGCCAAACAGAAGATTCCGGCCGCATGCAATATCCATAGGGATGATTGCAGATATTTTTTGCATGGTCAGGATCTTTCCGAGCAGGTTCGCCTTTTTGCCCGTGTTGCAAACCAGCTTTCCAAGCAGAAGGCGGTCGACCGAGAGCTTCTGGTCTCGTTTACAGAGGTTTTTTCTGAAGTCTCCGCACTGTTGCATGGCAATGAAAGGGCAATCGGTCCGCTTGACGATTTGGGCGACATGCTCAATTTTCTTGATGATGAAATGGTGGTTGCCCACCCAGAGTCCAACCAAATTATACAACAGGCCATCAACGCGATTATTGCCTGTTTTTCCGCCGAACACAATTCCTGTGGGTCAAGCTCGAAACTTGGTGAAATCCTGCTTGAGCAGCATCTGGTCGGCAAAGAGCAAATAGATACCGCGCTGACTAAACAGAAAAAAATTGGAGAACTTCTGCTTGCCGAAGGGTCCATCACCAAAAAAGAGTTGGACAGGGCTTTGGAAATACAAAGCAAGCGGACCCTTGATGCCCATCTGCAAGACGCTAAGAGCGGAGACTCTGCCAAAACGATCAGGATAGATCAGGACAAACTCGACCATTTCGCCGATGCAGTTGGGGGGCTCTATATTAACCTCGATTCACTGGGATATCTCCAGAAGCTGCTTGAAGGAAGTGCGCTCTCTTTGGATCTCATGAGCCGGTTTGACAATGCCGTGCATGGCCTTGATGAGCAGCTTGAGAAGTTGCACTCTGCCATCATGCATGTCCGGAGAGTGCCGGTTAAATCCTTGCTGCAGAGGTTTCCCAAGGTGGTCCGCCAGCTCTCCGCCTCCCTTGGCAAAGATATCAAGTTTACCCTTTCCGGCGAAGAAACAGTGATCGACAAGGATCTGCTGGAAAAAATCGAAAATCCGCTGGTGCATATCCTGCGAAATTCCCTGGATCATGGAATCGAAACGCCGGCGGAACGGGCTGCAAACAATAAGCCCGCCCAGGGCAATTTGCTCCTTTCTGTCACAACGGATGAAAACAATGTGTACCTCACGATTCAGGATGATGGGGCCGGCATTGATCCTGAAAGGATGAAAAAAATCGCGGTGGAAAAAGAATTTCTCTCCGAGGAGGAGGCGGGCAGGCTCCCGGAAAAAGAGCTGATCAATCTTATCTTCCGGCCTGGCTTCAGTTCAACTGAAAAGATCAGTGACGTCTCGGGCCGGGGGGTGGGAATGGATGTGGTTCTGTCTGCCCTCAAGGAGTGTCATGGGAAGATAAATGTTGAATCGAAGGTGGGGATTGGCACCTCGGTGGCAATTACCATTCCGCTCACCAAAACGCTGGTGACCAAAGAAGTGGTCATTGTCCGTGCTGGCGAGGACGCCTATGTGATTCCATCCGAACATGTCACGACAATAGTTGAACTGGAAAACGCCATCCCCCTGCTGGGCAAGGGGCAATGCATCCCCTATGGCGAGGAGTTGTACCGTCTCATTGACCTTGCACGTTTTTACTACCCCGGCCTCACAGCGCAAAAACCTGCGGACACCATCACAAATGTATTGATCTGTAATGATTTCAAGCTCGGCCTGGTGGTAGACGAGATCGTCAGCCACCAACGCATTGTAGCCAAGGAGTTTACGGGCGGCTATGAACGAATGAAAAATATAGAGGGGGTGGAGGGTTATACCATCATGGGAAATGAGGAAATCACTCTCATTGTCGATGTGAAGGCGGTCGGTGAGTTAGCGGCCTGTGTGCCATGGGGCCATGCGAATACTTCATGAAAACGGGGCGGCTCTGGAAGGAAATACGGCGTGCAGAAAAATATTTTAAACAATCTCTTTAACTTAACATGACGAGGTCAAGATATGCAGTGGTTCAATGATCTAAAAATCAGCACCAAGCTTATTTCAAGTTTTATGGTGGTGGCACTCATCGCCGCGCTCATCGGCATCTTCGGCAATCTCAAGATGCATGAGATCGACGATGCCGACACCTTTCTTTACGAAAAGTGCACGGTGCCGCTTGGTCTTACAATTGGTATTGCCCAGGGATTCGAGCGCTCCGCCGCCAACATCGGCTACATGGTCTACGGAAAAAATACCGAATATCTAAAGCCTATGGATGAGGCCATGACTGATGCGGATGGCGACATCAAGGAATTCAAAAAAACCCTGAGCGATGCCGATGACGAAAAGCTATACGCCGAGGTACTGGTCCACTGGGCTGCCTGGGCCAAATTCGTCGATCAGGAGAAAGAGCTCCTGCAGGCCGGGAAGTTTGATGCGGCCGCCGTGCTCCAAGCCGGAGAGGGTGGGAGAGTCCGCAAAGAGGTCAGGACGGTGATTAAAGACCTTGACGAGAAGAGCATGAAGGACGCCAAGCAGACCTCCGAGGACAACGCCAACAAGGCCAACGCCGCCTCCCGGATGATCTACATCATCATTGCCGTGGGGATTTTGGCCGCTATCGGTCTCGGCCTCTTCATTAGCCGGGTCATCAGCCGGCCGATCAATGCTTGCTTGGCGGCGGCCAACCGCATCGCCGCAGGCAACACGGACATCAAGCTAGACACTCGCGCCAATGACGAGACCGGGCAGCTCCAGAAAGCCATGGCCCAGATGGTGGAAGCAATCTCCGGAGCGATCGGCGATGTGAACGTGCTTGCCAATGCCGCCTGGCAGGGAAAGCTGACCGTCCGGACCGATGCGACGAAGCACCAGGGTGATTTCAAGAAGATCATTGACGGGGTCAACAACGTCTTCGACCGAATAGTTGGCATGCTTGACGCCATGCCTGCTCCGTCCATGCTCATCGATACCGATTTCACGGTTCTTTACATGAACGAAGCTGGGGCCAAAATTGGCGGCAAAACCCCAGCCCAGCTTATTGGCACCAAGTGTTACGACCATTTCAAGACCGACCATTGTAAAACCAGCAACTGTGCTTGCAGCAGCGCCATGGTGAGCGGCACGGTGACCAACGACGAAACCACCGCCCATCCGAACGGGCTTAATCTGGATATTGCCTACTTTGGTACCCCGATACGAAACGAAGAGGGCAAGATTATCGGGGCCTTCGAGGTGGTGAGCGATCAGACTGCCATTAAGCAGGCGGCCAGAGTGGCAGCCAAGGTGGCCGGCTACCAGGAGGCCGAGACCCATAAATTGGTGGATTGCCTGGATAAACTGGCCAAGGGCGACAACAACATTTCCATTGCGTCCGAACCAGCCGATGCCGACACCCAGTCGGTGAAGCAGGTGTTTGACGGCATCGGTTCTGCGGTGCAGACGCTCATTGCCTCCATGAACGAGATCACCCAGGTAGCCCGGGAGATTGCCGAGGGCAATCTGCTGGTTACAATAAACAAGCGCAGCGACCAGGACGATATGATCCAAGCCTTGCAGGACATGACAGAAAAACTTCAGGACATCATCACCGATGTGCGGGGGGCGGCAGAACAGGTGGCCGCCGGCAGCGAAGAATTGAGCGGAAGCTCTCAGCAGGTTTCCCAGGGCGCCAGTGAACAGGCCGCAGCAGTGGAAGAGATTTCCTCTTCCATGGAAGAGTTGGCCAGCACCGTGGCCCAAAGCGCTGATAATGCCCGGCAGACCTCAACCATCGCCAAGAAGGCCGCCGAGGATGCCGGCGCAGGGGGGAAAGCCGTGGCCGAAACCGTGCAGGCCATGCAGCACATAGCGGGAAAGATAGAGCTTATTGAAGAAATTGCCCGGCAGACAAACCTACTGGCTTTGAACGCGGCCATCGAGGCAGCCCGGGCTGGCGAGCACGGCAAGGGGTTTGCCGTGGTTGCAGCAGAGGTCCGGAAATTGGCGGAACGCAGCCAGTTATCGGCCCAGGAGATCAAGGGGGTTGCTTCAGACAGCGTGACAACGGCAACAAATGCCGGCAAACTCATCAATGATATCTTACCCCAAATCCAAAAAACCGCAGAATTGGTGCAGGAGATCGATGCTGCAGCCAACGAACAGGCTCGTGGCCTTGAAGAGAATACCAAGGCCATCCAACAATTTGACCAAGTTATCCAGGCAAACAGCGCAGCAGCTGAGGAGATGGCATCCACCAGTGAAGAGTTGACATCTCAGGCTGCGCAGCTACAGGAGACCATCTCCTTCTTCAAGGTGAAGGATGGTGGCGCAGCAAACAAATTCCGGTCCACCGCGCAGGCACCGAGGAAGTTGCCGATAGCTCTATCCTCCGGACAGAAGATGAGGAAGCAGCCCTCTTCCGGCAACAAGGGCATACAGTTGGCCCTTGCTGACAAGGATGATTTAGAGTTTGTGCGGTATTAGACCGTGGTACTTCGCCGCCTCTGGCATGGTTTGCAGAGGTGGCGTTTTTTTAGAGGCACAAACCGCATAACAAGAATCCCTGCATCATGCTCGTTGATCTGGAGGTGGACACCAACATGTCTGATTTTCTTGTAATCGCCCCCGAAGGAAAATAATGATAAATGCATCCTCCTGACTCGCCAAAAAAAGTTAACTTCTCGCAGCGTTTACCGGACCTTGATGCTCTGATCCAGGCGTTTGACGGTTTTGTTTACATTTGTTCCCAAGATTACCGTATCCAGTACATGAACGACAAGCTGCGGGAACGTACCGGTTATGACGCCACGGGAGAATACTGCTACAAAATCCTGCATGGTTGCGAAGATGTCTGCCCCTGGTGTAACAACGACAGATTGTTCCGCGAGCAGAAAACCATCCGCTGGCAATTGAAAAGCCCTAAAGATGAGCGCTGGTACGATATCATCAACACCCCCATCCGCAATACCGACGGCACCATATCCAAACAATCCCTGATCATGGACATCACCGAGTGCAGGGGGCAGAATCGAGCGCTCCTTGAAGAAAAAAATAAACTTGGGTCGTTACTCGCCACCCTGCAAGACGGGATCACCGTTCAGGATACCGATTTCAAGGTTCTTTATCAAAACAAGGCCCATGTGGAAAGACAGGGCGTTCATACGGGTGAATACTGTTACCTGGCGTATCAACACCGGACAACAATATGCGACGGCTGTCTCCTGGCTAAATCCTTTGCCGACGGCGAGGTTCATCGCCGCGAGACCACTGCCACTAGTGAAAATGGAGTCATACATCTGGAGGTCACCTCCAGCCCGATGAAAGACGCGGATGGCAATATTATCGCCGGGCTTGAAAGTGTCCGCTATATCACGGCGCAAAAAAAGGTGGCAGAACAGCTCAGGCAAGCCCAGAAGATGGAGGCCCTCGGGACCTTGGCAGGTGGGGTTGCCCACGACTTTAACAATATTCTGACAGCTATCCTCGGATATGGCGAAATGGTTATGAGCAAACTTCCGGAAGGAAGTCCGCTACGGGAAGATCAAAAAGAAGTTCTCATTGCCGGCCACCGCGCTGCTGATTTGGTTAAGCAAATTTTGACCTTCAGCCGCCGGGGAGAACAGGAGCTGAGGCCGCTTCGGGTTCAGTCGATTGCCAAGGAAGCCATCAAGCTCTTGCGTGCCACCATTCCAGCCAACATTGAATTTAAACTCAATATTGATGAAGGCTGCGACCCGATCCTCGCCGATTCGACGCAGATTCATCAAGTTGTCATGAATCTCTGTACCAATGCCTATCATGCCATGCGGGAAACAGGACCAGGGGTATTAGGAGTTGCCTTGACTCCTGTAGAGCTGGAATCCAAGGGGGTGCAACATAAAATAGATCTACGACCAGGTTCATATGTCAGGCTCGAAGTGAGCGACACAGGTCAAGGTCTAGATAACGCGATGTTGGAGAGAATATTTGAGCCGTACTTCACCACCAAAGTCCAGGGAGAAGGATCCGGCCTGGGGCTTTTCCTAGTCCACGGTATTGCCAAGAACATGGGGGGCGGAATCACTGTTTATAGCGAGATAGGCACAGGAACAACATTCCATGTCTATTTTCCTCGGATTGGATCTCTTGCCATCAAGGAGTCACTTCCAGTAATGTCGGTACAAGGGGGAAATGAACGCATCCTGGTGGTTGATGATGAAGAAAAAATTGCCAATTTGGAGCAGGAAGTTTTGGGAACTCTGGGATACCAAGTGACTGCAACCACATCAAGTATTGAGGCCTGGCAGATATTTAAGGAAAATCCGGAGAATTTTGATCTGATCATTACGGATATGAGCATGCCGCACATGAGTGGCATTGAATTGGCAACTAAAATTATAGAACTCCGAAAGGATATGCCTATCATTCTTTGTACAGGCTACAGTGAAATCATCAATAAAGAAAAGGCGAAGGCTATGGGCATATGCGAATATCTCATGAAGCCGGTAGCCACGGATAGTTTGGCAACAGCGATCAGACAAGCGCTCGGTAGATTTTTTTGACGTTGGCCTCCCCCCAAGAAAAGATCAGCAAGGCCAGCCTGTTCTCCATCTCGTTTTTCCTGGCTCGTCGTTAAACGGCTCCTAAAATCCCAAGCCCTTCAAGAGATCGTTCACCGCATCCTGATCCAGGGACCCCTCACCGCCAACCTCCCCAGTGGTCATGGAGCTGAGATATTTGTCCACATCATCCTGGGCGATCCGCTTGCTCTCCTCCACGGTAATCCCGGCATTCTTCTCCTTCATTTTCAACTGGGAGCCGAAGGAAACCACAATGGCCAGGAGCTGCACCTGGAAATCGGTGAGCAGTTTGATGATTTTCAGTATCTGCTGGCCGGAGAGATCCTGAAAACTCAAGGCTTCCGTAATCCGCGAGATATCGTCGGTGATGGTAGAAGCCACGTCGAAAGCATTTTCAATCTTCTTGAAAATATCGATCTGGTCTTCGATGGTCATCTTGCTCATGCCGGGAGCCTGCCCGGAACGCATCTGCTCCAAGTTCTCGGTCAACTCCCCTGCCAGGGTGAGACTTTCTGCCAGCATGCCCCCAATTTCGGCAACTCTCGGGTCAGCCCCTTGCGGTGCAGCAGGACTAGTTTGAACCGCCTCCGACATGGGTGTTGCAGCAGAGGCAGGAACGGCTTCCTCAATCTCCTCGGTGGGCGGCGCCTCTAAAGGCAGACTCTGATCCAAGAAGATCTCGGCCTGGTTGAGATCCATTTTTTTCAGAAGATTCTGGGTCTTCGCATCGGAACAGGAGCTCAGCAGGGCAGCCAGGACATCGCTTAGGGGGACGGTGAAAAAATTATCATCCAAAGCGAGATCTTTGATCTTCTCTCCCATGGCATCGACAAAACCATTGAGGTCAAAGATCTCCTCGGCTCTTTTGCGAGCCCCGGTGATATGGGTTTTCACCGTTTCGTTGGTGCACAGCTCGTACATGGTTTGGAAAATTGTATCCAGCGCAAAAAGATAGCGGGTCCGCTTGACCATTTCCGGTGCAGCCTCGGCCAGATCAAGCACCTCCCCTGCGGCAATCTCTTCACCCCCAGCGCCCGCACCTTCCTGCAAGGCGACAATCAGGGCATTGGCCTGACCTATCTTCTCTTGTAGGCTTTGCAGGGTTGCAGTGGCAGACTGTGCGCCCGCCTCTCCGTTGGCCAGGGCTTCGGTTTGAAAGGCATTATGGGTTTTGAGGGCTAACAACAGGTCTTTTACGCCATCGGTTTGGTTCTGGACCTTTTCCACCTGATCCATGATCTCCATGGTGGCCCTTTCGGTCATGGAAACAATGTCATGCAGCTGGTTCTTGGCGTCCTCGATCTTTTCCCCGGCCTCGTCCAGCTCCACCCGTTTCATGCGCCGGTCTTCCATGGGGATTTCCCCCATGGTCGAGCTGAGGCTCTTTGCCAACTTACCTATATCATTAAATATATCGGTGGAGACCTGTTTGTAGTAATCATCCTCATCCACCCCAACAGCCTGCGGAGCCGAGGCCATGCCCTCCATTGCTGGTTCGGGCGCGGCAAGCACGGGAACGGGCGATTTCTCCTCAGCCAGAATCTGCCGCACCACCTGGGTGGCCCCGGTCTCACCACCGCCAAGGACGGTGATGTTATACACCACAGTATCCGTGGATATTCTGAAAAATCCGGCACTTATCTCAAGATTTACTTCCGACTTCCCTGCTGTGGACATGCTCAGCCTCCCGCTGCTGTTTCTCTGCCTGCTCCCTGACCGGCCCACAAGGGGCGCACTCCTTACCCATCGGCAACGTGCCAATTTTCTTGAATATTTTACGAATTATAAAAATAACCTGCTCACACCGTGACCATGCCGGAAAAACAAACCCCTGTTTCATAGCGGTCCGGCTTGGTCCGGCTGACCGCCACCCAAGAAACCATGCCAATTACCTGCAACACCCCGACATCCTCTTCCACCTTGGTGGCGATCCATTTACCATCTGCTACCGCATGCCAACCTGGGAACTCCAAAACCATAACCAGCTGACTGCCCAGGGGCAACAATTCCTCCGCCAAAAAACAGAGCCCCCCCCCGCTGATATCCAGCAAATCCCCTTCCCGGTATGGAACATCGGCCTGGAGATCTTCAAGCCTGGTGAAACGGAGAAACCGATTTTTGGCAACCCGTTCCTCCTGACGCCGCTCATCGCTCAAGGCCTCTTGTTCAATCATAGTACCCTCGCAAAAAGGGGAAAACGCCATAGGTCCGCGACATAGATTCACTTGCTTCTCTCTCCGTCGAGACCTTTTTTACTGTTCTACCTGTTTTCCCAAGAAAGAAGCAACCCCCCTTGCAGAAATGAACGCTTTTTCAAGAAAACAGGGCCGGAAAATCTCTGTAGCCAACCCATTATTTAATAAAGGGCAGGATGGCCTTAAAAGCCGGGGTCCCTGCCTTGTGCAGCCACTCGTAAATGATCATCTCCGTATTGGCAACGATGCCGCCGACCTCGCTGATCCGGGCAAGACCGGTCTGGTAGTTCTTCTCAACCCGTGAGGCCACACCATCGGCTGGCACCCACATTCGGTAACCTTGCAGGAGGCCGCCCAGCACCGTTTGATAAATGCAGATATGGGTTTCCACCCCGCAGACCACGATGGTGTTGATCTCGCGAGGCAATTTTTTCGCGGCCTCGGCTATGGCCCCATTATCAAAACAGCCGAATTCCAGCTTATCGAGCGGAACAACCCCGCCCAATTCGGCCTGAATCTCCGGGAGCAGCGCGCCGATCCGCGCCGCGTACTGGGTGGTGGCAAGCACGGGAATCTGGAGGATGTTGGCGGCCTTCATGAGCAGCGCCGCGTTTCTCACCACCTCGTCCCTGGCCGGGATGGCCTGCATCATGCGGTCTTGAATATCCACCACCAACAGGGCGCATTGTTCCGGCGCCAGACGGTACAGTTTTTCACTCATCGCTTTCTCCTTTCTCTCTCAAAACCCCAGCTGTATATTTCCTTGTACCCGGAAAAATGTATTGCAAAGAACCATTATTTATCGATACTTAAGAAAATTCTCAAGAACTCTTCAACGCACCCACCGGACAATCGCCCATGAGCCAGTATTTCCGCATCGCCAAAATCCTTTCAGAACAGCCCATCGGCCAGGCCGTGGAAATCAAAGGCTGGATCCGCACCCGCCGCGACAGCAAGGGTTTTTCCTTTCTTGAGGTCAATGACGGCTCCTGCGTGGCCAACCTCCAGGTCATTGCCGAGGAAAACCTGCCCCGGTATGCGGATGATATCCTCCGCCTCACCACCGGTTGCTCGGTACGGATCAGCGGCCTGCTTGCCGCCTCACCGGCCAAGGGCCAGGCCGTGGAACTCAAGGCTACCGAGGTCGAGGTCTACGGCTGGGCCGACCCGGAGGCCTATCCCCTGCAAAAGAAACGCCATTCCTTCGAGTTTCTGCGAGAAATCGCCCACCTGCGCCCGCGCACCAACAGCCTGGGCGCCGTGGCCAGAGTGCGGAGCGCCCTTTCCTTTGCGGTGCACCGGTTCTTCCAGGAGCAGGGCTTTCAGTACATCCATACCCCAATCATCACCACCAGCGACTGCGAAGGCGCAGGCGAGATGTTTACCGTCACCACCCTGGACCTGAACAACGTGCCCCGCAAGGACGGTCGCCCTGATTTCAGCCAGGATTTCTTTGGTCGCCAGGCCAACCTTACGGTGAGCGGCCAGCTGGAGGCGGAGATATACTGCCTGGCCCTGGGCAACGTCTACACCTTCGGCCCCACCTTCCGGGCGGAAAACTCCAACACCAGCCGACATCTGGCCGAATTCTGGATGATCGAACCGGAGATGGCCTTCTGCGACCTTAGCCAGGACATGCAGGTGGCCGAGGCGTTCATCAAATACCTGGTCCAGTATGTGCTGGACCATTGCCCTGACGAAATCGAACTCTTCACCAATTTCGTGGACAAGGGGCTCAAAGCCAGACTGGCTACGGTGCTGGAACAAAACTTTGCCAAAATTACCTACACCGAGGCCATCGACCGACTCACGAGTTGCGACAGAACCTTTAATTTCCCGGTGGCCTGGGGTGCGGACCTCCAATCGGAACACGAGCGCTACCTCTGCGAGGAGGTCTTCAAGCGACCGCTGATCGTCAGCGACTATCCCAAGAGTATCAAGCCCTTCTACATGCGGGTCAATGACGACAACACCACCGTGGCTGCCATGGATATCCTGGTGCCGGGTATCGGCGAGATCATCGGCGGTAGCCAGCGGGAAGAACGCTACGACAACTTGGTCAGCCGGATCGAGGAGATGGGCCTCAACCCGGAGGAGTATGACTGGTACCTGGACCTACGCCGCTATGGCACAATACCCCATGCCGGTTTCGGCCTGGGGTTCGAACGGCTGATCCAATTTGTCAGCGGCATGGCCAACATCCGCGAGGTGATCCCCTTTCCGCGCACCCCCGGTTCGGCCGCCCTGTAGGCCGAAGGCATGCCCCAGGATATCCAAGCCGACCGCATCTATGGCCATGCGCGGTACACCGCCCTTTACGATCTGGAGCTGGGAGATTTCTGCGAAGATCTCCCCTTTTATCGCCGACACCTACCTGCCACCCCCTGCGCCATTCTGG
>JAPLJG010000099.1 GCA_026388735.1 Deltaproteobacteria bacterium
ATAATTTCCCACAACCAGATGAATGGTGACAAGGGCGCTGCCAGCCAGGAGGGCAAACCCCGGCGAACCGGACTGGAACAGGGCCATGATCACCGGCGGCACTGTGGCAATGAGCGCCCCGATATTCGGAATAAAATTCAGCAGAAAGGCAAGGACACCCCACAACAACGCAAACTGGACGCCAAACAACAAAAGAGCGATGGTGGTGAGTACTCCGGCAAGCAGGTTAATCAAGGTTTTCAGACCAAGGTACTCCTCTATGGACTGACTGATCCTCCCCCCAACCCTTATTATCCTTCCAGCACGCCGGTTACCAAAGGCGTTCTTCAACCTGTTTTCCATGCCATCCCGTTCGGCCAACATGAAGATCAGGAACAACACCACCCAGACGAGATTCCCAATAAAATTAACGAAAGAACCGCCAGCCGCCTGAAGAAATGAGCCCAGCGGCTCCAGCTTCTTTCCTTCCATACGGCCAAGAAAAGCATCCAGAATCTCCTTTCCCTGGTCCACCGATACGCCGTAAGGTTGCAATTCAGTGGCAGCATACTCGGAAAGCTTCTGCTTAAAAATCGGAAGCTGCCCGACAAATTCCATGATGTTCGCCTGTAGCAGACCACCAACCCAGTACAACCCATCAAGCATAAAAGAAACAACCAACAGAATGCGGAGCCAGGGAGGCACCCCGAACCGCTTGAGAAACTCCATGGGAATTCCCACCGCGAAAAAAATGAGAACCGCCACGCTCAGGGGAATAAAAATAAAGGAAAGGGTTTTCACGATGAGCGTGACAAGCACCACGATCACCAGCCAGGCGGCAATCTCCTGGGGGCGACCATAATTTTCTCCTGCTGTCTCCTGCTCCATATACGCACACTCCTATTTGACCGTCAGAAACTATAGAATCAGGGTCTCTCCCGCTTCCGGCAGGAACATCTCCGGCACTTATCCCGGCCAACTCAACTTCCGGATTTCACTCGCCGCCCGTTCGCGCTCAAGACGGTTGACATGCACCAACGCCAGCTTCGTGCACCCGGCCTGCCGGGCAAGAGCAAGGCATTCGGCAACGCTCCCGTGCCCGGGAGTCTGCCCAAACACACTATAGGCCTCACACACCACCAAATCACATCCCCGGGCCAGATCGGCCACCGCCTCGGTAGGCTGCCCATCTCCGCTGTACAACAATGAATTCCCTTCACTCGTCACCCTGACGGCGAGACAGGGCTGGGAATGGTCCATCGGTGCGGTCTGCCAGAAAAATCCCGCTGCTTCGAACGAGGCCACCTCGGCAACCGGAAGATATTGCAAGGGGTAACACAATTTCCTGCCAAGAGAAAGATACGCCAAGTCAAGGGCCATTTCAACCTTCTCCTGCAAACCATCTGACCCGACTAACAGCAACGGCTTGGACCGCCCCATCTCCCAAAACCGTAGGAGCAGCAGGGGAATCCCAAAAAAATGATCCCCGTGAAAATGCGAAATCCAGAGAGCGTCGAGCTGCTCCGGATCGGAACAATCAGCAAAATATCGATGGGGGGTGGTAAATCCACAGTCAAGTAGGATATAATGCTTTTTGCTCCCGCTTAAAATCAGAAGCGAGGTGTTGAACCGCTCCGGGTCGCAGGCTTCGCCAACCCCCAAAAAATGAATTTTCATGCGCGGCGACCCTTATCATCCTTCTCTTTAAACTTGAACGGCATCATACCATGAATACCCTGATTGTTGCATGTCCAAGCTGCAAGGCCAAGAATAAAATGGTCGCCATCAAACAACATCGTGGCCCACGCTGCGGCAAATGCCAAACCTCTCTGCCCATGGCCGGGTACGTCACGCCGGTGGAACTTACCGACCGAGACGCCGCGCAGGTGATCCGCGAGGCCGACCTGCCGCTGATGCTCGACTTGTATTCGCCAAGCTGCGGACCCTGTCGGACGCTGGCTCCGGTCATAGATAGGCTGGCACGACAATTTTTCGGTCGGGCGATCATCGCCAAAATCGACACCAGCACAAACCATCTCACCGCCGGACACTACGGAATCCAAGGCGTCCCTACCCTTATTTTCTTTAAAAACGGCCTGGTTGTCGATCAGGTTGTCGGGGCCTTGCCCGAGGACGCCCTTGTCGCCAAGCTCAACAGTTTCATCCGGACTTAGGATCGCCGCCTTGCCAATGAGCACCCCGCAAAAAAAACATGAGCGCTTATGGGACGCATACCAGTCCTTGCCGCGCAAATCTCGCTTTGCCTTGCAAGCCTGCGCCCTGGCTGGAGAACCGGTCCGGGAAGCCGCCCTGACTTCCTGTCTGTTTCCCCCGGTAGCCACCCAGGTCTGGCCCACGGCCAGGGAAGAAAATCTCCTTGCCGCCCTGACCGAACTTGCCGAAAAAAATCTTCTGCAAAATGGCTGCACCTGCCGCGGGGAAATTCTTGAAATCGTGGCGCACGATGCCCGGAGGCAACCGTATTTCCCAGCCCTGACCGCCGCCATCAAGCAGGCCTGGCCAAACTCGGTCCCGGAAGAAAATCCTGAGCCGGATTCCCTGTGGCGTCGCTCCCTGCGAGACCTTCGCCTGAGCCTCCTGGCTGCTGACGAAACCGAATACAATCACAATCTCCTCGGTCTTCTTGAACTCCAGGAAGAGTTTCCCGACCGTTTCCCGGAAAACCCCCTGCTCAGGCTCTGCAACAAGCCTTTTGACCCGCCATGGTTTGCCGGGCTTCCCCTGCATGTCCAGCTCTACGCCCTGCACCAGATATTTTTAGATGGCCTCCTCCTTCTTGCGGAAATCACCCTGCCGCTGGAATACCTGCAAAACAAACGTTTTCTCAAAGGCCTGCCCGCAAAAAACCGTGAGCCCTTCTCCTATCTGCTCACCTCCCATCTGCTCATCCGGGGACAAACCAAGGCAGCCTCCACCTGGCTGAGCGGCAGCCAACAACAGGGGGCGCCGCTGGGAGTGCCGGGCTGGCAGCGGTTTCTTACCGGAGAAACAACGGCAGCCATTCTCTGCTACGAAGAAGATCTCGCCAAGATCAAAAAGGCCAACCAAAACGAACAGGCTTATTTCACCGGGATCGAAGGTCTGTTTTTCCTGATGGCCTTGCTCAAAAACGGAGACTACACCACCCACCAACAGGTCAGGGACATTGTCCAAAATATCGAGGATATCCAACCCCACAACCTCTTTCTCCCGGCCTACACCCTGCTCCTTGCCCTGGTGGAAGCGAGGGAAAACCGGCTTGATCTGGCCCGTGACCGGCTCACGGCGGTCAGCCTTCTGCCCCGGCCGCACAGCATCACCACGCTCTTCCTGGCCCTGGTCACCTACTGGATCGAAGGAAGGCCCAGCCCCGTCTGCCTGCCGCACCTGAAAGCCTTCCAGAAAAAAGCCGCAGCCCACGGCTACCTGTGGCTTGCCCGCGAATACACCTCCCTGCTCCACCTGGCTGGAGAAAAATCAGCTGCTGCACCCATCACGGACGAGCTGCGCGAAGCCTGCTCCCTGGTAACCACAATTACCCCGGAGGAACAGTGGCAACGCGCTCTGCGGGCCCTCAGCTTCAGCTCGGCTCCGGCCCTGAGCCCGGCCAAGCCGGAAACCTCCTCGCGACTGGCCTGGATGATTGATTACCACAGCCAGGATGGCCTCATCTCCCTAACGCCAAAGATTCAAAACCTCACCGCCCGCGGCCAATGGACCAAGGGCAGATCCGTGGCCTTAAGAAAACTGTTTCGCAAGAACAAGCCCGCCTTTTTAAGCCCGCAGGATCTCCTGGCCTGCGAAACCATCGCGGAGAAAAAAGACAGCCGGGGCGCTTATTTCCGCTTTACCATGCCCAATGCCTTGCTGGTACTCATCGGGCACCCCTATGTCTTTCTTGCCGACTCGCCCAAAACCCCGGTTGAAATCCTGCAAGGCGAACCGGAACTGCGAGTCGATCAGCAAGGCGACTCGTTGCTAATTCAGTTCTCGCCCTGGCCCGACAGCACGGAGGCAATAGTCGTCCGAGAAACCCCGGCCCGCTTCCGGATTTTCCCCATCACCGGGGACCACCGGCGGGTGGCCCAGGTTATCGGCCCCGATGGCTTGAACGTCCCCCTTGACGGCAAGGACGAACTTTTTGCCACACTGGGCAACATCTCCTCCTTCATGACCGTGCACTCAACCATCGAAGGACGGTCCGTGGGCATTGCCGAGGCACAGCCGGATTCGCGCATCCACATGCAACTCCTGCCTTACGGGGCCGGGTTCAGACTGGCCATGCTCGTCCGACCGCTCCAGCCCGACGGGCCATACCAGCGGCCGGGGGAAGGCCCCAAAACCATCATCGCCCACAGCGGCGGCACCCGCACCCAAACAAAGCGCGACCTGGAACTGGAAGAAAAAAACGCCCTGTTTGTCGAAGAATCCTGCCCCATGCTGGCTAAGGGTACCGACCTGGAACGGGAATGGCTGTTGCAAGACCCGGAAGAATGCCTGCAACTCCTCCTTGAGCTGCAAAGCCTGCCAGAAAACGTCCTCATTGAATGGCCCGAAGGAGAGCGGCTTACGGTAAGCCCGCCCGCCGAGCTCAACCAGTTCCTGCTCACGGTAAAGGAACGCAACAACTGGTTTGAGATGAGCGGCACCTTGAAGCTCAACGATTCCCTGATCCTCGACATGCGCACCCTGCTTGAGCTGGCCCAGACCAACAGCAGCCGCTTCATTCCCTTGGGGCATGGCCATTTCCTCGCCCTGTCCCGGGAGCTGCGCAAACGCTTAGACGAGATCGCCGCCTTTGCCGAACTCAGAAAAACCACGATCCGCCTTCACCCTCTCGCCGCCCTGGCCCTGGAAGATTTCACCAACGGAGTCGGGGATCTGCACACGGACGAACGGTGGCGGGAGCAGCAAAAACGGCTCCGGGAGGCCCAGGAATACGAGCCCAAGTTGCCGTCCACCTTCAAAGCCGTGCTCCGGGATTACCAACTCTCCGGCTTCAACTGGCTGGCCCGCCTGGCCAACTGGGGCGTAGGAGCCTGCCTGGCGGACGACATGGGGCTGGGCAAGACCATCCAGGCCCTGGCCCTGGCCCTTGACCGGGCTGCCCAGGGGCCGACCCTGGTAGTGGCTCCGACCTCGGTCTGCCCCAATTGGCAGGAAGAGGCCAACCGCTTTGCCCCCACCTTCAAGGTCGTTCTCTTCGGTGGCCGCCAGCGGAAAAAAATGCTCGCCGAGCTTGGTCCCTTTGACCTTCTCATCTGTAGCTACGGCCTGCTCCAGCAGGAATCAGCGCTCCTTACCACCCGCAACTGGGAGACCATTATCCTGGACGAGGCCCAGGCCATCAAAAACTTCATCACCAAACGCTCACGGGCAGCCATGCTGTTACAGGGCCGATTCAAGATGGTCACCACCGGCACCCCCATTGAAAATCACCTCACCGAACTCTGGAACCTGTTCCAGTTCATCAATCCAGGGCTCCTGGGCTCGCTAAACCAGTTCAACCAGCGGTTTGCCATCCCCATTGAGCGCGGCAACGACCCTGAAGCACGGAAAAAACTGAAAAAACTGATCAACCCCTTTATCCTGCGCCGCCTCAAATCACAGGTTCTGGAGGAGTTGCCCGAACGCACCGAGATCCTGCTTCAGGTGGAGATGGAAGAAAAAGAGGCCGCCCTCTATGCGGCCCTCCGGCAACGGGCCTTGGAAAATCTGCGGCAAACCGGCGGCCAGCCGGGGAAACGCTCGCTCCAGATTCTGGCCGAAATCATGAAACTACGCAGGGCTTGCTGCAATCCGCGCCTTGTCCTGCCAGAGACGGACATTCCCAGCGCCAAGCTCGCCCTCTTTGCCAAGCTTGTCGACGAACTGCGGGAAAACGGACACAAGGCCCTGGTGTTCAGCCAGTTTGTCGATCACCTCAGCCTGGTCCGCGAACATCTCGACCGAGAGGGCATTGCCTACAGGTACTTGGACGGCAGCACCCCATCCAAGGAACGCCAGCGCCAGGTTCAGGAATTCCAGGCGGGCCATGGCGACCTGTTCCTCATCAGCCTCAAAGCCGGAGGGGTGGGACTCAACCTCACCGCCGCAGACTACGTGATCCACATGGACCCCTGGTGGAATCCCGCAGTGGAAGACCAGGCCTCGGACCGGGCCCATCGCATCGGCCAGCAGCGTCCGGTAACCATTTACCGCCTGGTGGCGAAGAACACCATCGAGGAAAAAATCGTCCATCTTCACCATGAAAAAAGAGCCCTGGCGGACAGCCTGCTGGAAGGCACCGATGTCAGCCACGCCATGAATCCCGCCGATCTTTTGCGCCTGCTAAAGGAAGCCTAAGCAAGTCCTGCCATGTCGCCACCCACCCTACAGGATGCCCTGCTCCACTGGTTTGCCCAAAATAGCCGCGACCTCCCCTGGCGCCGCACCTATCTCCCCTACCACATCTGGGTTTCAGAGATCATGTTGCAGCAAACCCAGATGGACCGGGTGGTTGTCTACTTCACCCGCTGGCTCGAACGTTTTCCCGACATTGCCAGCCTGGCGAAGGCTCGGGAGCAGGAGGTTTTGCTTCTGTGGGAAGGCCTGGGCTACTACTCCCGGGCCAAGAATATCCTCAAAACCGCCGACTTGATTTGTCGCCGACATGGCGGCGCCCTGCCGGAAAACCATGGTGCCCTGCTTCAGCTGCCGGGCATCGGCCGCTACACCGCCGGGGCGATCATGAGTCTGGCCTTCAACCGGAACCATCCCATCGTGGACGCCAATGTGGAGCGTTTGTTCTCACGGCTTTTCAACCTGGCCGCCCCGGTCAAGGAAAAACAGACCCACGCCTTCATCTGGCACAAGGCGGCCGAACTTATTCCCCTGGGCAAGGCACGGTTTTTCAATCAGGCGCTTATGGAACTGGGCGCCCTGATCTGCCTGCCCCGCTCTCCCCGCTGCGACGAGTGTCCCATCCATGACCACTGCGAAGCCTTTGCCCAAGAGGTGGTGAGCGAGCGACCGGTTGCCGGCAAACCAAAAGAGATCATCCACATCACCATGGTAAACGGGGTACTGCAGCACCAAGGGAAGATCTACATCCAGAAACGTCTTCCCGATGATGTCTGGCCTAACCTCTGGGAATTTCCTGGCGGACGTATTGAAGAAGGCGAGACACCAGAAGAGGCGCTCGTCCGGGAGTATGCGGAGGAAACGGGCTTTGCCATCCACGATTTGAAAAAGATCGCCACCATCAAGCACAGTTTCACCAAATACCGGGTCACGCTGCACTGTTATCACTGCCGCCTGCGGGGCAGCGCGATAGAGCCGGTCCTCAACGCCGCCCAAGAATACCGCTGGGCAAACCCGGATGAACTGGAAAATTTCGCCTTTCCTGCCCCCCACCGCCATTTGATCAAACGCATCGCTGAAAAATTATAAAAAGGCGATGGCTATACTTTCCAGCTTTTTCTGGTTATTATTTAAACAGATACAACGTCCGAGCAGGACACCGGGATTTAGAACAGAAGGGGAAACATGCGCCAACAGATGATCCGCTTACTGATATATCTAACCATTGTGCTGCTCATGGCCAACATCAGTCCGGTCATCGATTATTTCCTGCATCCGAATATCCCCTACCTTGACCCGGAACATCTATTGACCGGCGGGATAACCGCAGGCATCACCGCCCTCCTACTCCGCCTGCTCATCTCCCATGCCAACCGCATGACCTCGGTGGCCCACGAATTAAGCCACCTCAACAAAGTCCTCCGCGAACAGACCAGCCGCGACAGCCTAACCGGCCTCTACAATCACCGGTACTTCCAGGAAATGCTCCGCCATGAATTTCTCCTGGCCCAACGCCACCAGACCGAGTTGTCCTGCATGATGCTCGACCTTGACCTTTTCAAGGAGGTCAACGATACCTGTGGCCATCCCTTTGGCGATCTGGTGCTGAAAGGAACGGCGGAACAGATTCTGCACGAAGCTCGCGCCACGGACACCGTAGCCCGCTACGGCGGAGAGGAGTTTGCCATCCTTCTACCAAACACCGATTTGGAGGGTGCCACGAGCATTGCCGAACGTATCCGCGCCCGGGCTCAGGAATACACCCACCAAGACAAGGACGTTGCCATGCGGGTCACCATCAGCATCGGTCTGGCATCGACCCGGGCCCACTCCCCGCAAAGGCCCGAGGATCTGCTGGTTTTTGCCGACCGCGCCCTCTACCGGGCAAAAAAAGCAGGCCGCAACAAGGTGATCTCCTACGCAGAGCTTCTTGCCGTGGCAAAACACCCCGAACCCTGACAAACGTCCATTTATGCGCCATCCTGCTGACAGATTGACCACAGGACAAGACTAAAAGATAGACACCGCCCCCGACTGCCCACATTATTTCAATAGAAATCGCCCCTCATTTCGGATAAAGACAAGATCATGCTGCCACAAAAATCAGATTACAAGTCCCCCTGGAAACGATTTGCCGTCAATATCAGCATGGTCATCCTGCTGTTCATTTCCGCGCTCTTCACCGGCATTTACCTCAACAACCAAAAGACCATCGAACAGGGGCTCAAAAACCGGGGCCAGGCGCTTTTCAGTAGCCTTATTATCACCCGAAAATGGAATGCCCTGCACGGCGGCGTTTTTGTCGAAAAAACACCGGGCATGGAGTCCAACCCCTATCTCCAGAACCCGGACATCACAGCCAGCAATGGTAAGACCTACACAAAAAAAAATCCAGCGCTGATGACCAGGGAGATCTCGGAAATCGCCGACCGTGAAGGCACCTTCCAGTTCCACATCACCAGCCTCAAGCCGCTCAACCCCAATAATACGCCGGACCCCTTTGAACGGCAGGCGCTCTTGAGCTTTGCCCAAGGAAAAAGTGAAGCAATCGGCAAGGAAAAACGCGAAGGCGCCACCTATTACCGCTACATGGCGCCGCTTTTTGTCGAGCAGGCCTGCCTCTCCTGCCATGCCGCGCAGGGATACAAACTTGGCGATGTGCGCGGCGGCATCAGCGTCCGCTTCAATATTGAGGGAATGGAACGCGCCCTGATGCTGAACAGACTGCTCCTTGGCCTGCTGTTCGCGGTGACGCTGGCCTCTTTCCTGGGAATCGTCCTCCGCCTGGTTGTTGCGCTCCAGAAAAAACTGCTGGCAGCGGAAGAGCTCATTCGGGAGATGGCGACAACCGATTACCTGACCAAGCTGAAAAACCGCCGTTTTCTCCTCACCCGCTTTCGGGAGGAACTTGACCGCACCAGCCGCTACCGTCATCCCATTTCCTGCATATTTTTTGATGCGGACCATTTCAAACGGGTTAATGACACCTACGGCCATGAAGCTGGCGATACAGTGCTCAAAGCAATCAGCGCTACCTCCCAGGAGCAATGCCGCCAAACCGACATCCTCGGCCGTTACGGCGGGGAGGAATTTCTTATGATCTTGCCGGAAACCGATTTGGCGCAAGCAAGCGCTCTGGCGGAACGCCTGCGCCAAGCCATTGAGAACCAAACCAGCCTCGTTGACCAGCAGCAGATCCGGGTCACCGCCACCTTCGGCGTGGCGTGCTACTCCCCGGAGGCAACCGCCCCGCCTGATCTTTCCGACTTTATCAAACAGGCCGACACCGCCATGCTCGAAGCCAAAAAAGCCGGGCGCAACCGCGTCGGCATCGCAACCTGAATCAATTTGTCAGGAAAAATACAGAGTACCCCTTATTGCCTGCCCGCACCATTCCGCGTAGTTTCCTTTGAACATCAATGCGTTCAAAGGATTAACATAGCCCATGAAAAAAACTCTCTCCGTTTCCGGCTGGCAGGACATCGGCGCTGGCTATGAAAGCTCAGTTTCAAGCGAGCTTATCGGCCAAGCTGTCACCCGACTCGTGGCTGAGCATCTCCCGATCTTTCTTGCCAGCAAAGGCTACCAGTCCGGCCCCGCCATCCTGATCGGCGCAAACGCCCAGGGCCTGCTCATCGATAAGCCCCGCGACTGGTGCGCCTGCCAAAAAATCCGGCTTATTTTCAAGGATGAGGCACGGCTTACCACCCATTTTGACCTGCGTATCCTGGCCGAATCTGCGGATACCTTGCAATCTTCCCCGCCGAGTGAAATTTTCCGCCTGCAACGCCGGGCCAGCTACCGGGTCGATATGCCGCACGGCTGCCATGTTTCCTTCCGGAGCAACAACAACCTGCACACCGGCCTGAAGGTAAGAAATGTCAGCGCCAGAGGCATGCTCTTTTTTTCAAAAAAACCGGTGGAGTTACCGCGAACCGATATTCAGGACATAGCCCTATCCATTCCGGCCAGGGAGAACGGTGACCTTCTTGCCGGCTGGCAGCAACAAAAGATATCCCAGGGAGAAGTGGTCAGAACCTTCCATGACCGGCAGATGGGTCTTGTCTTTTATGGGGTGGCCTTCCAAAGCAAACGGAAGGAAGAGGATGAACTAACCCGCTATATCCGCCAACGCGAACGGGAACTGCTGTTCAAGGGTCTACCAACATGAGGATACTACAACTTACTGCGGCGGAGACCGATGGTGGCGACAGTGCCCTTGCCTTCCTCGCTGTCTAGGTGAAACGAGCAACCGGGGTGGTCCTCGATAATCCTTTTGGAGATGCAAAGACCCAGGCCGGTTCCCTGCTCTTTCGTGGTAAAGAAAGGCAGAAATATTCTTTTTTTAATCTCCTCGGGAATTCCCTCCCCGGTGTCCGTCACATCAACCTCCACCAGTTTTTCCTGCACCCTGGTGCTGACCACGACCTTCCCCCCCGACGGGGTAGCTTCAATCCCATTCTTCACCAGGTTCAACAACACCTGCTTTATCTTCTCCCGGTCCACCTCGACCACGACATCGGTGCCAGGCGCAAAATGGATGTCAATCCCCTTGCCGCCGGAATAGGAATGCGCCAGAGCAACGACCTCTTCGAGAAGTTCATTCAGGGAGATTCCCGCCAGATTGAGCTGCGGTGGCTTGTACAACTCTTTGAGACCCGCAAGCAGATGTTCCAGGCGGGTGACCTCATCGACGATAATGGTCAGCTTGGCCCGGTCTTTCTCCTCTGTTGCCTTCTTTAAAAGCTGGCGGGCAAACCCGCCGATCATGATCAGCGGGTTTTTTATCTCGTGGTTGATCTCGGCCACGGTCTGGCCCAGCGCGGCCAGTCGCTCGTTTTGGGCAAGACGATCCTCCAAATTCCTGGTGTCGGAGAGATCCCTGACCAGACCGGTAAAATAGAGCTGCCCCTCAATGTCTGCCACGGAAAAAGAGATGGAGGCAGGAAAGGTTTGCCCGTTTTTACTGGCCACCGTCAATTCCGTCTCATGCCCTATCAAAGTTGCCTCGCCGGTTCGGACGTAGCGTGCCACCGCCAGCTCATGTCCAGCCCGGCACATGGGAGTCAAAATTTTCATCAGATTCTGGCCGAGAACCTCCGCCCGGTCATACCCAAACATCCTCTCCGCCGCCTTGTTGAAAAAAATCACCGTGGAGCTTTCATCAATGGTGACAAAGGCCTCATTGGTATTTTCAACCGCGTTCTTGAGGATGAGAAGATGCTTCTGCGTCTCTGCCGCCGTTTCCTCAGCCATACCCCTCCACCAAATCGCAGATCACAAAAGGCTCGTCCGCTACGCCCCCTGCCGTATCTCGAAAATTATTCCTTTACCGCGATCCCTTTTTTCCTTAGATCGCTGACAACTGCCCGGATCTGTTCCGCATTGCAATCATTAACCTGATAGACATTCTTCATTCCATCCAGAAAATAGAGGGTAAACCGGTCCCCGCCACTCAACTCGGCGCAGAGGATGTGATTCGTGTCGAGCCAAGGTTTCAGCTCTTCCATAAACTCATGCAGGCTGCATTGTTTCATCATCCTCCTCCTCGCCCCAATGATTGTTACGAATTACCGACAATCAAGAGCCACCTTGATTCGGTTGCCCCCTTCACCCTTGGCCAGATAGTGCGCCCCCTCCGCGGCAATTACCAGCCCCTGCATATCCTTTCGTATAACATCGAATACCAGTTATGGGGGCTCAACCCTGCCGGTTATCATGCTGCAAGCCTGGTCCTTTTCCTGGTAACCACTTCCCTGGTTTATTATTTTACCTGGCTTCTGGGTAAAAAGAATGTAATTATTGCGGTGATAGCCACTCTCCTCTTCAGTATCAATGCCATGCGGGTGGAATCTGTTGCCTGGGCCTCCGAACGCAAGGATATGCTCTATTCCCTTTTCTATGTTGCAGCCCTCATCTCCTATGTGAAATATGTCGCCCGCGGGCATATGAATACCGGTGCAAGCCCCGGCCCCCGGTTCGCCAGCAAGCTACTGGAAATTGACCGGGAGAGATTAAAATGTTTTAATTATACTTTTTTCTTTTTCGTTCTTTCTGTCTTTTCAAAGGTCATGGCCGTTACCCTTGTGGGCGCCATGGTGATGCTGGATTATTACTATGCCCGCAGATTCAGCCTTCGCCTGGTCCTGGAAAAAGTACCCTTTGCGCTTTTAAGTATCTTCATCGGAATTGTTCAGGTTAAAGCCACTGCTTCTACTCATACCTTTGATACCAGTGACCGTTTCAATCATTTTGACCGTATCCTCATTGCCTCCCGCAA
>JAPLJG010000016.1 GCA_026388735.1 Deltaproteobacteria bacterium
CTCAAGCCCTATGGCCTGAACTTTTTGCAGATCGTGGTTTTCATCGGCCTGGTTTCTCTAACGGTGCAGGCGGTGGACACGGTGCTGCGCAAGGTGAATCCGGCGCTGTTCAACGCCTTTGGCGTGTATCTGGTGCTGGTCATCGCCAACTGCGTGATCATCGCGGTGCCGTTGATCCTGGCGGACAACGAATACAATTTTCTTGAATCCTTCATGCTTGCCCTGGGGGCAGGCGGCGGCTTCCTCCTGGCCCTGTACCTGATGAGTTCGGTGCGGGAGAGGATGGAGCTGGCCAATATTCCGACGACCTTCAAGGGCGTGCCCATCGCCTTTATTGTCGCCGGACAGTTTGCCCTGGCGTTTCTGGGATTTTCCGGGCTGACTCTTTTCTAGTGGTTTACGTGGGATAGGTGTGGAAATGGATCCAGCATTAGTCAAACTCGCCCTTGGGGGCATCGCCCTTCTGGGCTGCATCGGCCTTTTCTTCGGCATCGGCCTTGCCCTGGCGGCGCATCGCTTCGCCGTTGAGGCCAATCCTCTGATCGAAGAGGTCTTGGAGTCCTTGGCCGGTGCCCAGTGCGGCGGCTGTGGCTATCCGGGCTGCGAGGGGTATGCCATCGCGGTGGTCACCAACCCCGAGGTTCCGCCCAACCTCTGCTTTCCCGGCAAGGAGAAGGTGGCCGAGCGGGTGGCCCAGCTCACCGGCAAGAAGATGACTGAGGTGGAGGATATGATCGCCCTGGTCCGCTGTTCCCGCAAGGAAGGCAGGGTTAGCCACAAGCATGAGTACATCGGCTTTGCCTCCTGCACCGCAGCCAATCTCGGTTTCGGTGGCCCTTCGGCTTGTAACTATGCCTGCATCGGCCTCGGGGAATGCGCAGCGAGTTGCCCCTTTGACGCCATCACCATGGTGGACGGTTTTCCGAAGGTGGACCCCGACAAATGCGTGGCCTGCGGCACCTGCGTTCGCGCTTGCCCCAAGCGGATCATCGAATTGATGACCCTCAAGGCCAGGGTGTATGTGCCGTGCAGCACCAAGGATCTTGGTAAGAATGTCACAAAGGTCTGCGAAGTGGGCTGCATCTCCTGCAAGATGTGTGTGAAAAAATGTCCGGCTGAAGCCGTTGCCTATGTGGACGGCCTGATCAAGGTCGACCATCCGAAATGCATTGCCTATGGCCCGGAGTGCCAGGAAATTTGTGTGGAAAAATGTCCCCGCAATATCATGCGGAAATACGAGGGAAGAGCAGCCATTGCTCGGCAGGCCGAAGGCCTGAAGATGGCATCCTAGATAGTGAAAAGAGGAAAAAGATGAAGACAAAGTCAATCATGCCGCATCTGTGCGATGAGAAGAGAAGGTCCTTTTTGAAGCTTTCCGGCCTGCTCGGCCTCGGCGCGGCAGGCGCGGCTCTGCTGCCCACACCCCAGGCGGAGGCGGTGCTCTTTGGCCCCAAGGAATACAAGGTCTCTGAAACCAGGCTGTCCATGGGCTCTTTTCTGGCCATCACCGCCATCCATCCTTCGCGGGACGAGGCGGAGCATGCCATCGGGCTTGCCTGGGCGGAGATCGACCGGTTGTGCAAGCTGCTCAGCCGTCACGACTCCTCCACCCCGCTTGCCCATCTGAACCGAACCGGCACTCTGCCCCAGGGCCAGATGGAAGTGGTGGAGGTGGTGGCCCGTTCTCTCTACCATCACAAACAGACCGGTGGGGCCTTTGACATCACGGTTCAGCCCGTGCTCGACCTGTACCAAGAGCGTTTTGCTGCCGGGCGCAAGCCGACCGAGGCGGAGATCGCCGCGCTGTTGCCCCGGGTGGGGTCGGAACATATCCGTTTTGGTGAAGGCAAGGTTTCCTTTGCCCGTGAGGGCATGGGCATCACCCTGGACGCCATCGCGCCGGGCTACATCGTTGATCGGGCTTCCGAGATTTTGAGCAGCAGGGGGGTGGTCAACCATCTCATCAACTGCAGCGGCGATATCCGGACCAGCGGTTCGGCGGCAAAGGGCAAGCCCTGGACCGTGGCCATCCAGGACCCGGCCAAACACAAGGATTATCCCGAGATCGTCAGCATGGGTACCGGCGCCATCTGTACCTCCGGCGATTACGAAGCCTTCTATGACAAGGAAAAGATCTTCCATCACATCGTCAATGGCCGCACCGGGCATTCTCCGATACAGTCCACCAGTGTGACGGTCAAGGGGCAGTCGTCGGTGATGGATGCCGACGCCATGTCCACCGCGCTTTTTGTCATGCAGCCCGCAGAGGGCCTTGCCTTTGTTAACAGTCGGCCCGGGCTCGAATGCTTTTTGGTCGACCATGCCGGCAGTTTTAGAAAATCTACTGGCTGGAACAAGCTCGCCTGATTGTTGCGGCGAACAGAGTGCAGGTAAAAAAAGAGGCCTGCGGGCCTCTTTTTTTATGGGAGAACATGGAACCATGTCCGAGATAAAAAACCCCCTGGAGATATACGCAGCCCTGGCAAAAACAAACTGCGGCCAGTGCGGGGTTCCTTCGTGCATGGCCTTTGCCGCCGCAATTCTACAGGGGCAAAAGCAATTGACCGCCTGCCCTTATCTGGCCCCTGCGGCGGCCAAGCAGTTGAGCCAGAGGATTGTCCGGCGGCGAAGCCTGGAAGACGACCATCAGCAGGCCATCCAAGCGCTGCAACGGGAGGTGTCTGGGCTTGATTTTTCTCTTGTTGCCCCACGGATCGGGGCGCGGCTGGCTGGCGGAAATCTGGCCATCAACTGCTTGGGCAAGGATTTTCTTATTACCCCCTCAGGGGAAATGGTTTCCGACTGCCATCTCAACCACTGGATCTATGTTCCCCTGCTGCACTACTGTATTCTCTGTAAGGGCCAAGAGCCGCAGGGCGAGTGGGTGCCCTATGCCACCTTGCCCGGTGCTGCCGAATGGAGCCAGTATTTCAGCCACCGCTGCGAAGAACCCTTGCGGCAACTGGCCGATGCCCATTGCTCCCTGGTTTTTGAGATGCTCCATCTTTTCGGGGCCAAGCCCGTGGCCATGTCCGGCGGCGCAGACCATTCCCTCCTGATCCTGCCCCTGCCCAAGGTGCCTTTCCTGATCAACTACTGGGAGCCGGAAGAGGGCTTTGCCTCGAAATTGAACATCCTGCTCGACCACTCGGCTGGGGAAAATATCAACGCCCAATCCATCAACCTGTTGGCCCGGGGCATCATCGAGATGTTTCGCCAGCTTATCCTCAGGCATAGCCGCGACGGCAAGCTTTTCTAACGTAAGCGACCACATGGCACCGCATCTGCCGTGTCATCGGTCAGCTCATGTGCAATAGCACACTTCGCAGGCCTCTTCCTTGCATCTGCGGCACCCTGTGGCCGCTTACTGCGTGGGCCTGGGATCAGTTCGTTTTAGCCTCTTTTGGTCCGGAGAGTGAAGATGATGATTCGTTCCCGCATTGCCCCCACTCCCAGCGGCCTGCTCCATCTCGGCAACGCGGTCAATTTTGTCCTTACCTGGCTGATGGTGCGCAAGGCGGGCGGCACGTTGCGGCTGCGGATTGATGACGCCGATTGCCTGCGCACCAAGCCAGAGTTTCTTGAGGATATCTTCCTCCAGCTCGATTGGCTCGGGATCACCTGGGATGAAGGCCCCACTGGCCCGGATGATTTCCGCCGTTGTTTTTCCCAGCAGCTCAGGCTTGAGCGGTATCGTGAATTTTTGGCCGAGCTTCGTCGCCTCGGGCATCTCTATCCCTGCGGCTGTTCACGCAGAATGATCAGGAGCCTCGCGCCGGAGGGGGTGTATCCAGGGTTTTGTCGGGAGCGCTCTGTTGGGTCGGAGGCGTCCTGGGCAGGGCAGGCGCAACGGGTGCGGGTTCCGCAGGGGAGCGTGTTGCGGGTGGAAGGACAGGAGGTGGCGCTTTGCAAGGCGATGGGGGATTTTGTTCTCTGGCGGAAGGAAGATCTGCCAGCCTACCAGTTGGTCAGCCTGGTCGATGATCTTGATGACCGGATCAATCTCATTGTCCGCGGCCAGGATTTGCTGCCTTCCACCGCAGCTCAGCTTTTTCTTGCCGGGTTGCACGGGGACGATTTTTTTGCGGCCGGGGTTTTTCGGCATCATCCCCTGGTGTGGGGCGAAGATGGTCGGAAGCTTTCCAAGTCGGACGGTTCTTTGTCTCTGGCTGCCTTGCGCGAGAGGGGTTGTTCTCGGAGGGAGGTGTATCGGACTGTGGCAAGGCAGGTGGGGATTGATTCGGAAGGGATAGCCACCCTTGCGGATTTGTTTTTCAGGTATTGCGAGATATCCTGAGCGTTGGTTTATTCGGAAATCCCAAGGAAGGTCGGGAAGAAGAATCTCTCTGCTGTTTCTCTTTCTTCTTTTGCGTGCCCAAAAGAAGAAACAAGAAAACGGCACCCCAACCAGTCCTGGCCCTGCGGGCTTCCCTTACTTCTCGTCGAGGGCGGGACGCGGAAAAACTCGGGCTTCGCCCTCAAACAGTTCCCTCATCTTTTCCCGCCCCCGTCTGCGAGGCGCGGCAGGACAAATGGGGGAAGGGGAAATCCCATTGGCACGCAGCCGAGCACCGGAGAGGCTGCCGAAAAGGGGATTTGCACTGTTTGAGGCGAAAGCCGAGTTTGCAAAGCCCCGGCAGCATCGAGGAGCACAGGGCATCCCGCCTATGGCGGGACAAGAGACACAGGGTGCACTTTCTTTGGTTCGTTTCTTTGGGCAAGCAAAGAAATGAACAGACTCACTTCGTGCTGCATTTCCCGGATACATCTTTTTCAGCCATTACTCCATTGACCCACTCTGCTTGGCCTGGCCACCGCCTGGGCCAGCCGGGTGGAAAACTCCGCCCCGGAAATCTCCCTGGCCCCGAGCCGCTGTAAATGTCCGGTGCCGACCTGGCAATCGATCAGCTCGAACTCCCAGGCTTTCAGGCGCTCAACCAGCCCGGCCAGGGCCACCTTTGAGCTGTCTGGCACCAGGCTGAACATGGACTCCCCGAAAAATGCCCCTCCCAGCGCCACTCCGTAGAGGCCCCCGACCAGTTCCCCATTCTGCCAGCACTCCACCGAATGGGCGTGGCCCAAGTCATGCAGTTGGCAGTACGCCTCGATCATGGCCTCGTCCAGCCAGGTGCCTTGGCCCTCTTTGCGACGGGTTTGGGAGCAGGCTCGGATAACCCGCGCAAAATGCGTATCAAAGGTGAGGCGAAAGATCTGTTGCCGGATGGTGCGGGCCAACCGTTTTGCCAGATGGAATTCTTCGGGAATCAGGACAAGACGCGGGTCCGGCGACCACCAGAGAATCGGCTCGCCAGGAGAATACCAGGGGAAGATGCCGTGCTCATAGGCCAGCAGCAGGCGGGGTACGGAGAGATCGCCGCCCACCGCCAGCAGGCCGTCTTCCCTGGCCAAGGCCGGAGGCGGAAAAAGCAGGCTGTCGCTTAACTGGAAAACAGGCATGGAGGCTTTGCGTCAACA
>JAPLJG010000022.1 GCA_026388735.1 Deltaproteobacteria bacterium
ACAAGTCCCGAAGGTCTCGTTATTCTTCAACAGAGATTCTGATCTCTTTAATGCAATAAAAACTCCCGAAGCCGAAGCTCCGGTTTCTTGGGGCCCATCTTCTACTTTGCTCACTATTCAGTTTTCAATGATCGCTGCACCCAGGAAAACCAAGGCTTCCCACTTATTGGGAAAAAAAGAAGATAACCGAAACACCGGAGCCCGTCAAGATGTTTTCTGACGTTTTTAACGACTCTCGTCATGGTGCCGGGTTATCGTTCGGGGGCCAAAATAGCCGAAGCGCCCACCCTTGTCAACAGCAATAATGCGGAAATCTCAAAAAACACACCCTCCATGGAGCCGCCAATCGTAACTCGTTGTTTTTCTGCGGCGCTCCAGAAAATATTCCCTCTGCGCCAGTCAGAAATATTAGCATTCTCCGGCTTGCCCCTTACAAATAAACAACGGTTACTAGCAAAAATAACATCATGAAACACCGGCCCGACCTATGATTTGCCTCATGATACTTGCGGCCAAGCACGCGGCACCAAAGCCGTTGTCGATATTAACGACCGCAATTCCAGGAGCGCAGCTGTTGAGCATCCCCAAAAGCGCAGCAATACCACCCAGGCCTGTCCCGTAGCCAACACTGGTGGGAACCGCGATAATTGGTTTATCCACCAACCCACCGACCACGCTGGGGAGCGCGCCTTCCATCCCGGCGACCACAATCAATATATCGGCCTGGTCGAGAAGTTCCCGACGCGAAAGCAGCCGATGAATTCCTGCCACCCCGACATCATACATCCCTTCGACCTCTTGCCCCAAACAACGCAAGGTAACAACGGCTTCCTCAGCCACAGGGATATCAGAAGTTCCGGCTGTGAGCACCAACACCAGCCCTGCCTCGCCATCGCCCCCCTGCTGCTTCACCTCCCTCTGCGCGGTCAACATCCGGGCTGCCTCATGATAAACAAGCCCGGGAATTTCCAGACAAACCGCCTCCCCTTTTTCTTGACTCACCCGCGTGGCCATTACCGCAGGTGAAAACCGAAGTAATTTTTTCAAAATTTCGACGATCTGACCAGCCGTTTTATTCTCCCCATACACCACTTCCGGCACCCCGGTCCGCAGGCGGCGATGATGATCGAGGTGGGCGCAGGAAAGCATCTCGGCAGGAAAGTTCTTCAATTCTGCCAAAGCATCGGCAACACTACATGCACCGCTACTCACCTTTACCAGGAGTTCCTGTATCATTTTTTCGTCCATCACATAAACCCGATGTTATATATAGATAAGAAACGACCACAACTACAATCCATACCCTTTATCCAACTAGCGCTTGCCGGAGAATACAGCATCCAGTAGAGTAACGCACTCCGATACAGTTTCCAGCTTATTTCTTTAACAACCGCAATCACTTTCCCGCAGGAAGCCCCATGCCAGCAAAAAGCCAAGCACCTCCGCCGAACAAATCGTGGCTTAGAATCACGATCACCGCCAGCGAGACCATCTCCGATCCCATTGCCGATTTCATATGCGAGCAGACCGGCGGAGTCGAACAAATCCCAGTGGTGTCGGCCAATGCCGCCCAAGAACAGATTGTCGGCTACCTGGAAAATGGCCCCCATGCCCAGGAAAAGTTGGCAAAAATTACCGAATACCTCCAGGAACTCGCCCACCTCGCCTCAGAAGAAGGCAAAACGCGGCTTGAAACAGAAATCATTGCCGATGAAGACTGGAACAAGACCTGGAAAGAGGGCTTCAAGCCCCTGCCGATCACGGCCCATCTGGTCATCAAGCCCACTTGGGAATCATACCAGCCAGGCCCAGGCGAAAAGGTTATCGAGATGGACCCGGGGATGGCCTTTGGCACAGGTCACCACGCCAGCACCAAGCTGGCCCTGGAATTCGTCGAGGGGCTGTTTCATGGCACAAAAACCCCTCCCAAAACCGTTCTCGATGTAGGCACAGGCACAGGCATCCTGGCCATGGCCGCCGCCCTTTTTGGCGCCCAGGAGGTGCTGGCCATCGACAATGACCCAGAAGCCGTGGTGGTGGCGGAAGAGAATATCCTGCGCAATGGTCTGACTCCAACCATTAAGGCAGATGGCGTCGCCCTGGAAGACATCCCTCGGCAATTCGATCTTGTCATCGCCAACATCATCCATGATACGCTCATTGACCTTGCCGCCAGCCTTGCTGCGCGCCTGGCCCCCAACGGCAGACTCATCATGGCTGGAATCCTGACCGGCCACCAGACCGACAACATCCGCGCAGCCTACAACGCTCTTGGCCTGAAACATCAGGAAACCCGAAGCGAAGGGGAATGGAGCGCACTTCTCTTCATGCAGCCATAAACGCCCATGAGCCTCCGCCGCTTTTTCATAAATCCGACAGACATCACGGGAGAGACCGTGCAGCTGACCGGTCCGGAGGCCCACCATCTCCGGTCCGTCCTCAGGCTTGCCCCTGGCGATCCCGTTACTTTTTTTGACGGGACCGGCGCACGGTACCAGGCCCGCATCGAGCAAATTCTCAAAGACCGGGTAACTGCAACCATCATCGAACACACCCAAGATCTCCCGCCAAAGGTCCGTCTCCACCTGGGGCAAGCCCTGCTCAAGGGCCAGAAAATGGACCTTATTCTGCAAAAAGCCACGGAGCTAGGGGTGGATGCAATCTGGCCTTTTTATTCGGAGCACGGAATCCATAAAACGCTAAAAGATACACAGATGGAGCGCTGGCAGCGCATCGTCCTCGAGGCCTGCAAGCAATGCGACCGGGCCAAGCCACTGGCAATTCATGATACCCGAGAGATAACCGATCTCATGACCCAGCCCCCGCCTTGCGAAACACGGTTGATCTTCTGGGAACACGAGACCCGGCAAACACTGAATGAGGTTCTTGCCGTTCAGGCAACAGATTGCCGCTCCGTATTGTTCCTCCTCGGCCCGGAGGGTGGGTTCAGCGAAACAGAGGTTGCCTGTGCCCAACAGGAAGGCTTTATCCCCGTCTCACTAGGGCCGCGCATTCTGCGTGCCGAGACGGCAACTCTTGCGGCAACAGCCATCCTGCAATATACCTTGGGCAATCTTAGCCCGCCCCCCCCAGAAGGTCAGGAAAAAATTCCATGCGCGCCGTAGTGCAAAGGGTAAGCCAGGCCTCTGTTTGTGTAGATGGGCAAGTCTGCGGCGCCATCGAATCGGGGTTGCTTGTCCTTCTCGGCGTTGGCAAAAACGACACGGAACAGGACGCCGCATTCCTGGCCGACAAGATTGCCAATCTCCGCATCTTCGATGACGAGCAGGGGCTCATGAATCTTTCCCTGATCGAGACGCACGGAGAGATGCTGGT
>JAPLJG010000044.1 GCA_026388735.1 Deltaproteobacteria bacterium
CCGGTTCCCTCCTCGATAACGGCAAGGTTTTTGTTCAGGTCGCCGTAGACCAGCAGGGCGGTGCTGTTATCGGCCAGGGTGATTTCGCGTTTGCTCAACGGGGGGCGCCGCCCTTGCCGCGTTTGGCCAGTTCTTGGCTGATCATCTGCTGCAGGTCCTTGATGTTGCGTTCTTTCAGGCGGCGACCATTGACGAAAATGGTTGGGGTGCCACGAACTCCGGCAAGTTGGGCGTCTGCCATGTCGCGCTCCAGGGTCTGTTGGTTGACCGGGGCCTTGGAATCCTTGTTGAATCGGTCCAGATCAAGGCCAAGCTTCTTGGCAAGCTCTACGTATTTTGCCTCGGAAAGACTCTTCTGGTTTTCAAAAAGCAGGTCATGGTATTGCCAGAACTTGCCCTGGCGGTGGGCTGCCAAAGAGGCAAGGGCGGCGGACTGGGCCAGTTTGTGCATGGCCAGGGGGAATTGTTTGAAAACGATCTTGACCTCCTTGGGATGCTTGGCCAGCACCTCGTCAAACAAGGCGCCCACCGTGCCGCAGTAGGGGCATTCAAAGTCGCTGAACGCGACAATGACCACCGGGGCGTTTTCCTGTCCAAGAAACGGGGCACCCTGAATATTGATCTGCACGGAAAAATCCAGGGTAACGGTCTGGACGGTCTTGCTTTTGCTGCTGGCCAGATAGACCCGGTCCGGGAGGTTGGCCGCTTGCAGGCCGGAGGAGGCGATGTGGTCCATGGTCGGGTCAACGGTGATGGTGTCTTCCAGGGCGCCCTTGTCGGAATAGATCAGGAGCTTGCCGCCTTCGGTCAGGACAAAGGCCCATTTGCCGTCAAGTGAGGCGGCAACGTCCAGTGGGGCGGTGGGGGTTTTCAGGGTATTGCTTACCTCCCAGTCAACCCCGGCCTGGCAGGGCGAGGTCAGAATCAGGGTTGCGAAAAGCATGGGCAAACAGCCGAAAAAACGTCGCGCTGTCATGGTCATTGTGTGTTCTCCTTGTTTTGATACGCAAAATGAAGCAGCCGCTGCACGCCTCGGGCAATCTCTCTGCAGTAGAACCTGTCCGGGGATACATTATAATGCCCGGAAAAATTACGCAAGGATCAGCAGGGGGTGCAAGAAGAAATTTTTAGCCTGGGATTTTTCTTACAGGAGTTCTGCCAGGAGAATGGCCAGATGCCGGACCTCGGGTTGCGCCGGATCATGGCCCAGGCCCTGTTGGATGTGGATGAGGCAGCCGGAGCAGGTGGTGGTCACCAGATCGGGCGCTGTCAGTGTCAACTGGTTGAGCAGCCGGCCTCTGATGGTTGCCGCCAGCTCCGGCTGGGCCAGATGAAACAGGCCTCCCTGGCCGCAGCATTGTGGGCCGTTGGCAAGTTCGGCCAGGTGCAGACCGGGAATGGCCCGGAGAATTTCTCGGGGCGGGCCGGTGATTTGGGACGGAAACCTCAGGTGGCAGGGATCGTGGTAGACCACGGTGCGGGCTGTGGCTGAAGCGGCAAAGCGGAAAGCCGGATCAGCCTCCATGGCCTGGGCCACAAAGGTGGAAAATTCAAGGAGCCGATCGGCAAAGGCTTGGGCCTTGTCGCGCCATTCAGGGTCATCGGCAAGCAGTTCAGGATAGCGGCGCAACTGGCTGTAGCAGGAAGCGCAGGAGGTCAGGATGGGCAGGGTGCCTCCGGCAAAGGCAAGGATGTTCTGTCTGGCAAGGCGCCTGGCCGTGCTGGTGTCACCGGCGTTTTCCGCAGCAAGTCCGCAACAGCATTGCTGCGTTGGCCTGAGCGGGGGATTGCCGGTGAAGGCTGCGGCTATTCGCTCCGTTGCTGCACCGATTTCCCGGTGCAGATGGGTAGCGTAACAGCCGGGGAAAAAGGCCAAGGCGGGGTGTTCGGATTGTACCTGCAGTGTTTGTTCTGAACTGGAGTTGGAGGCGGCTGGCCCCTCCTGCGGCAGGCCGAGGCGCAGACGTAGGCCGCTGTCGGCTGGCAGCAGGTCCAGCAGGGGCCGACCCAGGCTGGCAATGGTCGCCAACAGGGCTGGATTACCCAAGGCCTTCCGGGTGATGGTCCTGAGTAAGGCATGGCGGCCTGCGGTTTTCTCCAGCCGTTCTCGTCCGGCAAGAAAGCGGGCAGGAGGATCGAGCCCCCGTGAGCACACGGAGCGGCAAGCCCCGCAGAGCAGACATTGGGAAAGAATCTCCGCGTAGGCAGCCGAAGCCTGGTCCGGATCAAGCCGTCCCAGAAGGTGCAGTCTGCCACGGGCCGAGAGCGATTCTCGGCCCGTGGCCTGAAAGACCGGGCAGACCACGGTGCAGGCCCCGCATTTTGCGCACTGGCGGGGGTCTATCGTTGCCACAAGAGATAGGCCTTGATGAACGGATCAAGGTTGCCGTCCAAGGTGCTGTCCACATTGCCCACCTCAAAATTGGTGCGGTGGTCCTTGATCATCCGGTACGGCTGCATCACGTAGGAGCGGATCTGGCTGCCCCAGGCGATCTCCTTTTTCTCGCCGGCGATATCCTTGTGCTGTTCTTTTTGTTCAGCCCGCTCCTTGTCGTACAACCGGGACTTGAGCATCTTCATGGCCGTGTCTTTGTTGCGGTGTTGGCTGCGTTCGTTTTGGCACTGGACCACGATGCCGGTGGGCAGATGGGTGATGCGGATGGCCGAACTGGTCTTGTTGACGTGCTGGCCGCCTGCGCCGCTGGCTCGGTAGGTGTCGATGCGCAGATCCTTGTCGTTGATGTCCACCTGGATATTGTCGTCCAGCTCAGGGAAAATGAAGACTGAGGCAAAGGAGGTATGCCGTCGGCCGCTGGCGTCAAAGGGGGAGATACGCACCAGCCGGTGGATGCCCATCTCCGAGCGCAGTAGGCCATAGGCATTATGGCCGGTGACCATGATGGTAACGCTCTTGACCCCTGCCTCGTCGCCGGGCAGCATGTCGAGTATCTCGGTGGGAAATTTCTTGGCCTCACACCAGCGCAGATACATGCGCAGGAGGATGCTCACCCAATCCTGGGCCTCGGTGCCGCCCGCGCCTGCGTGGATGGTGATCATGGCGTTGCTGGCGTCGTGCTCGCCGGTGAACATGCACTCAAGCTCCACGGTCTCGACCCGCTCAATGAGCGCATCCAGTGCCTGGCCAACCTCCGTGAGGGTGTCCTCGTCGCCTTCGGCCATGCCCATTTCGAGCAGGAGTTCCGCCTCTTCCAGTTCTGCCTGGGAAGCGTCCCAGCCTTCAACAATATTCTGGATGCCGCCTTGCTCCCGCTGCACCTTCTGGGCGTTTTCCTGGTTATCCCAGAAAGCCGGGGCTAGGGTGAGCTGTTCCAGCTCCTGCAACCGTTCTCTCTTGTGATCTACCTCAAAGATGCTCCTTCAGGGAGATGAGGCGCCCCTTGAGATCTTGAATCTTCTGTTTGAGTTCCGCAGACATGGTGTGTTCTCCTAATGGTAAGAGTTGGTGTGCCTTGGTGTTATTTTTTCTTGGTATTTTCCCTGCGTGCATAACACCGCCACAGGCCAGCCAGTGTCAGGATGAGGCAGACCCACGGAAAAAGATACCCCCAGCGGACATAGCAGGTCAAGCCGTTCAGTAGGGCGACCGGCTGACTGCGGGCGTATTCGCTGAACAAGGGGGAGGCACCTTCGATCCGGCCCATGGGGTCGATGAAGGTGCTGATTCCGGTGTTGGCCGCGCGCACCAGGGTTTTTCTCGTCTCCACCGCCCGGAAGACCCCCATGGCCAGATGCTGCCAAGGGGCGCTCGACCTGCCAAACCAGGCATCGTTGGTAATGGTGACCAGGAGATTTGCCCCGGCCTCTGCCTGCTGGCGGGAAATCTCCGGAAAGATGCTTTCAAAGCAGATCAATACCCCGATCCGGCTGTTCTGGCAAGCCAAGGGGGTGTTGCTTTGGCCAGGGGAGAAGGCACCCAGGGTTTCCACCAGCGGCGAGGCAAAGCCCAACAGCCAGCGCAAGGGAATATATTCGCCGAAGGGCACCAAGTGCTGCTTGTCATAACGGCCGGTGACCAGGCCGTCCGGGGAGAGCAGGAAGGCGCTGTTGGCATAGGTGATGGGCTCGTCAGGCGAGGTCTTTTCCCGGTGGGGCGCGCCGGTGAGCAGAAATGTCCGGTATGGTCGGGTGAGTTCGCTGTGCAGCCGGAGAAAAAGAGGGTGCTCAAAGGGATAAAACGGCAGGGCTGTTTCCGGCCAGACAATGAGCTGTGGTTTTTTGGTGGAGAACAGCTCCTGGCTCAGGCGGAGGTAGGTGTCAATGGTTTCCCGCTGAAAGGCAGGCTGCCATTTTTGATCCTGGGGAATATTGCCTTGGGCTATGGCTATCTGCATTTGCTCTGCCTGGGCAATGGTTTCAGGGAGGGTGTGTATCCGCCAAAGGCTGTAGCCCGAGGCCATCAGCAGCAGGACTGCCGCAGCGCCGATGAGCGCAGGGGAGCTTGCCGCCTTGCGCCGAATGAACGAGGCGATAAGGGTAAAGATCAGGGCGTTTGCCAGCACCATGAGAAAGGTGAGGCCATAATGGCCTGCCAGGTCGGCAACCTGGATAAGCAGGGGCAAATTGTACTGGGTGTAAGCCAGATCAAGCCAAGGAAAACCGGTGAACAACCGGCTGCGGATCAGGTCAAGCGCCACCCAGCAGGCCGGGGCGAAAACGAGCAGAGGGAGCCGCGGCCCTGTTTTGGCGCAGAAAAAGGCGAATCCCGCCAGATAGCAGCTCATGTACAGGGCAAGAAAAATCAGGGCCAGCACCGCGATGGGCACCGGTACCTGACCATAGGTGGCCAGGACAATAATAATCCAATACAGCAGGGGCAGATAATAGGCCAGGCCGCAGATGAGGCCAAGCAGGGCGGCTCTGCGCGGGGGCTGGTTGTGGAGACCCCAAAAAAGAGGGATCAGCGCCAGCCAGGCAAGCTGGGGCAGGGCAATGACCCCAGGAGAGGCGGCCCATAACAGGGCGCTGGTCAACAACACCAGCAGGCAGGCCCTGCCGAAATGGCTTGCGCTTTCGGGACGTGGGGATAGACGAGGCATCAGTCGGGCTTGTTCTGGATTTTTACGGTGTGGATGCGTCGCCGGTCTGCGGAAACCACCTCAAAGACCAGGGTGTTGATGAGCATGGTGGCGCCCACCGGCGGCACTCGGTCCAGCTGGTGGATGATCAGACCGCCCACCGATTCGTAGGGACCTTCCGGCAGGGTAATGCCAAAGAAATCCTCAACCTCCTCAAGGTTGACCTTGGCATCGGTGAGGAGCACGTTTTTGTTCACCACCTTCCAACGTTTTTCCGTTTTGTCGTATTCGTCGCGGATCTCGCCGACGATTTCCTCCAGCACGTCTTCCAGGGTTACCAAGCCGCGGACGCTGCCGAACTCATCGGTGACTATGGCCAGATGGCCTTTCTGGCTCTGGAAATCCTTGAGCAGGTTGACGATCTTGCGGGTGTCCAGCACGAAAAAGGCCGGTTTGACCAGCTCCGAGGCCGCGGGCATGGTGGCGGCGCTGAGGCAGAAGGGGAGCAGATCCTTGGCATGGAGGATACCGATGATATTATCCGGGGAATCCTGGTAGATGGGGATTCTGGTGTATCCTTCATCGGTGATCAGCTGGATAAGGTCGGCGGCCGACACCTGTGCCTCGGCACTGACCATGTCGCTTCTGGGGGTCATGATCTCGCGGACCAAGGTGTCCCGGAACTCCAGGATGGAGCTGATCATCTCCCCTTCCTCGCGGGAGATCAACCCCTGTTCTTCGCCGTCATCGAGGAGTTCCTGTATTTCTTGCTCGATGTCTTCAGTGGTGTCGGGGGCGCGGTTGATGCCGAAAAAATTGAGGATGCGCTTGAAAGGCGAGTTGCCGTTGTCCGGGGCAGAGGTGTCCATGCGGGGGTAAGAGTCCTATGGGTATGACAACGGGCCTGACGCACCGTTGGTGGTGCACTCGGGCGGTGTCGCCCGGTAAAAAAATATGGAATCGGTCGCAACATGCATTGGCTAAAGGAAATAGCCGGGGGTGTCAAGAAAAAAAATTGACGTTTACCTTTAAAATCGGTATAAGAGCCACACTTTGACCATGGGAGGCATGCTTCCCCATGGCGAACAATTCAAAAACGGGTTCACTATACCATAGAGCACTATGCTGTTTCAACAGAATGCGCTTCACGAGTTGGAGGGTTTTTTCTCCGGGGGAGAATTGAAGCAGTTGCAACAAGACCCAGCTGTCTTGCCGGTGCTTTCTTCCCTTGTTACAAGATCAGCGGAATTCATCCTTTTCATTTGCCATAAAAATTAGTAAAAACTAGAAAAATGGAAACGATGGAAACGGCGAAGTGATCGTTCTTGGTTTTCCTTTTTGTTTTATGGGGATATGGTGAACGGTGCTGCCTGCCCCGCAACCGATATCGAGGGTTCGCTTGAAAGACAAGGTTTTGATTGCAAATCGGGGCGAGATTGCCCTGCGGATCATGGAGGCCTGTAAAGACCTGGGTCTTGATTATACTGTGATCTACACTGCGGCGGATGAGGAATCCGAACATGTGCGCCGCAATCTGGACAGCCAGAGCAATATCCGCCGGGCTTGGCGGGTATCGTCCTATACCGATCCCAATGATATTCTTTCCGTGGCGGATCACACCAATTGCACCGCCATCCATCCCGGCTACGGATTTTTCTCCGAGGATTTTCGCTTTGCCCGACGGGTCACGATCCGCAACCGGCCCCTGACCTTCATCGGCCCGAAATGGGAAGTGGTCAAGGATCTTGGCGACAAGATCAATACCAAGCGGGTTGCCAACCGGCTTGGTATTCCTACCATTCCAGGCACCGACGGTCCCATTTACAACGAGATGGAGGCCGAGGATGTCGCCCTTCATCTTCTCGAAACCCAGGACGATAAGGTCAAGAATCCTTCCATCTTGGTCAAGGCGGCGGCCGGCGGCGGCGGCATGGGCATCGAAGAGGTCTACCAGATCGAACATTTTCGCCGCATCTACCGCCAGGTCCAGAATTATGCCAAGCGGCAGTTCGGGGATGGCGGGGTGCTCATCGAACAACGGATCCGCGACTTCAATCATCTTGAGGTCCAGCTGGTTTGTAGTCGGCATGGCGAGCGGGTGCATTTCGGCACCCGGAACTGCACCATCCAGAGCACCGGTCGTCAGAAACGGCTTGAGGCTGCGCCCGGTTTCGACAACTCCTGTTTCTCCTATGATTTTAACGGGCAGGAGGTGTTGGACAAGGTTGTTGAGTATTCGCTCAAGCTTGCCGCCCATGTCCGCTACGATAACGTCGGCACCTGGGAGTGGATCGTCACTCGGGACGGCCAGCCCTATCTTCTTGAGGTCAACACCCGAATCCAGGTGGAAAATGATGTCTCCGCCCGGGTCAGCTACATAAACAACAAGCATCCCAACCTCATTCGCGAGCAGATTCGCCTGGCGTTAGGCGACAAGATGGGTTTTCACCAGGGCGATATCACCTCCCGGGGTGCGAGTATCGAGTTCAGGATTGTTGCGGAAGACACCGCCCGCGGCTTTGCTCCCTGGATCGGGACGATTTCCAAGTTTTCCTACCCCCAGTACGACTGGTCTGCGGTTTACAGCCATGTGCCCACCGACCGAACTTACGCGATCCCCAGCGAGTATGATCCCAACCTGGCCTTGGCCCTGGTCTGGGGCGATACCATGGAAGAAGCCAAGGAAAGGGGCCGGAAATTTCTGTCGGAAGTGGCCATTGAAGGCAACAATGCCGCAGGTGGCCAGATCATGACCAACCTTCCCTATCTTCAAGAAAACATAGCCCGATTGCTCACCTTCTGATGAGCCGGCAGCATCGCTTACGCTGCTGTCACTGGCACAGGTAATTACTCTATGGAAGATTTACGAAAACGACTGCTCAAGGTAGAAGAACGCACCAGCTATCTGAGCCAGATCAAGGATGGCGTCGAGTGGGGCAATCTCTCCGGCCTGCGCGAAAAATTTGTCACCCTGCGGGACAAATTCTACGAGTACACGGAAGACCAACTGGCCGAGGAAATCCGCGCTTTTTAGGAGTCTCTCTCCTTTCTGGAGGCCCGCTGCGAAGAGACCCTAAGCTCCATGGACCGGGTGCGCATTGTCCGCAATCCCCACCGGTTCTCGCTGAAAGACATCCTTGAGAATGTCTACGAGGATTATACCGAGCTTGGCGGTGCCGAGGAGGTCAGCATCGATCCCTCCATGGTTGCGGCCAGGGCGAGCATCATGCGCCGGGTAAAAAACAAGTCGGTGATGCAGCAGGTCATGGTTATCGGCCATGAGAAGGGGCATGGCGAGGAGTATCGCAACGGCGGCTGCAGCAAGCCCTGGGGCAACGAAAAGGCCCTCCGTTACATGCGGGTCGCTGAAACCGAAGGCATTCCCATCCATTTCTATATCTTCACCCCCGGTTCCTTTCCGGTGGAGGATTACCCCGGCGCGGGCCAGCAGATCGCAAGAAATCTCTACGCCATGGCCAAGCTGCGGGTGCCGATGATTTCCGTCACCTCGGAAGGCGGCTCCGGCGGGGCCGAGGCCGTGGGCATGACCGATGCCCGGTTGATGTTCTCCCACGGCTACTATTCGGTTATTTCCCCGGAAGGCGCGGCAGCCATTGAGGGCAAGATCCGCGAGGGCGAAAAGATGCCCAAAGAGCTGGTGGAGGCCTGCGCTGAGCGGTTGCACATCACGGCGGAAGAAAACCTCAAGCTCGGGACCATCGACCGGATTATCTACGAGCCGCCCCTGGGCGCCAAGCGCGATGACTTCGGTTTTTTCCGGCAGCTCAAGAGCGAGATCATCCGGGCCACCGACGAGGTGGTTTTGAAAACCAAGAGCCTCAGGGCTTTTCGCGCCTATGAATTGACGATGAAGAAGGCGGAAGAGCAGGTCGTGGAAGAGCCGCATATCGAGATCTCCTGGGATCTCAACGAGGATGAAGTCAAACGGCTGCTGGTATTGCGCTCGAAAAAATACCGGGCCATGTCCTGCAAGGCCTATTCCGAAGAGAGCTCTGCCTGTTCCGCTTTTTGTCAGAAGGCAAAAAAGAGTATCGCCAAGCTGTACTACACTTTTCGCTATGATCTGTTGAAGAGTCAGCAGAAACAGGTGAAAAAGGTTTTTCAGGATGTGTCCGGCGAGGGCTCCGTGCTCCTTAAGCAGGTTTCCTCTCCGATCACTGCGGCCTACGATTTTATTGCGCGGAAACCGGGGGTTCGTCCGGGCAAATCCCCCGTGGCCGGCAGCGGCGGCGGGGAAGACCCCATCGAGTTCGGGGATATCTACACCAGCCCGCTGGCCAATGAGGACCGGACCGTGACTTGCCCCAATGCTGAGAAGCAGGGGTGCAAGGATCTCTGGGTCCCTGATTTGTATGGCGAATTCGGCGGGGTTTGCGAAAATTGCGGCCACCATTTCCCTCTGGAATATCAATGGTATCTCAAGCATCTCTTCGATCCGGATTCCATTCGGGAATTCAACCCAGGGGTCTGCGCGGGTAATCCCCTGGCCTATCCCGGGTTTGAAAAGAAGTTGCAGGCCGCCATTGCCAAAACCGGTCGGCGCAGCGGCATCATCACCTTCGATGCCAGGGTTATGGGCGTTGATCTGGTGGTGGCCATGTTGTACAGCGATTTCAGAAACGGCACCGTTGGCGCGGCTGAGGGCGAAAAATTCGTGCGGGCCTGTGAATCGGCCAAGCTGAAACGGCGCCCCCTGTTGGCCTATGTGCACACCACCGGCGGCATCCGCATCCACGAGGGAACTCTTGGTGTGGTGCAGATGCCCAAGTGCACCATGGCGGTGCGGGAATACATCGATTCGGGCGGCTTGTACATTGTGGTTTACGACAACAATTCCTATGCCGGGCCGGTGGCAAGTTTTCTCGGCTGTTCGCCGTATCAGTTTGCCATCCGTTCCAGCCGGGTCGGTTTTGCCGGGCCACGGGTTATCCGCGACACAACAGGAGAGGATATCCCGCCTGATTACCACAACGCCCGCAATGCCCTGCAACGCGGACATATTCAGGGTATCTGGGACCGTCGGGAATTTCGGCGCAACCTGCATAAATCCTTGCTGACCATGGGTGGCAGCAATCTGTATTATAGGTAAGTTGACAGCTGATAGCTGACAGCTGATAGCTAATTGTTAATTCACAACGGTTTGCGATGACTGACGAAATAGATTTCGACGCAATAATTGGCAAGTATCGTTCCGATCCTTTTGACTATATGGATGTATGTACCGTCCATACCGGTCAGGTCCGCTTTCGGGTGAAGGAAGACGCCGAGGTGGAAGGGCCGTCCGGCGAGTGGCAGCATGTTCGGGGCACCCTTCTCTATGAAATATTGCGAGAAGGGAACCAGAAGAAGATTTTCTCCTCGAGCAACGGCGTGGTTTCCTTTATCCGTAGCGACCTGGAAGGTCAGTTTGTCGAGGCGGGCGAGAAGATTCTCACCATCCGTCATCCGCTAAAAAAGCGCGAAATCATTGAAAACATTCTTCGCCAGGTGTTGGAACCTTTCAACGCGCCCGAGCGGGCCAAGTATTTTTTTTCCCTCGATCTCCAGGCCAAGATCGACAAGCACGGCCAGCGGGGGGTTTCCATCAAGCCCGGCGACGAGATTCTCACCATGTCCCTGATGAAGCGCGATACCCCGGTCTATTATGCCGGGGAGCCGGGGATCATCCATTCCGTGTATTTCCAGCCGGGGGTCAGCGTCTCCCAGGGCGAGCCGCTGCTGGGCATCTGTTCCCAGGAGAAGCTGCCCATGATTCAGCGGATTATCACCCGCGTCAAAGCCGAATGGGAGTAACTTGCTCAGCAGCCCACATCTGCGTTGTCATCGGCCTGCTCATGTGCAATAGCACAACTCATCTTCGCCGAGGAGATTCCTTCCCGTCTCGCCCACTATCCGGCCGAGGTCGTCCAGGCCGTGTACCGGTATGGCGCCCCGGTGGGCAGCACCATCCAGCACCTACCCCAAGCCGAACGGCTGATGCCCCTTGCCCGGCAACGGATCAACGAATATGAGGCTCTCGGCCAGTCCTGCCCCAGCGGCATGCTTTTTCTTGCCGATGAACTCAGCGATGGCCGGGGCCGGTTTCAGCGCTCCTGGCACGCGCCGATCGGCGGTCTCTGGCTGACCTTGGTCATGGCCAACACCCTGCTGCCCGAGAGCATGCGCCTCTATCCCCTCGCTGCTGGCATGGCCTGCTGCGAGGCGGTGCGGAGTTATGGCATTGATGCGCGTCTCAAGTGGGTCAATGACGTGCATGTGGCAGGGCGAAAGATTTGCGGGGTGCTCTGCGAATCTTTTACCAGCGCCACCCATGCCGAGGAATATGTCCTGATCGGGGTGGGCCTCAATATCAACAACCTGGCCTTTCCCTCTGAGCTGGGCACAACGGCGGTGTCCATGAAGGAGATCCTCGGGCATGATACCGACCTGACGGCTTTTGCCGCCCGATTGCTGGCCAAATTTTCTTGGTCTTTCGGCCTGCTCTGCTATGACGAGGCCCAACGCCTGGCTGCGGACGACGGTTCCGGCGCCGACCTGCCGGAGAGCCTGCTGCTTACCGCCTGGCGGGAGTTGAGCGACACCGTTGGCCGTCGGGTTTGGTTCGGTTTTGATGTCCAGCAGCAGCCCCAGTATCGGGCGGAGGTGTTGGGCCTTGCCCCGGACGGAGGCATCATCCTCCGCCACCTTGAGAGCGGGGCCGAGATCGTCGAACATTCCGGGGAATTGTTGTATATTGATTGATGCCTTCACCAACCACCCCAGTCTCTATCATCATCCCCACCCATAATAGGGCTAAATTTCTGGCCCAGGCCATCGATTCGGTCCTTGCCCAAACCTACCCCAACTTCGAACTCATCGTGGTGGACGACGGCTCCAGCGACGAGACCCAGGCGCTGCTTGCCTCCTACGGCAAGGCCATTATCAGCCTGTATCAGGAAAACCGTGGCCCGGCTGCAGCTCGGAATGCCGGGATCAGGGCGGCCCGCCATCCCCTCCTCGCCTTTCTCGATTCCGATGATCAGTTCACCCGCAACAAACTGGCCCTCCAGACCGCCGCCATGGAGGCGCAACCGGAGCTGCTCATCTCCCACACCCAGGAAACCTGGTTCCGCAACGGCCAGCACCTCAATCAGAAGAGGCACCACACCAAGGAAGGCGGCGATATCTTTGCCCGCAATCTTGCCCTCTGTATGGTGGGGATGTCCACAGTCATGGCCCGGCGGGAGTTGTTCGACCGGGTCGGCCTGTTCGATGAAAGCTTTCCTTGCTGCGAGGATTACGAATTCTGGCTTCGGGCCAGTGTCGCACATCCCTTTTTCCTGCTTGATACGCCGCTGACTGCCAAACACGGCGGCAGGCCGGATCAGGTCTCCGTCCAGTTTCAAACCGGCATGGACCGCCTCCGCATCCAGGCCCTGGAAAAACTCCTCTCCTCCGCCTCCCTCACCCCGGACCAGTTTTGTCTGGCCAGCGCAGAGCTGGTTCGCAAGGCCGTGCTCTACGGGAATGGTTGTCTTAAGCATGGCCGCCCCGAAGAAGGCCACCGCTGTCTCGCCCTTGCCGCCCGACATTCCTAGCTGTCTGTGTAGCCTGGTCAAAATTATTCCGCATTTTTTGTGTTTGACATTGCCTCCCGAATTTTCATAGCATGGACATGTGGGTATTTGCACCTATCCTGAGCAACGTTCCGCCAATGGCCGGAGGTGTTCTTGAATTGCGGTCTTGATTGCCCCTTTTGGGGCTTTTTTCACCAATCATTTATTGCCACAAGGGGTAGCGTATGTTGAAGAATTTGAACATCGGACAAAGACTGAATGCGGCTTTTGGTGTCGTGCTGCTCTTACTGGCAGCGGTGGCTGCGGGGGGATATCTCAACGTTAGCAGGCTGGATGGGCTGATCACGGTGGTGGTGCAAGACAAGTTCCAGAAGGTGGAGCTGCTTACGGACATGAATGAAGATGCCAACATCATTTCCAGGGCCTTGCGCAACATGGTTATCCAGCCGGATGCAGAAACCATCAAAAAGGAAAGCACCCGCATCAGTGAAATGCAGGAGAAGATTACCAAGGACCTTGGTCAGCTCCAGGAGGTTGTTCGCTCGGATACGGGAAAGGGCTATCTTAAAACCATCATTGACGCTCGAAATGCCCATAAGGAGCAGCTTGCGCTCATGCTGGATATGCTGCACCAGGGGAAGACAAAGGAGGCAGCTACCGCGTTGTTCGGTAGATTCAGGGAGGCGCAGACCGCATATTTCAAGGCGCTTGAGGACATGGGGCAGTACCAAGTCAAGGAAATGGAACGGGTTGGCGCGAACGCGAATGCACTGGCAGGCTTCACCCGGTGGCTCATCCTGAGCATGGGGATCATTGCCCTGTTGTTGGGCGGGGCGCTGGCCTGGTTCATTACCCGTTCGATCACTCGGCCAATCGCGGCCTGCGTCGAGGCCGCCCACCGGATCGCTTCGGGCAACACCGAGGTGCAGCTCGACACCACTGCCAAGGATGAAACCGGGGTGCTACAGACTGCCATGGTTAAAATGGTGGAGGCGATCAAGGCCATGTCCAAGGATGCGGCCATGCTTTCCAGCGCGGCCGTGGCAGGCAAGCTCGCCACCCGGGCTGATGTGACGAAACACCAGGGCGATTTCAAAAAGATTGTCGAAGGAATCAACAGCACCATGTCGCGACTGGTGGGGTTGCTGGACACCATGCCCGCCCCAGCCATGATCATCGACAATGATTTCACTATTCTTTATATGAACGAACTTGGGGCCAAGGTCGGCGGTAAGACTCCGGCCCAGCTCATCGGCAGCAACTGTTACGACCATTTCAAGACCTCGGATTGCAAGACTGACCGTTGCGCCTGTGGCCAGGCCATGCGAAACGGACAGGTGGCCAATTCCGAGACCGATGCCCATCCGGCGGCTGGTGTGGATTTGGATATTTCTTACAGCGGTACGCCGCTTCGCGATGAGGCGGGCAAGATTATCGGCGCCTTCGAGGTGGTGAGCGACCAGACTGCGGTCAAGAAAGCCGCGCGTCAGGCCCAGAAGGTTGCCGATTATCAGAATATCGAAACCGAGAAGGTCGTCTCCTGTATGAGCAAGCTTGCCAAGGGCGACACCTCTTGCGCCATTACCCCTGCCCCAAGCGACGCCGATACCGCTGAGACCCGCAAGACCTTTCAGTCCATTGCCGATGCTTTCAATGCCTGTACTGCGGTGGTCGGCGCCTTGGCCGCTGATGTGGGGATGCTTTCTAAGGCAGCCATGGAAGGGAAGCTGAACACCCGGGCTGATGCTGCGAAACATCAGGGGGAATTTAAAAAGATTGTCGAAGGGGTTAATAATACCATGTCGCGGCTGGTGGGGCTGTTAGACACCATGCCCACCCCGGCCATGATTATCGACAATGATTTTAACGTGCAGTACATGAACGAACTGGGCGCCAAGGTCGGCGGCAAGACCCCTGCCCAGCTCATCGGTACCAGGTGCTATGACCATTTTAGCACCTCGGATTGCAAGACCGAGCGTTGCGCCTGCGGTCAGGCCATGCGAAGCGGGCAAAACGCCGGTAGCGAAACCGATGCCCATCCTGGGGGGCTGGATCTGGACATCAGCTATAGCGCCACGCCGCTCCGCGATGAAGCAGGCAAGATCATTGGCGCCTTCGAGGTGGTGAGCGATCAGACCGCGATCAAGAAGGCGGCCCGGGTGGCGGAAAAGATCGCCAACTATCAGGATGTCGAGACCCAGAAGCTGGTGGAGTGTTTGGAAAAGATCGCCGAGGGCGATCTCTCCCTGGCCATAGAAACCGAACCCGCCGATACCGATACCGGTTCGGTGAAACAGGTCTTCGACGGCATCGGTTCGGCGCTGGGCACGTTGATTAACGCTTTAAACGAGATCACCGACGCGGCCCGCGAGATTGCCGGGGGCAATCTGCTGGTCAAGATGAAGAAGCGGAGCGAGCAGGATGAATTGATTCAGGCTCTCCAGGAGATGGTCGAGAAGATCAAGGAGATCATCACCGATGTGCGTGGTGCCTCGGATCAGGTGGCCAGCGGCAGCCAGGAGCTGAGCAGCAGTTCCCAGCAGGTCTCCCAGGGGGCCAGCGAACAGGCCGCCGCAGTGGAGGAGATTTCCTCATCCATGGAGGAGCTGGCCAGCACTGTGGCTCAGACCGCCGATCATGCTCGGCAGACCGCAGCCATTTCCACCAAAGCTGCGGCGGACGCGGTGAATGGCGGCAAGGCGGTTGGCGAAACCGTGGCAGCCATGCAACTCATCGCCAAAAAAATCGAACTCATCGAGGAGATTGCCCGGCAGACCAATCTGCTGGCCTTGAACGCCGCCATCGAGGCGGCCAGGGCCGGGGAACATGGCAAGGGCTTTGCTGTGGTGGCTGCCGAGGTGCGTAAGCTCGCAGAGCGCAGCCAGGTGTCGGCCCAGGAGATCAAAGGGGTTGCCGGAGCCAGCGTGGAAACTGCTTCCAATGCGGGCAAGCTGATTAACGAGATTGTGCCGCAGATCCAGAAAACCGCAGAGCTGGTTCATGAGATCGACGCGGCCAGCAACGAGCAGGCTAGGGGCATTGATGAGAATGCCCGCGCCATCCAGCAGTTTGACCAGGTGATCCAGGCCAACAGCGCTGCTGCCGAGGAGATGGCCTCCACCAGCGAGGAGCTGACCGCCCAGGCAGCCCACCTCCAGGAGACTATCGCTTTTTTCAAGGTGGAGACAGAAGCCCGGTTTCGGCCCCAGGGGCGGTCTCTGCCCCTGCCTGCTCCGTCTAGTCCGATAGCGAAAAAAACAGCCGGTGGCAAGGGCAAAGGGGTGAAAGGGGTGAAGCTGTCCCTGCCCGGTGCCGGTGATGGTGATTTTGAGCGGTATTAACCCTGGTTGCCGATCGTCCTATGTCCACGCAAAATGCCCCACTATGTCGGGGAATTTTGCGTGGACGTGCCAGGTTTTGCTGATTTAAGGCAATTGCCCCCCTCTGGTTTTATTCTTTGACGTGGTTTATTTCCCATGCGTATAATTGTTCCGTGTGAGTAGTTTTACCGAGTGTTATCGGGGGATGCCTGGCGGACAAGGAGAGCACGATGCTGGAAGAAAGATTTAGGAATATGGGGATCGCGGCAAAATTGAATCTGGCCATTGTGGCTGCGGTGCTGCTGCTCATGCTCGGCATGACGGTGGCGATCAACTCCGCAGTGCGCAGCGCTTTGATCGAGCAGGGCGATGCCTTTGTCACCACCATGAAGGATCAGCAGAAGACCGAAGAGGAACTGCTGCGGCAGGATCTTGTTTTGAAAGGAAAATCCTTTGCCGAGATGCTGGCCAAGGTTGGTCAGGATCTCCTCCTCAACTATGAGTATGCTTTTTTGGAGAAGATCGTTCAGAGCGCGGCCAGTGACCCGGATGTTGCCTTTGTCGTGTTCAATGACAAGGACGGCAAGGCTGTTACCACCTCAAGCGTAAGGCCCGAGGGCTTTCCGGTCCAGAATGTCTTGAGCAAGGAGATTTTGGCCGGGGAGCAGAAGGTCGGTTCCGTGGTCATCGGTTTGAAATTTGCCGCAGTGGAAAAAAATATTGAGAAAACCCTGGCCCAAGGCAATGCGGTGATCGCTACGGCCCAGCAGAGGCAAAAGGATGCCCTGCTGCGGATTGCCCTGAGTATCGTCGGGTTTGCGGTGGTGGTGGTTCTGCTCCTCGGCATTATTGTTTATTGCACCATTCGCCATATGGTCAAACCCCTGACCGAGGCGGTGGCCAAGGTGCGGCTGATGGCCCAGGGTGATCTGGATGTGGAAATCATCAGCCGAAGCGGGGATGAAATCGGGCAGATGCTTGAGGCCATGCGGGGCATGGTCGAAAATCTCAGGGCCACGGCGGCAATGGCTGGGCACATCGCCTTGGGTGATTTGAATGTACAGGTGAACATCCTTTCCGAGAAGGATCTCATGGGCATATCCTTGGCCAAGATGGTGGCAAACTTAAAGGCCAAGGCAGAGCAAATTGAAAAAGGAGATATTGGTTCCAAGGTGGAGCTCCTTTCGGAAAATGATATGTTCGGCAAGGCCCTGATCACCTTGCTGCAAAAAATACGGGAAATTATCACTGAGGTGCAGATGGCCGCCGACCAGGTTGTCTCCGGCAGTCAGGCGCTGACCAGCAGCGCTCAGGAGGTTTCTCAAGGAGCCAGCGAGCAGGCTGCCGCAGTGGAGGAGATTTCTGCTTCCATGGAAGAGTTGGCCAGCACCGTGGCCCAGACGGCGGATAATGCCCGTCAAACTGCGGGCATCGCCGCCAAGGCCTCGATCGATGCGGTTGAAGGCGGAAAGGTAGTGGCGGAAACCGTATTGTCCATGCAGCATATAGCGGAAAAAATTGGCTTTATTGAGGAGATCGCCCGGCAGACCAATCTGTTGGCCTTGAATGCCGCCATCGAGGCGGCTCGGGCCGGCGAGCACGGCAGGGGTTTTGCCGTGGTGGCTGCCGAGGTGCGCAAGCTGGCGGAACGCAGCCAGGGCTCGGCTCGGGAGATTAAGGCCCTGGCCAGTACCAGTGCGGAAACCGCTGGTAATGCGGGGAGGCTTATCAATGAGATAGTGCCCCAGATCCAGAAGACCGCGGAGTTGATTATGGAGATTGATGCGGCCAGCAACGAACAAGCCCGGGGCATTGATGAAAATGCCAAGGCCATTCAGCAATTTGATCGGGTGATCCAGGCCAACAGCGCGGCTGCGGAGGAAATGGCTTCCACCAGCGAGGAGCTGGCCGCCCAGGCGGGGCAGATGCAGAAAACCATCGCTTTTTTCAAGTTGGATACGGCGAGAGAGGAGGTTGTGTCCCGTCCGCAGGGGTGGGCTCAGCCCAATCCTGTCTCGGTTATTTCGACAAGGGAGGAGAGACACGGCGTTAAGGGTAAAGGGGTGAGGTTGTCCCTTCCAGGCGCTGGGGAAGGTGATTTCGAGCGGTATTAAGCTGAGCGATCCCCATGATTAAAAGCTGATCAGGGAGATAATCTTTGTATTGAATTGCTTATAAGTTTGTCAGCGTTTGTCTAACCCAAGAAGGAGACAGGAAATGTTGCAGGATATGAATCTCAGCAAGCGGTTGGGCCTGGGCTTTTCAGTGTTGGTGGTGCTGATGGTGGCCATTATTTGGGTTGGCATGAGGGGGATGGGGAAAATCAATGACGATATGGAGCGGATTGTCACCGTCAACGTCGTGAGAATGGATTATGTCAATGATATGAATATGAACAATGCCAAAATTGGGCAAAATATTAGGAATATGATTCTCACCAGCGATGCCGGAAAAATGCAGGAATACAATCAGCGTATAACCAAGTTCCGCGAAGAATTAGTCCGGGATATGAAAAAAGTTGAGGAGCTGACGACTCCCACCGATACCAAGGCCTTGGAATTGATTACCAAGATTAAGGACTCCAACGCGATCTTGAGAAGCATCAACGATAAGGTCATGGCCCTTGCCATAGCCGGAAAAGATGCAGATGCAGCGCAGCTGCGGAGCAAAGAGGCTGGCCCGGCAGAACGTACGGTGGAAGGGCATATTGATGAACTGCTGAAGCACAACACGGAACGTAACACAGCACGTTACGAGGAAGCAGTGGCGGCCTATGCGGCTTCCCGGAACATCATGTTTGGCTTGGGCGGAGGTGCGACGCTGCTTGCCATCGGCATCGCTTTATTTCTCACCCGTTCGATTATGCGCCAACTTGGCGCTGACCCGAAAGAGGTTCGTGAGGTTGCTAACATGGTGGCGGTTGGCGATTTTTCCCACGATATTTCCCTTGCCGCAGGCGACAACAGCAGCGTTATGGCCGCCATGAAAAAAATGGTTGACGCCCTTGCCAGCATCACCGCCAACGCCAAGCAGGTTTCCCAGGGGAACCTCATGGTGGAGATGAAAAAGCGGAGTGACAAGGATGAACTGATGGAATCCCTCGCCAACATGGTTGCTAAGCTGAAAGAGGTCGTCATGGATGTCCAGGCCGCAGCCGATCAGGTGGTGGCCGGCAGTCATGAACTGAGCGCCAGCTCCCAGCAGGTTTCCCAGGGGGCTAGTGAGCAGGCCGCCTCGGTGGAGGAGATTTCCTCGTCCATGGAGGAGTTGGCCAGCACTGTGGCTCAGACGGCTGACAACGCCCGGCAAACCTCAACCATTGCCACCAAGACCGCGACGGATGCCGGGGCCGGTGGCAAGGCGGTGGCGGAAACCGTTACTGCTATGCAGCATATCGCGGAAAAGATTGAGCTCATTGAAGAGATCGCCCGCCAGACCAACCTGCTGGCCTTGAACGCCGCCATCGAAGCGGCTCGGGCCGGCGAACATGGCAAGGGCTTTGCCGTGGTGGCTGCGGAGGTGCGCAAGCTTGCCGAGCGCAGCCAGGTTTCTGCCCAGGAGATCAAGGGGGTGGCCACTAGCAGTGTGGCTACCGCTACCAATGCCGGCAGGTTGATCAACGAGATTCTTCCCCAGATACAGAGAACCGCCGAGCTGGTGCAGGAAATCGACGCGGCCAGTAACGAGCAGGCCAGGGGGATCGAGGAGAATTCCAAGGCCATCGAGCAGTTTGATTCGGTCATTCAGTCCAACAGTGCGGCCGCCGAGGAAATGGCCTCCACCAGCGAGGAGCTTACCGCGCAAGCCTCTCAGATGCTGGAAACCATTGCTTTTTTCAAACTGGATGAGGCAGGGGGGCAAAGGCGTCAGGCAAATAACCCCGTTGCCGGTGGCCGGAGATCAGGGAAAGCTCCGTTGGCCTTGTCTCATGCAAAGAAAGCTACGCTGGCAGGCGGCAAGCAGACTTCTGCATCAGGGGCTGGCGGGGCTAGTATTGCCTTGGATGACCACAAGGATTTCGAACGCTATTAACGGACCTGTCTTTTTCGGAAGACGGTTGACCAGGAAGGTGAATCATGGCTGACACGGAATACGCAGAGGTTTTTCGCGAGGAGGCGGGAGAACTTCTTGAGGAGCTGGAAACCTCTTTGCTGGAGTTGGAGAAGGACCCTGCCGACCTCAAGATAGTGAGCCGGGTTTTTAGGGCCATGCACACGATCAAGGGCTCTGGGGCGATGTTCGGTTTTGATGATATCGCCGGGTTCACCCATCATGTGGAAACGGCACTGGACAAGGTGCGGGACGGTTCGGTGCCGGTGAGCAAAGACTTGATTGATCTGACCCTGGCCTCTCGGGATCATATCCGCGCCTTGCTCGATGCCGCCACCGGCGGAGGTGAGGTTGATTCTGCGGAGGGAGAACGGATCATCGCTGCATTGCAGGTTCTGGTCGGCGGTCCAGCTGCGGGTAAGGGAAAAGCGGTGCCTGCCCCGGTAGCTTCGGTGGAGGGAAAAGATGCCACCCAGGGCAAACGCACCCATTATCGGATTTCCGTCAAGCCGACGCCAGAGTTCTTTGTCGGAGGCAATACCCTTGAAGCCCTGCTTGCCGAGTTGAATGAGCTTGGCGAAAGCACGGTGTTTATGGATGTTGAGCAGGAAAACGGAGGCGCGCTCATCCTGCTCACCACGGATAAGGGGATCAACGCCATCGAGGATGTGCTGGTCTTTGCCGAATCGAGCTGCGAGGTGAAGGTGAAGGTTCTTGCCGTGGAGGGTCAGGATGAATTCGAAGAGCACAAAAAGCTTGGCGAGATTCTGGTGGAGAAAGGGGAACTCTCCGTCGATGACCTGAAAACGGTGCTGGACCGGCAGAAGCCGCTGGGTGAACTGTTGGTCGGGGAGAATCTTGTCTCACGAACCAGTGTCGACGCAGCGCTTGCCGAGCAAAAGCTGGTCAGGGATGCCAAGGAAAAAGGCACGGTCGTCAAGGGCGCGGAAAGCATCCGGGTGGCCTCGGAAAAACTGGATCAGCTCATCAATCTGGTGGGCGAAATGGTTGTCACCCAGGCTCGGCTGACCCAGGTTGCTAGCCAGTATAAGGACTCCGAACTTGTCGAGCCGGTGGAGGAGGTGGAGCGTCTTACCGCTGAACTGCGGGATTGTGTGCTCAATATCCGGATGCTGCCCATCGGGACCACCTTTGCCAAATTCAAGCGACTGGTTCGGGATCTTTCTGCCGAGTTGGGCAAGGAAGTGGTTATGGTCACCGAGGGCGCCGAGACCGAACTGGACAAGAATGTGATCGATCAGTTGGGCGACCCCATGGTCCATCTTATCCGCAATTGCATCGACCATGGGATCGAATCCCCGGAGGAACGGGAGCAGGCCGGAAAGCCGCGCAAGGGCACGATTTCCCTTGCTGCCCAGCATTCCGGGGCCAATGTTGTTATTACCGTCACCGATGACGGCAAGGGACTCGATGCGGAAAGAATCCGGCAGAAAGGCTTGGAAAAAGGGCTGCTGCGTGCGGATGCGGAGGTGAGCGAGCAGGAGATCTGGAATACCATTTTCGCGCCGGGGCTTTCCACGGCCAAGACTGTTACCAGCGTTTCCGGGCGCGGGGTGGGCATGGACGTAGTGAAAAGCACGGTGGAAGCCCTCAAGGGCTCGGTGTCCGTGACCAACAGCGCCAAGGGGCAGGGCACCACCATCACCATCACGCTGCCCCTGACCCTGGCTATTATTAACGGTCTGCTGGTAAAGGTCGCAGATACCTATTTTGTGCTGCCCCTTTCCCAAGTCGAGGAATGCGTGGAGCTGACCAGGGAGGATATTGCCAGGTTCCATGAGCGGCGGATGCTGCCGGTGCGGGAGCAGCTTGTTCCCTATGTGCGTCTTCGGGATTTTTTTGCCATTCCCGGAGAAAGGCCCGCGTTGGAACAGATGGTGATCAGCCGAATCCACGGGGAACGCTTCGGCCTGGTGCTGGACGATGTGGTGGGTGAGCACCAGACGGTTTTGAAATCACTGGGCTGGGTGTATCGCAACGCCACGGGGCTTTCCGGCTCGACCATTTTGGGCAATGGGCATGTCGCTTTGATTCTTGATGTGGCCAACGTGATGAAATGCGCTCGTCAGGAAGAGCATAAGGCGCTTAGCAACTGAAGATATGATAATGGGCTGCCGGGTCCGTTGTAGGGCTGGTGTGGGATCTGGCAGAAAAAAGCACACGGGAGAGAAATCATGAGTGCAAAAAATGAAACGGTTCAGTCGCAGGCCACGCAATATCTCACCTTCATGCTTCGGGAGGAGGGCTTTGCCATAGAAATTTCCAAGGTCAGGGAGGTGCTTGATGTCACCACCATGACCAGGATTCCCCGGATGCCAGTCTATCTCAGCGGGGTCATCAACCTGCGCGGCAATGTGGTGCCGGTGATGGATCTAGGCCAGAGGCTGGGAATGGGGGACATCGAGTACACCAAGAACACTTGTATCATGATCGTGGAGCTGGAGGTGGATGGCAATATGGTGGAGATGGGGGTGTTGACCGATTCGGTGCAAATGGTTCTTGATCTGAATCCGGAGGATATCGAGTCTGTTCCCAAAATGGGAACCAACCTGAACACCGAGTTCATCAAGGGCATGGGCCGACAGGCCGAGGAAAAGTTTCTGATCATTCTGGATATCGATAAGGTTCTGGCCAGCGAGGGTGAAGCGACCTTGCGGGAAATAGACAGCGTCGTTTCGCTCAATTTGGGTGAGTCCAAACCGGAAGAAGCTGCCGGTTTGGAAGCGTAGCAGCCATAAGGCGGGTATCTGGGGTACGTATGACTTCTTCCGAAGATCAACGAACAGCGAGGGATTGGGCTGCGCATTCCCCGGTCTTGTCTGATCGGGATTTTAACCGATTCAGCGCCTTTATTTACGAAACCTGCGGCATCAAGCTGCCTCCCATCAAGAAGACCATGCTTTCCGCCCGGTTGCAGAAGCGGCTGCGGCAACTGCATCTGGATTCTTTTTCCGCTTATCTTGATTACGTGTTGAGTCCCGATGGTCAGGCTACCGAGCTGAACCACATGATCGACGTGGTCAGCACCAACAAGACCGATTTTTTCCGGGAGGCAAAGCATTTTGATGTAATGAACAACTTTGTGCTCCCCGACTATATGCAGCGGATGACCCATTCGTCCCACAAAACGCTTCGGGTCTGGAGTGCGGGCTGCTCCAGCGGCGAAGAACCCTATACCCTGGCCATGGTGCTCGATGATTTTTTTTCCCGGTATCCGGGGCTGGACTATACCATTCTCGCCACGGATATCTGCACTGAGGTGCTTGCCAAGGCGGAAGAGGCGGTCTACACCGATGAGGTGGTGGCCCCGGTTCCCCCGGCGTTGCGCAATAAATATCTGATGAAGGGAAAGGGCACGCACCAGGGATTTCACCGGGTTGTCCCGGAGCTTCGGCGGAAGGTGACATTTAAGCGGCTGAACTTCATGGATCGGGATTTCTGCATTGAACAGAAGATGGATCTTATCTTCTGCCGTAACGTCATTATTTATTTTGACCGGAAAACCCAGTGCACGCTGTTTGAAAAGTTTTACCGCCAGTTTTCTCCCAATGGCTATCTGTTCACCGGACATTCGGAAACCCTGGAAGCCATAGGCGACCGGATGGAGAGGGTTGCAGCGGCGGTGTATCGATGCCGCAAATGAAGGACATCCTGGACACAGACCTCCCGGTGGTGAATCTGCATCCCGGCGAGCTGTTTGTCGCCCAGGAGCCGACCCTGATCGCCACCCTCCTTGGCTCCTGTGTTTCGGTGTGTCTGTTTTGCCCCAAACAGAAAACCGGGGCCATGTGCCATGGCGTGATGCCGATCCGCCCGGATTTGAGCGTGGAAGACAGCTTCCGCTTTGTGGAAACTTCGGTGCGCTACATGATCGATGTCCTGACCAATGGTAACCGGTCCTGTCCCAATGCCGCGCTGGAGGCAAAGATCTTTGGCGGGGCGGATGTTTTGGATGTTCATTTTGGTCCGGCAACCGATGCCCGGAGCATTGGCTCGATGAATATCAAGGCGGCGCGGGAGGTTCTGGAGCGGTACAATGTTGCCGTGGCTGTGGAAAAAGTGGGTGGTGTGCATGGCTGCAAGCTGTTTTTCTATTCTCATACCGGCGAAGTCTTGTTGCGGCGTATTCCCCGTTCCTCTGTCCCCAAGGTGAAAATGAATGCCTCATAATAAAATCAGGGTGCTGATCGTCGATGACTCCGCCGTGGTGCGGCAGGCCTTGACCGATACCCTAGAGTCGGACCCGCACATCGAGGTGATGGGCGCGGCCAGGGACCCTTACGTGGCTGCTGATTTAATCGCCAAGGAGGTGCCGGACGTCATTATTCTTGATGTGGAAATGCCGCGCATGGACGGAATCACCTTTCTCCACAAGATCATGAGCCAGCATCCCATTCCGGTAGTCATGTGCTCGACCCTCACGGAAAAAGGGGCGGAAACTACACTTAAGGCCTTGGAGTATGGGGCCATCGACATCATCCAGAAACCCAAGCTTGGGACGAAACAGTTCATCGAGGAATCGAGAATCAGGATCTGCGATTCGGTCAAGGCTGCGGCTAGGGTTATGGTCAAGCGCATTGCCGCCAAGTCTCATCCTGTGGAGAAAAAACTCACCGCCGATGTCATGCTGGCCCCGGCCTCGTCCACCGCCATGGTGCAGACCACCGAACATGTGGTGGCGGTGGGTGCCTCCACCGGAGGCACCGAAGCTCTGCGGATATTTCTTGAGGCCCTGCCTGGGGATTGTTCCGGGATCGTTATTGTCCAGCACATGCCCGAGGGTTTCACCCGCGCCTTTGCCGAGCGGTTGAATGGTCTGTGCCGTGTTCGGGTCAAGGAAGCGCAGGATGGCGACACCGTGCTGCGCGGTCAGGCCCTTATCGCTCCCGGCAACCGGCACATGATGCTGAAACGCAGCGGTGCCCGATATTTCGTGGAGATCAAGGACGGCCCTCTGGTCTGCCGGCACCGGCCTTCGGTGGATGTGTTGTTTCGTTCCACCGCCCGTTATGCCGGGAAAAACGCCATCGGCATCATCATGACCGGCATGGGCGATGACGGGGCGCGGGGGATGTCCGAAATGCGGCAGGCCGGAGCCTACACCATTGCCCAAGACGAGGCGTCCTGTGTGGTTTTCGGCATGCCCAAGGAGGCCATCGCCCTTGGCGGGGTGGAGAAGATTCTTCCCCTTGAGAGGATTGCCCCCGCGATTGTAGGGAAGTAAGCCGGTGGAGCAACAGGGCCTTGCAAGCCGAATGAAAGGGGTACAAGAACAGCAGGGAAACGGCAGTGGATATTCCTTTGTGTTCCCTAAAAAAAAGATTCTAAAATGGGAACCTGTGTAATACTATATAGCATTGGATAGACATTGGCTTGTACCTGGTAAGATATGGTCAAGCGACAAGGATAACATGGGAGAAGGAGAAACATGGATCTCTTAAAGGATTTTGCTCAAAAAGACATGATCGAACAGATCATTTGCCTGGATGAGATCAAGGAGTCCAAATTGGTGGAAGCCATCCCGGCCCTGTGGAATCTGTATGCCAATCCGCTTGGCGATCAGGCGGTTGATGAAATGGTGTATCACACCCTTTTTGATTTGCTTGCCGGGCGTGAGCAGGAGATTATCACTGGTCTGGGCCATGCATCAGAGGCGGTTCGTCTCATGTGTGTTCGCCGGGCAGCCGACGGCGGCTCTGCCGCGCTTCAGGACGCGCTGGTCAAGCTGCTTGCTTCCGGGGCCGGCAATGAATTTGTCTCCGAGGTTATTCGGGCTCTGGGCAGCTATAAGGATGCGGGCCTCACCGATATTCTGCTGCCCTATCTCAAACATGAAGATTATGCCGTTGTTGCCTGGGCCATGCGTGGTCTTGCCGGAATCCATGATCTCAAGTTCCGCGATGCCTTGATGGCTATGGTCTCTGAGAGTCGGGAGGTGCACCATGTTGATGCCGGCTGCGATTTGCGTATCGCCCTGGCCTTGGAAAACATTGCCAATTTCCCCGATGATGCAACAATGGCTTTTCTCATCGGCTTTATCCATCATGCCAATCCCTCGTTTCGGCGGGTTGTTATCTCTACCCTTGCCGACATGGGGGAGGAGATTCTGCCCGCTCTGGAAAGATGTCTTGATGCTGGCGACAAGGACGAAAAAATCATGGCGGCCAACGTCATTGGCATGACCGGGAAAAAACGGGGCGCTGATATTCTGGTCGCCCACCTGGAAAAGGTCGAGGATGCTAACCTGAAATTTGCCATCTATGAGGGGCTGGGGCGAATCACCTCCATGCGCAGCGTGATCGGCCTGACCGATGGCTTGGTGGAAGTGGATGATCTTGTGCTCATCGCTGTGGCGACGGCCCTTGATCATCAGTGCAACCCCGGGGTGGTCAAGGTGCTGAACGAGATCATTGCCAAGGGCGACGCTCAGAGCGGGCGGGTACTCTCGGCCATCATCACCTCCCACGCCCGGCAGGTTTTTGCTGCCCTGTATAAAGATGGCGGGCAACGGGCCGCATTGCTTGCCGCCGTGCAGAAATCCGGAGATCATGACGCCATTGGCGCTTTTCGGGCGGAACTTGCCAAAATCGGTGGGGAGCAAGCGGCCAAGGATATTCAGCAGTTGAGCCTCGGCGAGGTTGGGGCCAAGGAAAAGCGTATTCTTGCTGCGGATGACTCCAGGGCCATGCTCTTCTTCTACAAGGGCGTTGCCGCAGACCTCGGCATGGAGTTGGTCACGGTGGAAGATGGGAAAAAGGCCTTTGATTACCTACAGATGGACAGTGAGTTTGACCTGATCATCACCGATATGAACATGCCGAACATGGACGGTATCGAGCTGACCCGCGAGATCAGAAAGAAGCCGGAATGGGTAAAAATTCCCGTGCTGATGGCAACCACCGAATCGGAGAAGACCCAGTCGGAACTGGCCCGGCAGGCCGGGGTGACGGATTTTATCACCAAGCCCTTTTCCAAGGATGATTTTAAAGCGAAGATCGGTCAGATGTTTGCCTGAATCCCGTGTCATGGTCTTAAGACAAAAAGAGTCTGCCGCTGTGCAGGCTCTTTTTGTTTGACCCCAATGGTTTTCTTCCGTACTATTCCGCAGGGCATGCGCCCTGCCAACTCAGCCGCCGCGCTGAATCTTTTTTGTCTGATCCTGCATGGGGAGTGAAATGACCAAACCGTTTGGAATTACCGTAAGTCGGCATATCATGGACAGCCAACGCCTGCATCCCCAGGCCACCGGCGACTTGTCCGGTCTGCTCAGTGAATTGATCGTGGCCGCCAAAACAATCAACGCCGAGGTCAATATGGCCGGGTTGGCCGATGTTCTGGGGCGGACCGGGAAAACCAATATCCAGGGCGAGCATGTGCAGAAGCTTGATGAGCTGGCCAATAACACTATCAAGCGCCGCATGGCCCGCTGCGGCTATGTCTGTGTGATGACCTCGGAAGAAGAAGCGGATATCATTCCGGTGGCTGAGGGGAGTGCGGGCAAATACACCCTGGCCTTTGATCCGCTGGACGGCTCGTCCAATATCGACGTCAACGTGAACATCGGCACCATTTTTTCCATCCATCGGCGCAAATCAACCAACGATCTTACCCCCCAGGGCGATGAAGCCGATCTGTTGCAAAAGGGGCGGGAACAGGTGGCTGCCGGGTATATCATCTACGGTTCCAGCACCATGATGGTTTTTACCACCGGTGAAGGGGTGCACGGTTTTACCCTTGATCCCAGTGTGGGTGAGTTCTACCTGTCACATCCGGATATCAGGATTCCCGAGCGGAGCAAGTATTACAGCGTCAATGAAGGCAATTACAACTTTTGGAACAGTGAGGTGCGGAGGTTTGTGGATTACCTGAAGGAAAACGACAAAGAAACCGGGCGGCCCTACAATGCCAGGTACATCGGCTCATTGGTGGCGGATTTCCACCGCAACCTCATTGCGGGTGGGATTTTTCTTTACCCGCGTGACAACCGGAATCCGGCCAAGCCCCATGGCAAGCTGCGTCTGCTGTATGAGGCCGCGCCCCTGGCTTTCCTGGTGGAACAGGCCGGTGGCCGGGCCATTACCGATGAAGGTGTGAACATTATGGATATCCAGCCAAAATCGCTGCACCAACGGGTGCCGCTGGTTATCGGCTGTCGCCATGAAGTGGATTTGTTCGAGGAGTTTATGACCGGCGAAAAGTAAAAGGGTTGAGGTCTTTCAAAAAAGGCTGGCGCGGGAACGAGTTTCCACGCCAGCCTTTTTTGTTTATCCTTTTGCCTTTTCTTTTTACAAGGTGTCCCGCAAGGTGACAGTCCGGTTGAACACGGGCTTGCCATCCCTGGAATCCTTGTTGTCCACGCAAAAATATCCCTGGCGTTCGAACTGGTAATGGCTGCCTGGATGGGCATTGGCCAGGCTCGGTTCCACCAAGCAATCGTTGAGCACCAACAGGGATTCCGGATTGACAAAGGTCTTGAAGTCCGCTTCGCCCGCATCCGGGTTTTCTTCGGTAAAGAGCCGGTCGTAGAGGCGCACCTCGGCCTGCACACCATGGGCGGCGGACACCCAGTGGATGGTGCCTTTGACCTTGCGGCCATCCGGGGCGGAGCCGCCCAGGGTGGCCGGATCATAGGTGCAATGCAGCTCGATGATCTCGCCGCTGATTTCGTCCTTGATCACTTTTTCGCATTTGATGAAATAGGCGTAGCGCAGACGCACCTCCCGCCCTGGGGCCAGGCGGAAGAATTTTTTCGCCGGCTCTTCCATGAAGTCTTCCCGTTCGATATATACCTCCCGGCCAAAGGGGACAGCCCGTTCGCCCAGCTCCGGCTTTTGCGGGTGGTTCTGGGCGGTAAGGTTTTCCGTGTGGTCTTCGGGATAGTTGGTGATCACCACCTTGAGCGGAGCGAGTACGCCCATGACCCGGACGGCGGTCTCGTTGAGATCGTCACGCACGCAGTGTTCCAGCAGGGCTACATCCACCATGCTGTCTTTCTTGGCTACGCCGATCTTCTCGCAGAAGCTGCGCAGCGCCGCCGGAGTATAACCGCGGCGACGGATGCCGGACAGGGTGGGCATCCGAGGATCGTCCCAGCCGGAAACATGACCATCGTTGACCAGTTGCAGGAGCTTGCGCTTGCTGACCACGGTGTAGCTGAGATTCAAGCGGGCAAATTCTATCTGCCTCGGGTGGCAGGGCACCGGCAGGTTGTCGAGGGTCCAGTCGTAAAGAGGCCGGTGGTCGGCGAACTCCAGGGTACAGAGCGAGTGGGTGATCCCCTCCAGCGCATCGGAAATGGGGTGGGTGTAATCGTACATCGGATAGATGCACCAAGTGTCGCCGGTGCGGTGATGGCTGGCGTGCAGGATGCGGTAGAGCACCGGGTCGCGCATGTTCATGTTGCCGGAGGCCATGTCGATCTTTGCCCGCAAAACCCGGGTGCCGTCCGGGAATTCCCCGGCCCGCATGCGCCGGAACAGATCGAGATTTTCCGCCACCGGCCGGTCGCGGTACGGGCTGTTTTTGCCCGGCTCGGTGAGGGTGCCGCGGTAGGCGCGGGTTTCCTCGGCGGAAAGGTCGCAGACATAGGCCTTGCCGGTGGTGATCAGATGCTCGGCGTATTGGTAGATCTGTTCAAAATAATCCGAGGCAAAGTAGAGATGCTCGCCCCAGTCAAAGCCCAGCCAGCGGACATTGTCCTTGATGGACTCGACATACTCCTGCTCTTCCTTGGTGGGATTGGTGTCGTCGAAGCGAAGATGGCAACGGGCACTTAAGTTTTCTTTGGCGATGCCGAAGTTGAGACAGATGGATTTGGCATGGCCGATATGGAGATAGCCGTTGGGCTCCGGCGGGAAGCGGGTGACGATCTGCTCATGCTTGCCAATGGCGAGGTCGCCGGCGATGATGGTGCGGATGAAGTCCTGTGACTGAGTCTCGTCGCTGCTCATATGCTTATTTCCCGTAGAGTTTGGTTGGCTTTTATTCGAAGTACTGCGTTGCACCCTTGAGGCGGGTCACAACCCGTTGCTTGCTGATCTGGGCAAAGACCTCGAACATGCTCGGCCCCTTGACTTGGCCGGTGATCACCGCCCGGGCCCCATTGACCAGCACCCCCACCTTTACCCCGAGTTCCTCGGCAAATTCCCGGCAGACCCGCTCCGTCTCATCGTGGCTGAGTTCCGGCAGGGCGTCGAAGCGTTCGGCCAGCATGGGCAGCCATTCCTTGAGACCTGGGTGCTTCAGCACGTTTTTGGCCAGGGCGGTCTCGTCCATGGCAAAATCATCGGCAAACCAGGCCCGGCCCAGGGAGGCAAAGTCCTTCAAGGTGTGGAAGCGCTCCCTGGTCATATCCAGGTTTTTCAGGAACCACTGTTTCTTTTCGCCATCGTAGGCAGAATCCCATAGCCCTTCTTTTTGAAATTCCACCTTAACCAAGGCGCCGATTTCCTCGATGGGCAGGGTGCGCAGGTAATGGGCATTGATGTTGATCGCCTTGGGATCGGTGAAAAACTTGGGGTCATCCTTGCGGTAGTTGAAGATGGAGTTGGACCGGGTGATGCCGTCAAAGCTGAAGGCGTCATCCTTGCGGTAGTTGAAGATGGAGTTGGACCGGGTGATGCCGTCAAAGCTGAAGGCCTCGATGAGTTCTTCCCGCGAAAAGATCTCGCGGTCATCGGAGGTGGACCAGCCCAGCAGGACAAGAAAATTTGCCAGAGCCCAGGGGAGAAAGCCCTGTTCCCGATAAAACTGAACCGAGACGATCTCGCCATGGCTGCGCTTAGAGATCTTTGCCTTGTTCAGGTCAAGGGTCAGGGGCATGTGGGCGAAGATGGGCAGCTCTGCGCCCAAGGCCCGGTAGAGCAGGATCTGGCGCGGGGTATTACTCAGGCCGTCCTGGCCCCGGATAACATGGCTGATGCGGTCACGGATATCGTCCACCACGTTGCAGAGCAGGTACAGTGGCATGCCGTTGGAGCGGACAATGACGAAATCCTCGATATCCTCATGGGCGCGTTCAACCCGGCCATAGACCTGATCGTCAAACCCGACCTTGCCCGGTTCCTGCGGCACCTTGAAGCGGATGACATACGGGAGACCTTGGGCCTCTTTTTCCCGAACCTGTTCCGGGCTGAGCTTGCGGCAAACGCCGTCGTAGCGGTAATCGCCCTTGGCCGCAGCGGCGGCTTCCCGCTTGGCCTCGAGTTCTTCCTTGCTGCAAAAACACTTGTAGGCATTGCCGTCGGCCAGCAGCCTTTGGGCTGCGGCCATATGTTCGGCGGCATATTCCGACTGAAAATAGGGGCCTTCATCCCAAGTCACCCCCAGCCACTCCAGGCCGTCGAGAATACCTTGGATGGATTCCTGGGTGGAGCGTTCCGCGTCCGTATCTTCGATGCGCAGTACCAGCTTGCCCCCGTGCTTGCGGGCAAACAGCCAGTTATAGATGGCGGTCCTGGCCCCGCCGATATGAAGATAGCCGGTGGGGCTGGGTGGGAAGCGGACGCGGACCTCTGTCATGGTATTCTCCTTGCAAAAAAATGAGCAACGCAGAGCCAAGCTGAGCATTGCTGACGGATCGAGTTCAAGCTGTGTTTTATATATCGTTTTACCGGGTTATTCAAGAGGATGCTTGGGAAAAAGCAAGGGAGGCAGGCTGGGATTGGGGCGGGGCTTTTTCTATTCCTCAAGGGATTGCTTTATTTTTAATGAAAATTATAGTATGGTTATATCGTAACTATTTGCTGGCAGTCTGTCAGTGCGGTTACGCGGAAACGGATGCTTACGCACAAGGGAGGTGGAACATGCCTTTAGATCCTAGCGCTACATCAGTGCAAACCAATGTCAGATCAGAGCGGCCTGTTTCTCCGTATGCCGGGTCAGAAGGAGAAAAGAAGGCGAAAAGCAACAGATCGGAGTCCGGCCAAACCAGTCAGGCTTCCCCCGATGTCGTGACCAAGATTTCCGCTGCCGCTTTGGAGGCATCCCGGGCTCTTACCCAGGCGGGACAAGCTGCGGACCAGAATGCCCCGGAAGAATCGGTGCGGGCGGCGGAACGACGGGAGCCGCCACCAAGGCCACCGCAGGAACAAAGCACACGGACGCAACAGCGATCACGCGGGGTGGATGTGGTTGTTTGATTTGTAACACAACAGCAAGATTGCAAGCGGGGGGCGATTCTCAGGAATTGCCCCTTTTTTTTGTTTAGAAGCCAAGCTCTCTCAGAAAGCGTGGGTCGCTGGTCCAATCCTTTTGGACCTTCACCCAAAGTTTAAGCAGTACGTGCTGGTCAAGGAGAATCTCGATGTCTCTCCGGGCCGCCTGGCCCAATTGTTTGAGTTTGCTGCCGTTCTTGCCGATGATGATGCCTTTTTGCGAATCCTTTTCCACATAGATGGTTGCGTGGATCGTGATCAGTTGTTTGGCGGCATTCTCCTTGAAACTCTCAATCGTCACCGCGGTTGAATACGGGATCTCCTGACCGGTTTGCAAAAAAATCTTCTCCCGGATGATCTCCGCGACAATGAACCGTTCGCTGGCATCGGTGGGAATATCCTCGGGATAAAGTCGCGGCCCGGTGGGCAGCAGGGGGCAGAGTTCCTGGATAACCAGATCGGTGCCGTCGCTGGCCTTGGCCGACAGGGGCAAGATCGCCTGGAATGGGTAGAGGCCCTGATAAGTGGCGATAATGGGCAGCAGCTTTTCCTTGTCGATGAGATCCATCTTGTTCAGCAGCAGCAGCACCGGCTTGTCGACTCCCTCAAGGCAGCGGGTCAGGGTGGTGCCCGTGCTTGGCAGGGGCATGGTGACGTCAACCATGAAAACAATGGCGTCCACATCGGCCAGGCTGCCCAGGGCGATCTTCACCATCTCCAGGTTCAAGGGGCTTCTTGCCTTATGGATACCCGGCGTGTCCAGCATGACGATCTGGTAGTCCGGGCCGTTGACGATGCCCAATATCCGGTTGCGGGTGGTCTGGGGCTTGGGCGAGACAATGGAGATCTTTTGGCCGAGCAGGCTGTTGAGCAGCGTGGATTTGCCCACGTTGGGAGGCCCGATGAGGGCGACAATGCCTGATTTGACTTGTTCCGGGGAGCTGTTCATGGGTGCCGTTGCGCTCGTGAGTGTTGATATGAAAAAACAACCTGTTACATACCAGGATTCCTGATTTTTCGCATCCCCTGTCTCGCTCGCAGCCACGGAAAAAGATGACAACCAAAGGAATAGCTGGTACACATTGGCCAGTTTTTCCTCGATATCAGCCGATCTGCGCAGTCCGGACTTCCCCCAATAAATATCGGACAGAGTTTCCGGCGCGCTTTCTTTTATTATAAGGGAACATCACATGGCTTTGCAGGGTGCAATCATAGAATACATGGAGCAGAGCAGATTTATCTGCGCCATGGTTCTTGATGAGGACAGTAAGCGGTTGCGCCTTATCAACCAGAACGGCAGGGAGGTGAATCTTCCGCTCTCCCGCCTGCTGCACCAATCCGCGAAACGTAATTCTCTCACGCTCAGCCGAGATGAGCAACTCCGTCTGCTCAAAGAGGCGGACCAAGCCCGGCAAGTCATGATGCAGCAGATCGATCTGGCCGAGATCTGGCAGTTGGCCAGCGAGGAGGAAGGGGTAAGTTTCAGCCCGGATTTTCTTGCCGAGCTGGCCTTTGGCGAAGACGCCACGGATAATCATGTCGCCGCCTTTCTCCGCTCCATCTTTGTGGATCGTCTCTATTTCAAATACAAGGAAGGCATGGTGCTTGCCCACAGCCCGGAAGCGGTTGCCGGGTTGCGCCTGAAGCAGGAACGGGAAAAGGAGCAGGAGGCCCTGATGCGCACCGGGGCCATGATGCTCAAGCGTCTCTGGGATGGGGACACCGCTGCGGTATGGCCGGAGCGTGACCGCTGCCTCGGCCTGCTGGGCGACTACTATGTCTTTGGCAGCGAGGCCGAAGAGAGTGAACTTGCCCGGGAGCTGCTGAAAAAAGCAGGCCTCACAGGCCCACACGATGTCTATCATCTCCTGATCAAGGCCGGGGTGTGGCAGGCCCATGAAAATGTGGCCTTGTTGCGGTATCAAATCCCGGTGGGTTTTTCCGAGGAAGTCGCCACCGCAGCAGCCCAGGTATCCGAGCCCGTGGCCGAAGAGCTTGTCGGCAGGAATCGGCGGGATTTCCGGGAGCTGCCCCTGCTCACCATCGATGGCGAATCAACCCGTGATTATGATGACGCCCTGCATGTGGAACGGAAGGGCGACGACTTTCTGGTGGGCATCCATATCTCCGACGTGGCCCATTACGTTGCCCCTGGGACACCGATTTATGCAGAGGCCGCCCGGCGGATGACCTCCCTCTATTTTCCCGAGACCCAGATTCCCATGCTGCCGAGAGTGCTTTCCGAGGGGGTGTGCAGTCTTGTCGTTGGCAAAGCGAGGGCGGCCCTGAGTGCCATGGTCTTGCTGAGCCCCAAGGGCGAGGTGCTGGAGTTCGATCTTGTCCCGAGCATGGTCGAGGTGAAACGGCAGTTGAGCTACCCGGAGGCGGAACGGCTGGTGGCGAGCGGCGATTGGGAGTTGCAGTCCCTGGCCCGGCTCAGCGAGCAGCTCAAGCAGCGGCGCATAGAAAAAGGGGCGCTGCTGCTGCCGGTGCCGGATGTGAATATTCGGATCGATCCGGAAGGGAAGGTGGCGGTTGCCCTGTCACCGGTGGATACCATCTCCCGCAGTCTGGTGGCGGAGTTCATGGTGCTGGCCAATACCCTCTCCGCCCAGTTTGTGGCGGACCGTCAGGCCCCTGGCCTGTTCCGGGCCCAGGACGAGCCCCATCAGCGGCTGATCGCGGGCGGCGAGAAAGATCTGTTCTCGGTTTTTCGCCAGCGCAAGCAGTTGAAGCCTGGGGAGCTTTTGCTCTATCCCAAGCCCCATAGCGGGGTCGGGGCCATGCAGTACACCACGGTTACTTCTCCCATCCGCCGGTTTCTCGATCTGGTCATGCAGCATCAGATCAAGCAGTTGCTTTCTGGCCGGGGGGCGATGTTTTCCGCCGACGAACTCGCGGGGGTTGCCGGGGATATCAACACGGTGTCGGCCAGGGTCAATCAGGTGCGCCGCACCCGGCATCGGTACTGGTTGCTCAAGTATCTGGAACAAAAGGTCGGGGGGAGGGTCGAGGCATTGTTGGTCAACAAGGGCCCCAAGCGGGTCAATCTGACCCTGCTTGACTGCCTTCTGGATGCCGATATGCCGCCGAATCAGGCCATGGCCGCAAAGCCGGGGGATGTCGTTTCGCTCCGGGTGGCTAAGGTCGATGCCCTGGATAACGTGCTGCGGCTGGAATGGTAAAGGGAGGGGGAAGGCGGAAGAAGCGTGCCGCCTTTCAGTCGTAGATGATGCAGTTCCAGCGGGAGAGGAGTTCTTCGGTTTCCGCGTCCAACTGGTCGGCCACCTCGTGGATCTGGTATTCATGGCCGCATTTGCCGCACCGCATCCGCACCCGACGGCAGGACCGGGCGATTTCCAGCCTGCCCTTGCATTTCTTGCACTGCATTGCGTTGATCCTTTTGTACCCTTACTGCAACAAAGTGTGCCGGGTAAAGATGGCTTCAAGCCGGTAGCCCTTTTCGGCCAGAGCCTCTGCGCCGCCTTCCAACCGATCAACCACTGTTACCACTAGCCCTACCTTGAACCCCGCTGCTTCCACCCGTTCGATCACGGTGAGCAGAGTGCCGCCCGTGGTGACCACGTCTTCCAGCAGGGCAACGGTGCAGCCTGCGGGCATGTTGCTCAAGCCCTCAATGTACTGTCCCGTGCCGTGGCCCTTGGATTCCTTCCTTACGATGAAGGCGGGAATGGGGTCCTGCTCCAGATGGCTCACCACCGAAACTGCGGTGACCAGCGGATCGGCGCCCAGGGTCATGCCGCCCACCGCATCGATCTTTTCCGGGCTGTTGCGGATGATCTCAAAGATCAGCTTGCCACAGAGGTACGCGCCTTCTGCAGACAGGGTGGTCTGCTTGCCGTCGATGTAGAAGTCCGATTCCCGACCCGACGAGAGCTTGAACTTTCCATGACGGTATGACTTGGCCAGCAGCAGTTGTTTGAGTTGTTCGGTGTTGTTCACGGGGGAATCCTTTCGTTTCGTTGAGTTCGCGGCTTATTTCATCTTGGAGAAATAGGTGGTCAGGTTTGCCTTGGTGCGGATTTTTGGTACCAACAGACCGTCTTTTGAGGTCATGGCGATCATCACCCCGGGGCCGTGTCCGGCCAGAACGCAGCTGGCGTGGGCAACGATGCCGATCACTATGCCGCCGGTTTTGTATATCCGGCCATAGGTGGCGTCCGCGTCCAGGATGGCGACAAAATCTCCTAGCCGTAGGTCGGCAAGGCCGTATTCCTTGACAATGGCCTCGTCGAACATCTGGATGTCGTAGTCGCCGCTATGGCTGTGGGAGGCGCCGATACCCGAGCCCATGATCTTGGCGGGCACGGTGTGGGTCACCGGAACCTCCAGCCTGCCATCCTTGAGTTTCTTGAGGGGAATCGCAGCCAGCAGGGCTGGGTCCAGGTTCATCACCTTGATCCCTGGGAAATCCGGGAGATTCAGGCCGCAGCCGCAGGCCTTGACCTGGATTTTGTCGCCGATGGTGAGGCGTTCCAGTACCTCCGGGGCAAAATCCACCAGCACATGCTCGATGCCGCCGTGCTTGCCGGTTACCCGGCCGGTCTCGCCTTTGGCGTCGCCGGAGACCACCTTGGCAAGGTTGCCCACACAGGAAAACTGGTTCAAGGCTCGGTTGGGGCCAGGCTGCCCCTGAATCTGGGTGAAATTGCTGATGGAAACCGCAGGCTCCACATGGTCGCCGAATTTTTCCCCGGCCAGATCGCCGATCCGCAGGTTGTAGGTGATGCCGCCCACGCCGGGGTAGACGTCGGAATGGCCGTCCGGGTTGATCCGGTAGGGATTGATCCCGCCCTGGGGCGAGGTGATTTCGCCGATCACCGACTGGCAGACCAGCTGTTCCGTGTTGGTTTTGATCATCGTTGTGCGCCCCCTGTGCTGCTAGACGTTGAAGCGGAAATTCATGCAGTCGCCGTCCTGCACCACATATTCCTTGCCTTCCAGTCGCAGTAAGCCCTTTTCCTTGACCTTGGTCTCGCTGCCGCAGGCCACAAAATCTGCATAGGCGATGACCTCTGCCCGGATAAAGCCGCGTTCAAAATCGGTGTGGATAACTGCGGCCGCCTGCGGCGCCTTGGTGCCGCGCTTGATGGTCCAGGCCCTGGTTTCCTTTTCGCCCACGGTGAAGTAGTTGATCAGCCCCAGCAGCTCGTAGCCGGCCTTGATCAGGCGGTTCAGGCCCGGCTCCTTAAGGCCGAGATCGGCCAGGAAATCCTGGCGCTCGTCCACGCTCAGGGCGCTCAATTCTTCCTCGATTGCCCCGGAGATCATGACCACGGAGGCGTTTTCTGCCGCCGCTGCCTTGCGGAGTTCATCCACCCACTGGTTGCCGGTATTGATTTCCGCCTCGTTGACATTGGCCACATAGAGAACGGGTTTGGCCGTGAGCAGGCAGAGCTCCTTCATCAGTTTTTCGCCGGTATCGTCGAGTTGGGCGGATCGAGCCGGTTTGCCGTCATTGAGCAGGGCGTACAACCCTTCCAGCACAACCAACTGCGCCTTGAAGGCTGCGTCCCCGGATTTCGCCTGGGAGGCGGTTTTGGTCATGCGCCGGGTCACGGTATCGAGATCGCAGAGGATCAGCTCGGTGTTGATTACCTCCCGGTCGCGCAGGGGATCGATGCTGCCGTCCACATGTACGATGTTTTCGTCTTCAAAGCAGCGGATCACATGGGCGATGGCGTCCACCTGGCGGATATGGCCGAGAAACTGGTTGCCCAGGCCTTCGCCCTTGCTTGCTCCGCTGACCAGCCCGGCAATATCGACGAATTCCATTTGGGCGTTGACCTTGACCTTGGTCTTGGCCATTTCGGCCAGGATGTCGAGGCGCGCATCCGGCACCGGCACCATGCCCACGTTTGGTTCGATGGTGCAAAACGGATAATTGGCCGACTCGATGCCAGCCGAGGTGAGAGCATTGAAGATGGTTGATTTGCCGACATTGGGCAGGCCGACGATGCCACAGCGAAAGCCCATGGGGAAAAGTCCTTATTGGTACGGGTCAATAAAAAAGGAGTCAGGAAATGACCGGAAATTGTGAGCAGTATATAATGATTTCTTTGCAATGCGGCAAGGGTTGTTTACAATCCAGGAACTAAATCCCCCTCAATCAGGCGCAAATACCATGGCTGCTCCCGAAAAAATCATCCGGATAGATTCCCTTTTTGCCGAGCTTTTTAAAAAAAGGCAGTGGGATAAGCGTTTGGCCTTGCACGCGGTATTTAGGAACTGGCCGCAGGTTGTTGGCCCGGAGATCGCGGAACGGACCGAACCGCAGGTGATTCGCGGCACGGTGCTCTGGATTGCGGTTTCCGACTCGGTCTGGATGCAGCAGCTCCATCTGCAAAAGCAGGCCTTGCTCGAACAGATCAATGCGAATGTGCGGGGTTCCGAAAAAATAAGCGATATTCGTTTTCAGATAGACGCTGTTCTTGGCGAGGAAAAAATGGTTGCAGAGAGTCCAAAGCCGATCGCTTCGCCACAGCCGATTGATCCGGAGGAGCAGAAGGGCTTTGAAAGAATGATTGCTGCCATTGGCGATGGAGAATTGCGCACTCGTCTGCTGGCCCTGTGGCGAAAAGCCCACCGGTAAGCTTTGTTGGCCGTGAAGGTTGCAGGGCCTCGGCGTGTTCGGGGGGCATGATCGCGCGGGGGAAAGGGGAAACGGATTTCAGTGTTTTCAGGTCGCGTTTGGCGGGGAATTTTCGATGGAGCAAATGGCAAGGTAGCGTTCGAGGTTTTCCCGATCCGTGCCCTTTAGCGTGAATTGAATGCCGAATTCCCTGGTCTCCTGGTCAATCTCGATAACTCGGCGGACAAGGGCTTCTGGCGCCGTAGCTTTTTCTTCGAAATCGCCAAATCGTAAGCGGAGGGTCATGCTGAGCGGGCTGAGTTTGTCGCCTTTCTGGATGTGTTCGGAAAATTTCCCCACCAGCCTTGCTCCCTCAATGGAGATATTCTTTATTGCGCCATGATTGAGATACTGACTTGCCTTGCGGGTGAAGGTTGCAACGGAGCGCGAACTTGTTGCATAGCGGGGATATCTTCTCCGTTGGACGGAGATAATTGATGTGGGGAAGAGCACACCCAGTTCGGTGCTGGTTTCAAGCACGGGAGTGGCGTGGAAGCCTCGCATGGGCTGGTTCTGGTGTTGATACAGGAGCAGGCATGGGTCTTTGGGGGCTTGGAAAGGAGTGTCTTTGGAAAAGAGAATAAGTGGTTCCGTCTCTTTGGTGAATATTTCGGCTGGCGTCAGCTTCTGTGGATTCAGCCCCTTTTGAAAAAGGGTCACAGTGGTTCGTTGGCCAATAAGCCTGATAATTTCTTCTCCAACGACCTTAGGGTCATCGGACCAAAGCTCTTGCATGCAAGGCCCCCTTCGGGCAGGAACGGTGAATGATCTTCGGATGTGAACTGATTCACCCGTATAGCAATAAGAAGCACTATATAGCTATATTTGCAACGCTTGTAAAGCACGGGCTGAAAAATACAGGAAAGAGTTTCCTGTGGGAGCTAGAATTGTTTCTCCGTGTCAAGCAACAGGGTGACCGGCCCATTGTTTACAAGGGTTACAGTCATCATGGCCTGGAATTTGCCGGTGGCCACGGTGATTTGTCTTGTGCGGATTTCGTGGATGAACCTCTCGTAGAGGTGCGCTGCTTCTGCCGGTGGCGCGGCGGTGGAATAGGATGGGCGTCTTCCCTTGCGACAGTCGCCGAACAGGGTGAACTGGGAAACCACCAGCATCTCTCCGTGCGTCTCGATCAGGGAAAGATTCATGAGCCCCTGCTCGTCATCGAAGATGCGGAGATTGACAATCTTATCGGCCAGGAGCGCGGCGTCCTGTTCTGAGTCGTTTTTGCCAACGCCGAGAAGGACAAGAAGGCCAGGCCCGATGGCACCGCAGAGCTGGTCGTCTACGCAAACGGCAGCTTGGCTTACCCTTTGCACTACGGCGCGCACGGAATCTTCTCCTGATTTTTTGGGGGAATCGGGTTGAGATTGCCCAGGGCATATTGCAGGATGGCTGTTGCCGCAAGGGTTGCCGTCTCGGGCCGCGGAATGCGCGGCCCTAGGGAGACGGGGATAAAGCCTTCCTGCGGGGCACAGGCAACCTCTGTTTTGCTGAACCCGCCCTCTGGGCCGAGGAGGAACAATACGGAGCGGCAATCTGTTGCCCGATCGGCAAGAGCCTCATTTAGTGTTTGCCGGGTTTCGTGTTCCCAGAAGATCAGCCGCGCGTCGGAAGGGGGGGGCTGGGTCATGAGATCGGTTATTTCTCGGGGATCATGGACTTCCAGTGGCTTGGCCCGGTCGCATTGTTTGCAGGCCTCGAGGACGATGCGCTGCCAGCGCTCCATCTGTGTATCTCTTGGCGTTTTATGGATTCCGTGCTCCGAATAAAAAGGCCAGATTGCATCCACCCCCAGTTCCGTGGCCTTTTGCAGAATAAGGTCCATTTTTTGGCCTTTGAGCAGGGCTTGCCCCAGGTGGAGACGGACCTTTGGCGGGAGATCCTGGGTGTGTTCGACGATGGTTGCGGTCACCCGGTCTTTGAGGATCTGTTCGATGCGGGCCTGGTATCGGGCGCCGGTCCCGTCAAAAAAAGTAACGGGATCGCCTGGGCTAAGCCGGAGGACGGACCGGAGATGATGGGCCTCCGGCCCGGTCAGCTGCGCGGTCTCTCCCGTGATATCTGTCGGGTTTATGAAAAAGCGGCGGAGGCTCATGGGCGTTTATGGCTGCATGAAGAGAAGTGCGCTCCATTCCCCTTCGCTTCGGGTTTCCTGATGTTTCAGGCCAAGAGCGTTGTAGGCTGCGCG
>JAPLJG010000076.1 GCA_026388735.1 Deltaproteobacteria bacterium
AACCTCGGCCATTTCGGCCTGGCCGCCACCCACTACACCCATTTCACCTCCCCCATCCGCCGCTATCCCGACCTCATGGTCCACCGGGCTCTGGCCGCGAGCCTGCAAAAAAAGGGGCCGGGAAAACCCGCTGGCGAGGCGGTTTCCACCGAAGAGTCCGGCGGCTTTCTCTCCAAACGGGAACGGGTGGCAGTGGAGGCGGACCGGGAGACGATGGAACGGCTCCAGGTCCACTTCATGGCCGACAAGATCGACGAAACCTTTGAGGCCATTATCTCCGGGGTCACCGCCTTCGGCCTGTTCGTCGAGCTGACCGAGGTCTTTGTCAACGGCGCAGTGCCCATCACCGAGATGCGCGATGATTATTACGAACTGGAGGAGGGCCGCCACCGGCTCATCGGCCAGCGGACCAAGACCGTTTTCCAGATCGGCGATCTGGTGCGGGTGCGTCTTACCAGCGTGGAGATCCCCAGAAGGCGGATCAATTTCATGGTGGAGGAAAAACTGGCCCGGGCCACGGACATCCTGGCTGCACCGAGGGCAGGCAAGCGCACCAAAGGCGACTCCGCAGGCCGCAAAAAAACCGCTTCGCCAACAAGAAAACGCAAAATCACCGGCAAATGAGCGCGGCAAGAGAGGATACGGTGCGGGAGCTGATGGGGAAGACCGCCATTGTCCTGGTCTCGCCTAAATTTGCCGAAAATATCGGCTCGTCGGCGAGAATCGCGGCAAACATGGGGATTGGGCAGCTTATTCTCGTCTGCCGGGAAATGCCCGACCGCGAGAAAATGCTCCGCCTGGCCACCGCCAAGGCAGCCCATCTCATCGACAACCTGGAACACCACCAGGAACTGGGCGAGGCTCTGGCCCCCTTCGGCTGGGTGCTGGGCACCTCGGCCCGCCAGGGCAGAAAACGGACCACGGTCAACAGCCCCAGACAGCTCATGGCAGAGATCCTGCCCCAGCTCGAAAACAACCGGGTCGCCCTGCTCTTCGGCCCGGAAGACCGGGGGCTGGCCAACGAGGAACTCCGCTACTGCAACCAGATCACCACCATCCCAACGGTGGATTTCTCCTCCCTCAACCTGGCCCAGGCCGTGGCCATCCTCTGCCACGAGCTCCATTACAGCGTGCTGGACGCGGTGAGCCGCAACGCCTTTCCCAAAGCTGCTCCCAAACAAGGAGACAAGCGGGAGCTGGAGTCCCTGTTCTCCCATGTGGAAGAGGCGCTCCGGACAATCGGCTTTTTCAAGAACGGGGATGATGATTACTGGATGCAGAGTATCCGCCAGTTTCTGGGGCGGATAGGCTTGAAGTCAAAGGAAATCAAAATCATTCGGGGGGTCTGCCAGCAGCTGCTCTGGCGGGACGGCCAGCGCCGCCCGGATCGACCTTAGCGGTTGCCTTTCCCCCCCACATCAGAACTTGCGATGGCGAGGCAATCGTAGGTGAACCGCCCGTTTTGATAGGAAACCTTCCCCCGTTTGGCAACCCGCCATGCACCAGCTTGACATACCCCCTCGGCTTCGATCTTCTCCAACAGTCCGGTCGCAGCCTCCAGGCTTTGCGCCAGGCCAGCGTTTTGGGTGAGCACAAGGTGCTTGACCCCAGGAGCACCGACCAAGGTTACCGGTTCCACAATCAGGTTTGAAAGATCGCCGACCGGCAGGGCCTCCAGGGTTGGCCTGGCCTGGAGCCGAATCATCCTTGCCCGGCTGTCCGGCCCGACGGTTTCCTTGGTCGAAGTGATAAGGTCGAGGAGATGATCACGGATTTCGTTCAGTTCCTTGGCCTTCCGCAAGCCCTCCGCCCCAGGGTAGACGGCCAGCGCCTTTGCCAACAAGGAAACCTCGCGCAGGTAGTGATTGCGCTGATTCTCGGGCACCAGGTACATGGCAATGATGGAGACGGGGATGCCATCCGGGGCACCGTAGTTGATCCCCTGCGGGCTCCAGCCGACAACACAGATCAGGTCTTCGTCAAAGGGCATTCTGGCATCAGGACAGGCCCAGCCCATGCCGAGCGCGGTTTGGCTGGTCTGTTCCTTGGCCAGGATCAACCCGGCCACATCGGTCCCTGCGGGAAGCGACGGAATCGCCTCAATGATGTGCGCAAGAAACTGTAGGGCATCCATCTTATCGTTGTCGGGCAGCTCGATCAAGCGTCCTTCCTGCAAAGCATCCAGCAAACTATCCATAGTTATTCACCTCCATAGCGATTAAAAAACCACGTTTTCACATAATGGGTCAGAACCGAGTAACACAGCAGGAAACCGGTGATCCACAGCCAGTACACCGGCGGCAAGGGCACCATGCTCAGCTCTTCCGCGAACGGCGAATACGGCAGCCACACGGCGGTGGCCATGATGACCAGGGTGGTCAGCGTCATGTGCCAGGATGCCTGGCTGCCGAAAAAAGGAATCCGTTTGGTCCGGATGATATGCACGATCAAGGTCTGGGTCAGCAGGGATTCCACAAACCAGCCGGTCTGGAAGAGCCGGGCCAACCCCTCCTTGGAGGCTGCTGCAACATGGGGGTCGCTGAAGGCGCTGCAGCCGAAGAAGAACCACATCAACGCGTAGGTGGCGTAGTCGAAAATGGAACTGATCGGCCCGATAAACACCATGAACCGCTTGATATTGGTGATGTCCCATTTCAGCGGTTTCGCGACCAGCTCCGGGTCCACATTGTCGGTGGGAATGCCGGTTTGCGAAAAATCATAGAGCAGGTTGTTGACCAAAATCTGCACCGGCAGCATGGGCAGGAAGGGAAAGAGATAACTCGCGCCGATCACGCTGAACATATTGCCAAAGTTGGAGCTGGCCCCCATTCGGATATACTTGACGATGTTGGCAAAGACCCGCCTGCCCTCGATGATCCCCTCTTCGAGCACCAGGAGGCTCTTTTCCAGCAGGATGATATCCGCGGCTTCCTTGGCCACGTCCACCGCGGAATCCACGGAGATCCCGACGTCGGCGGCCTTGAGGGCCGGGGCATCGTTGATGCCGTCTCCCATGAAGCCCACCACATGGCCGTTGCCGCGCAGTTGCCGGACAATCTGCTCCTTCTGCGCCGGGCTGAGCTTGACGAAGACGTCCACCTCCTCGACCACCCGTTTGAAATCAAGGTCGGACAGCGCGGCCAGTTCCGCACCGGTGACAATCCTCTCCACCGTAAAGGATACGTCCCGGCAGACCTTGCGGGTGACCAAGGCGTTGTCGCCGGTGAGCACCTTGACCTTGACGCCAGCGTCCCGCAACTGGCCGATAGCCTCTAGGGCCGAGGGCTTGGGCGGGTCGTAGAAAGCAATGTAGCCCAGCAGAATCAGGTTGCGCTCGTCCGCAGTGGTAAAGGTAGTCTTCTCACGGGGAAACTCTTGGTAGGCAACGCCCAGCACCCGGAAGCCGTCCTTGTTGAGGCGATCCACCTCCTCGAAAAGATTGTCGCGAATCATGGGAATAAGGGGAAAAACCTCATCGCCGATCTGGTAGTGGCCGCAGCATTCGTAAATCTCCTCCACCGCACCCTTGCAGATCAAGACATGGTCATTCTCGTAATCCACCACCACCGACATGCGGCGGCGCTGAAAATCAAAGGGCAGCTCGTCCACCAGCTTGCAGTTGGCCTCGGCGTCCAGCACGGCGGAGGCGAGCACCGCCCGGTCGATCAGGCTGCGCAGGCCGGTTTGGTAGTAACTGTTCAGATAGACGTAGGAGAGAACATCCTCGCTGGTGTGCCCGGTGATGTCCAGATGCTGCTCGAGCACAACCCGATCCTGGGTAAGGGTGCCGGTTTTATCCGTGCACAGGATATCGATGGCGCCGAGGTTCTGGATGGAGGGAAGGCGTTTGACAATAACCTTCTTCTTAGCCATGGTCAATGCGCCCTTGGCCAGATTCACGGTGACGATCATCGGCAGCATTTCCGGGGTGAGACCCACGGCGATGGACAGGCCGAAGAGCAAGGCTTCGGTCCAATTCCCCTTGGTCAGCCCGACAATGAAAAACACAGCCGAGACCATGACCACCATGAATTTGATCATGAGCCAGGTGAAAGAACGCACCCCGTGGTCGAAGCTGGTCTCCTCGCGCTGACCGACAAGGCTTTCGGAAATTGCCCCAAAGGCGGTCCGCATCCCGGTATTGATCACCAGGCCGTGCGCCGTGCCACTGGTGACATTGGTGCCGTAAAAGCAGATATTGGCCAATTCCGTGGCGTTTTGCCCGTGAAACGTTTCTGCGGCAGCGGACTTTTCCACGGCCATGGATTCCCCGGTCAACGCCGATTCGCTGACAAAGAAATCCTTGGCCGAGAGCAACCGCAAGTCCGCCGGGACGATGGAGCCAGCCTGGAGCAGGACGATATCCCCAGGCACAATCTCCGAGATAGCGACCTCGGCTTTCTGCCCATCCCGGAGCACGATGCTGCGTGACTGCACCCGCTTGCCCAACGTCTCCACGGCGCGGCCGGAACGACGGTCCAGAATATAGGACAGGCCGATACTCAAAACGATCATGGCGCTGACGATAAACGTGGACTTGAGTTCGCCGATCGCTCCCGAGATGCCGGCGATCACGAACAATTGGATATTCAGGGGGTTGCGCAGGCGACGGAAGATATCCGCCCAGAATCCCAGACGCTCGGCGTAGGCCAGCTCGTTGGGGCCGTACTCGTCCAGACGGCGAGCCGCCTCTTCCGAATCAAGTCCTTGGGCAGTGACGCCGAATTTGGCCGGCGCTTCCTGTTGGGAGAGTACGCAAATCTCGATGAGTTCGCGTTCGTCGTGGTTAACGACGCGAGTATCTTTGGGGAGGGTTTTGGGGACCCCCTTGAGAAAGGCAGGGATTTTCATGGTTCACCTCATGAAGGCCGCGCGAAAAGCAGGCGGCTGAAGGCGAACCGTCGTTCAGATAAGCATGAGGAGGGAACGATTCGTCACAACAGCCGCGCAACTACAACAGCACGAGCCAGGGTCTTCGTCTTCGTTTTGAGCTACGGCTTGAGTCACAGTCGGACTACTACTGCCATCAGGGCTACTCATAATTCCTCCAAAATTTACCATCAAACAGGCGGACAGCTCCACCATTTCCTGCAACCTAATACCCTTTTATCCGCAATCTAACAATCACAAAATTTTCATTATCCTGATCGCTTGTTCTACCAGTGATCACCGCGAATTTATTCGTAAATAATGAGGGGAAAGGGGCAAGCGTGCTCGTGATGCATATTATTGCCTAATCCGACCACCTATTCTTACTTGAAACCTACTCCGCAATTCTGCTTCGAAAACGGCCACGCCATCGGCAATGGGGGTAGCGAAATAAGAGATGCACTCGCTTCTGATTAAAAATCTATTTGAGGGCCTCTTCAAGAGCCACCGCAACCGCAACCGAGGCCCCGACCATGGGGTTGTTTCCCATACCGAGGAACCCCATCATTTCCACATGGGCTGGCACGGAGGATGAGCCAGCGAACTGGGCATCGGAGTGCATTCGCCCCATGGTGTCGGTCATGCCGTATGAGGCCGGGCCGGAGCCCATATTATCCGGATGCAGGGTGCGACCGGTACCGCCTCCTGAAGCCACAGAGAAATATTTTTTCCCCTGCTCCAGGCACTCCTTCTTGTAGGTGCCAGCCACCGGGTGCTGGAAACGGGTGGGATTGGTGGAGTTGCCAGTGATGGAAACATCCACCCCTTCATGGTGGTTGATCGCTACCCCTTCCCGGACATCGTCCGCGCCAAAACATCGCACCTTGGCTTTTTCCCCCTTGGAGTAGGCCACTTCACGCACGATTGCCAACGTACCCGCGCCATAGTCGAATTGCGTCTGCACGTAAGTAAAGCCATTGATGCGGGAGATGATCTGGGCTGCGTCCTTACCGAGTCCATTCAGGATGACCCGCAATGGTTCCTTTCTGGCTTTGTTGGCCGAGCGGGCAAGGCCGATAGCCCCTTCTGCGGCAGCGAAGGATTCATGGCCAGCCAGGAAGGCGAAGCACTTCGTCTCTTCCAAAAGCAGCATGGAGGCCAGATTACCGTGACCAAGGCCGACCTTGCGATCTTCCGCCACGGAGCCGGGGATGCAGAAGGCCTGGAGCCCCTCGCCCAGGGTGCGGGCAATGTCCACCGCCTTGGTCTCTCCCTTTTTCAGGGCGATTGCCGCGCCGAGAATATACGCCCAGCAGGCGTTCTCGAAACAGATCGGCTGGATGGACTTGACGATACCGTAAACATCCGCCCCTTTTTTTTCGCACAGTGCGCGGGCCTCTTCCAGGGAGGTCAAGCCATACTGGGCCAGTACGGGGGTGATTTTTCCAATTCTTCGTTCGTAACTTTCAAACAGGGCCATATCTAAAGTCCTCCCGCTTATTCGTGACGTGGATTGATGGTGCGAGTGGCTTCACCAAAGCGGCCGTAGTTTGCCGTTGCCTTGCCCAGCGCCTCGTTGGCGTCCATGCCCTTGTGGATCATCTCCATCATCTTGCCGAAATGAACAAACTCGTAGCCGATGACCTCATCGTTATCGTCCAGGGCCAGGCGGGTCACGTACCCTTCGGCCATCTCCAGATAGCGCACCCCCTTGGCTAAAGTGCCGTACATGGTCCCAACCTGGCTGCGCATGCCCTTGCCCAAATCTTCCAGTCCGGCGCCGATGGGGAGCCCCCCTTCCGAAAAGGCGGTCTGGGACCGACCATAAACGATTTGCAAGAACAGCTCCCGCATGGCGGTATTGATGGCATCGCACACCAGATCAGTGTTGAGCGCTTCCAGGATGGTCTTGCCCGGCAGAATCTCCGCTGCCATGGCTGCCGAATGGGTCATGCCTGAGCAGCCGATGGTCTCCACCAGCGCTTCTTCAATAAGGCCATCCTTGATGTTGAGGGTGAGTTTGCAGGCACCCTGCTGCGGGGCACACCAGCCCACGCCATGGGTCAGCCCGGCGATATCCTTGATTTCTTTGGCCTGTGTCCAGCGTCCCTCCTGCGGAATCGGCGCTGGGCCGTGATTCGCGCCTTTGGCCACGCAGGTCATTTTTTCCACTTCCGCCGCGTAGAGCATTAACGACCTCCCTGTTGGTTATTCATTTTTATGCCGGTGAGTGTAACGGATCACCGTGGCTTTCTCCAGGGTGATCATGCCGCTTTCCATGATGGCATCCACCTTGGGCATGATTGCATCAATTTTCTCCTGGCTTTCCACAACCTCCACCACCATCGGCATATCGGCCGAGAGTTCAAGGAGCTTGTGAGTGTGATAAATTCGGTGAGATCCGAAGCCGATCACGCCTTTCAGCACGGTGGCCCCGGCAAAACCCTCGGTGAGGAAAAGTTCCACCAGCACCTCGTAGAGGGGACGGTGGCCGTGCATCTTGGCCTCCCCCACAAAAATTCGCATCAGCACTTTTTCCCCAATAAATTTAGACATGGATGGCCCCTCCTATGCTATTTGCCGGGCGACAAGAATTCCGATCCAGGTGAATGCGAGGCACACCACCACACTGGCCAGAATGTTGAGAAATGCTGTGGTAATCTGACCATCTTCCATCAGCGTGAACGTTTCATAGCTGAATGTGGAAAAGGTGGTCAACCCTCCCATGAAGCCGATCGTAAGGCCGATGCGCAGATTCGACGAGATGAGGGTACTCCTTAAGCCATATTCTATCACCAAACCGATGAGAAAGGCGCCGATAATATTGACGGCAAAGGTGCCATAGGGAAAGTTCCGCCCTAGGAGGGCATAGACCCAACTTGACAGGTAATAGCGGGCGAGGCAGCCCAACGCCCCGAATCCCGCGATGAAGGCAGCGGTTGTCATGTTCGCACCTCATGAAGAATACATCCGCTCTTGGTTGTTTTGCCCATGGAATACATCAAAACGATGAACAACAGTGCGGAAAGGCTTGCCGTGGCCGCACCGAAATAGAAGGTTGCCGCTGGCGAGATGCGGTCCCACAACAGCCCGGCGATCAGGCTGGCCGGGAACATGGCCAACCCCACGGCGGCGGCATAGACCCCGAAAGCGGTGGCCTTGAAATCGGGAGGAATGATGGTGGCCAGAAACGCCTTTTGAATCCCTTCGGTAAAGCCCATGAACAACCCATAGAGGCCGAACAGCACCCAGATGGTTTCCGTATTTTTGGCAACCGCAAAACCGTAATACAATCCGGCGAAGAGCACAAAGCCCAGAAGGATGATCCTCTTCCTGCCGAATCTGTCCGCCGCCATCCCTGCCGGGATTGCCGACAAGGAATACACAAGATTGAAGACCAGGTAGACCGCCGGAATCATCACCGTCGGGATGCCGATCTGCTCTGCCCGCAGGATCAGAAAGGCATCGCTGGAGTTGCCGAGGGCGAAGAGGGTCGCGATGACGAGGAAAAATTTCACCTTCCAGTCAAAATGGCGCCAACGCAAAGTTGGCCGTTCTGCATGGGGCGCTAGGTGCTTTTTCTTCTCCTTGACAAAGAGGATGATCAGGGCCACCGCTATGACGCCTGGTATCATGGAGAGCCAAAAGACCATGCGGTAGTCGTTGCTGAAAAGCCCGAGAAGCGAGAGGGTAATGGCCGGGCCGACCACTGCCCCAAAGGTGTCCATGGAACGGTGGAAGCTGAAGGCCCTGCCCAGATGGGTTGCCTGGGCGGATTCGGCGATGATCGCATCCCGAGGCGCGGTGCGGATTCCTTTGCCGACCCGGTCGGTAAAGCGTGAGGCTAAGACGTGCTGCCAGGCTCCGGCCAAGGCGATGATCGGGCGGCTCAACGTGGAGATGGTGTAGCCTGCAAGCATCAGGCCTTTGCGTTGTCCGCTCCGGTCGGAAACCCAGCCGGAAAAAACCTTGAGCAGGCTGGCCGTTGACTCGGCAAGCCCTTCGATCAAGCCGATCATGGCCTTATTGACCCCCAACACGTTGGCCAGGAAAAGCGGCACCAACGGGTAGATCATCTCGGAACTCACGTCCATGAAAAAGCTGACCAGTCCCGTAACAAAGACGTTCCTGCCGAAGCCGAAATAGGGTTTCCCTTTTTCCAATGTGGCTTCCTCTAATGTGGAGACATAAAAAAACTCCTACCCTTGGTTCAAGAGTAGGAGTCATTAGCTTCGCCGGGGAAGCGTTCAAAGGCGAACTCCATCGCCATTATTTAGTGTAAAAATAGACCATGATTTCCGTGTTGTCAATTGTTAAGGAAGTATCTTTCTACCGGAATAGAAAATACCTGTCTCGCCTTGGTTGGCCGAAGCCATCAAGCCATCAATAGTTAAACCGGTGCTTGAAATTCAGCATCCCAGTGGCCACATACTCGGTGCCCAGCCCGTAGAGATTGACGTCTTCATAGAGTGGGATACCATAGCTGCCGTTGAGGCTGAAATTGCCGCCAAAGGCCGAAAGAAACCGCCAGCTGGCCACACCGGTCAGCATGATTGCCCGCCCGCCGCTGTTCTGGACCTTGACCCCGAAATTTTCATTTTTAGCGGTATCGGTGGCGTCCAGCTCCAACCCAAGCATCAGATCGTAGTTCGGGGTGTAATGGAGCGCTGCGCCGAGCTTACCGACATCGCCGAACTTGTAATCATCCCCGTTTTCCCGGTTGACCAGATAGCTTGCTTCGCCATGCAGCCAAAAATCCCCAAAGCGGGCCGAACCCAGCAGGCCGCCGCCGAGATCGACACTGCCGGTGCCCAGTTGCAGGCCAGGCATGGTGCGGAAGGTGGTGTCAAAATCGCCGGTGGGCAGAGTCACATTACCCATGACACTAAAGAACTTACTGTAATAGTCGTCCCGCCACAGATTATAAACCGCCTTCAGTTCAAGATCGGAGACCCCCTTATGCTTGGTGACCCTCTCGGCGCTGAGATTGCGCATGGTCGAGGTCATGATCTTGTCGAGATCGAAGATCTTGGCCGTAACCGACAGCCGATCCGTGATGCCGTAGTTGGCCATGAACATGGGGCCTGAGGCCTCCATCTTCTTGAGAACCATCGGGGCGGTGGGAGTGATCCCGGCGGTGACTGCCAAGTATTGGGCCGTCGAGACCTTGTTCGAGCCCATCATCAGCTCATCCTTGACCATACCCATGTAACCGGCCCCCACGCTTATGGAGCCTTTCGGCGGCGGCACCGCCGAGTTGACTCTTGGCCCCATCTTGGTCGGCAAAGGCGATGATGTTGGGGATCATATCCGGCACCAGATCGCTGCCAATGACATAGGTGGCCCCGGTTGCGCTAATCTCCTTACCGCTCAGCCAGTCGTGCACCAGGACCGAGGCAAAGGATTCGACCCCACCTGCGTCCGCGACCAGCCGCAGCATATCAGCGCCGCCGCAGGTCTTCTCAACCCGACCATCCTTGCTGGTGACAATGGCGCTGGTGCCCTGGTATTGATCAATGTACATCCCGCACAGACGACAGCCCTCGCGCTCTTCGGCGTGCGCCGCCGAGGCCAACATGACCGTTGCCGCCAGAACCATCCCATATTTCTTTACCATTTGCGCCCCTTCACGATTTTTTTGTTTGCGTATAAAAAAAATGAAGGGGCACCCTACCACACTGTGCCATGAGAACAAATGCGGCAAATTGTCGCAGGCAATGGCGACAGAGGAGCAACACAGGCAATCAGGAAACGGGAAAGGGGTGGGCAACGGAAAAGAGAAAAGGCGCTTTGAACACGGCTTCGGGAAACAGGAGGGAATCTCAAGAAGACACACAAACGCCCCTTTCGGGGCGCATGAAAAAACGGCGGTCGGAATGAGGCTCTTCCCGAACAACTACGGGGACAGACAGGAGGCGTTTTGTCTGCCCTTTTGTGTCGGGCGACAGGCAATCACGCAACGTGATTGCCTGTAAAACTAACCACTCACACTGTCCTGCTTTTCCGACCGCCCGGGAAACGGGGCGGGAATCCGCCCCGAAAAACTACAAATATCCCGTCAGCGCACTTAGATGCCGGTTACAGCACCAAACCAGCTGGTGACAAGGGCAAGAGGTCCCCCTGCGGCGATCACTCCGGCAACAAGACAACTCACCGACCAGGCACCCACCAAGCCAGCTGCCATTGCCCCCAGGCCGACTACTGCTCCCTGCATGATATCGGTGCCTACTCCGTCTGTTACCAACGCGCTGCTTCTTGTTCTGGTCTTGACCATCTGTGCATTTTTCATATTCGGCCTCCTCTGGAAAAAGTGGTGTTCTTACTTTTCACTATAAGGATTTCCAGCGCCTGGTCAAGATATTTTTTCACATAAAATCAAATAGTTACATGCAAACCACAGGGGTAAAGATTGGCGTAAACACCCAGGTGCAGGATATCCATAAGCAAAATATTCGGCTGATCATAACAATGGAAATTTACAGGACGGGCGGTGACTAAAGGCCATGCAGGGGACAGGTGTCGCAGAGCGGATTGGATTTCTTGCAGTATTCCTTGGCAAGGCGAACCAGAAGGGCATGGTACTCGTTGAAGAGCTGGGCCTCGGTGGGCAACCTGCCCAGAAACAGCTCCTGGATTTCCTCATACCCTGCGTCTTCGGCAATGAGATCATGGCGGAGCAGGATGCGGTAGGTGTAGGCATCCACCACAAACACCGGCTTGCCTGCGGCATAGAGGGTGATGGAGTCGGCGGTTTCCGGGCCGATCCCCTTGATGGCCAGCAACTTTTCCCGGAGGGTGTGGGTGTCCTGATTGAAAAAATCCTCCAGGCTGCCGCTGTCTTCACGGATGGCGGCAAAGAGGCCCTTAAGGCGTTTAGCCTTTTGGTTGTAGTATCCGGAAGGCCGGATTTTTTCGGCCAACACCTCCAGGGGCAGGGCCTCCAAAGCTTCAAAGGAGAGCAGCCCATCCTGGCGCAAGGCCTCTATGACCATGCTCACATTGCGCCAGCTGGTGTTCTGGGTCAGAACCGCGCCGAGCATAATCTCAAAAGGGGTTTCGCCGGGCCACCAGTGCTGGGGCCCGAAATGGTCGACAAGACGGGAATGAATTTCCTCAATCCGGTTGGTCACGGTTGTGGCGTCCCCAGGAAAGAATCAATCGGTACGCATGAAGAGAAAATACACGGCAACGGCAATGGCCCCGATAAACACCCCGGCCACGGGCAGCACCTTGCCCAACTGGAGAGTCCCGTTCACCACCAGACCTTCCATATAGCTGCTCCCGCTGAAGAGCCAGAGGCCGAAGCCAAGACCGGTCATGACCAGGGTATCCACCGCCTGCTTATAGAGATTGTAGAGAATAAAGGCAATAAAGGGCACCAGGAACCATGCATTGGTAAACAGCGCCTTGGCATCTACCTCGCGGAGCTGTTGCGGCACATTGGTACTGTTGAGGAAATCGACAATCTGCCCCAGGAATTCGGTCATGCGGTGCGTCCTCCCTCTGTGTGATGTTTATTTTTGCAGTCGATCCGGTGCGGTGGCCTGCTTGTAGACCTTGATGGCGCAATACGAGCCGCACATACTGCAGGCGTCGCCCTTGTAGGAACTCCCCTCCTCCCGGAAACGCCGGGCCTTGTCCGGATCGATGGACAGCTCGATCTGGCCTTTCCAATCCAGGTTGTTGCGGCACTTGGCCATGGCGATGTCCTTGTCAATGGCGCCGGGCAGCCCCTTGGCGATGTCCGCGGCATGGGCGGCGATGCGGGAGGCCATGACCCCCTCATGCACATCCTCGGCGCTGGGCAGCTTGAGATGCTCG
>JAPLJG010000072.1:0-19451 GCA_026388735.1 Deltaproteobacteria bacterium
GCCAGGAGAATGAGCTTGCGTACCTTAGTGAACCGGTCCGGGGCGGTGAATTGTTCTTTCAGGTACTCATAGGTGAATATGCCGACTGCTTCTTTGCCCTTGAAGAAAAACAGGCCCAGGAAAACAAGGACCAAGCTCGTCATAAAGAGCGGCCCAATAATCATATAGATGACAAAACCGAAATAAGCGTTCTCTATAACTCCCATGATGTCGAGGACGGCCGCAACCAGCAGGATCGGAAAGGTAATGGTGGTCATGACGGCTCCCACCAGGGAAACCTTGCTGCGTGCAATACCATTGATAAACGTCTTGATAATGTCTGTGAATTTTACCAAAGCACATCCTCCCGTCTCGATGGTTTTCATGGTTTCACATTTCGTGAAATGCAGCCTCCCTTGTAATCTATCATAGATGTGTATAAAGAAAAAACAAATAATTTTAGTAAGTTACGTGTCAGTTTGAGGTGGTAACATTACAAGAGTTAATAACAGGAAGGATTTACAGAAGTCATAAATGTCAGCTTTTGGCTCAATTGCAATATCGCAAAAGATATGAAAAAGATTCCTCGATGTGTTCTGGCCCTGGGGCTCTGGTTTAATAGTAGTCGCCTGGCGAAGGCAGATGCGCGCAATGACTGGCGGCCGGGCAGGTCATGCACTCGTGAACCTTTCCTTCGCTGGATTCCGTTGTTTCCGAAGTCAGTTTCTTCTGGGAGCACTCAAAGATTATCTCCATCTCCTCCCGGTCCAGGGTTTCTGTTTGCAGGAGGATTTCTGCAAGGTGCCCTAAGAAAGGTTTTTCCTGTAGCAGGATGGCGTGTGCCCTTTGGTAGCTATCTTCCACCAGCTTTCGCACCTCCATGTCGATGTGCCGGGCCGTGGTTTCGCTGTAAATCAGTTGGCTTGCTTGGTCTCCGAGAAAGCCTTCATCTGATTTGGCATAGGCCAGGGGGCCGACGACCTCATTCATCCCCCATTGACACACCATCTTGGTGGCAATCTGGGTGGCACGCAACAGATCGTCTTCTGCCCCGGTGGTCTGCTGGCTGAGGCCGATCCGTTCCGCAGCCCGGCCGCCCATGAGGATGGTGATCTTGTCCTGTAGATATTCTTTGGTATAAGCCTGGCGGTCAACAAGGCTTTGCTGCTGGGTGTGGCCCATGGCCCGACCACGCGGGATAATGGTGATCTTTTGGATGGGGTCGGCTCCGGGAATATGGCGGGCAACAATGGCATGGCCTGCTTCGTGGTAGGCCATGGTCCGCCGGTCATCCTTGCTGATCACGAAGCCCTTGCGCTCGACGCCGATAAGGATCCGGTCTTTTGCCTCGTTAAAATCGCTGGCTTCAATGCCCTCCTTGCCTTCGCGCGCCGCGATCAGGGCGGCTTCGTTCACAAGATTGGCAAGTTCCGCGCCGGTAAAACCGGGGGTGTTTCTGGCAACCTCGGTCAGATCGACACCCTCCGAGATGGTGACGCGCTGGCTGTGCACTTGGATGATTTTTAGCCTCCCTTTCACGTCCGGGGGCAGGATGGTGATCTGCCGGTCAAAGCGGCCCGGGCGTCTCAGGGCCGGATCAAGGATGTCCGGACGGTTGGTGGCGGCCAGGACGATGATGGTGTCGTCACGGCTGAAGCCATCCATCTCGACCAACAGGGCGTTTAGGGTCTGGCTCCGTTCATCTTGGCCGCCCACCGATCCTGCCCCGCTGCGGCGTGCGCCCACCGCATCGATCTCGTCAATAAAGACGATGCAGGGGGCGTTTTTCTTGGCTTCCCGAAAGAGATCCCGCACCCTGGAGGCGCCGACCCCCACGAACATCTCTACGAAATCAGAGCCGCTGAAGCTGTAAAACGGAACCCCGGCTTCGCCGGCAATGGCTTTGGCGAGAAGGGTTTTGCCTGTGCCGGGAAGGCCTTGCAACAGAACGCCCTTGGGCAGGCTGGCGCCGAGACGGCTGAATTTCTTCGGCTCCTTGAGGAAATTGACAATCTCCTTGAGCTCTTCCTTTGCCTCCGGGATGCCGGCAACATCGTCAAAGGTTATGGGCTTGTTGTTTTTGTCGAAATGGATCGCCTTGTTTTTGGCGAATTCCGGCTCTTCTTCGCCACCCCGCTGCTGGGTGCGCATCAGCAGCAGCCAGCCGATTAGGATGACGCTGATCGGCAGGGTGACGGTGAAAAGGTTCCAGAATGGTGAGGGGCGATCGTCTTCCGCGGTGATGGCGATTTTCTTTTGGGAAAGTTTGCCCATCAGATAACTTACGTCTGGAGAAAAGGTCGAAAATTCACGGCCATAGATATCGGTGAGTTTGATGTTGCCGCCCTTGAGGTGTACCTCGGCAACCTCGTTGTTCTCCAGGCTGGTCAAAAAATCGTTGTATTTCAGGGGAGGGCTGGTGTTTTCCAGCCGCCAGAAAAGAGCGGTGGCAAGGCCAATAACCCCAAGCACGGCGACAAGGAAGAGCGTGTAGATAAGTTTGGTCATGGCAACCTCTTTTTGCTCGCGATGCGCTTGCACGCGAAGGCTTGGCGTTGTATGGCTTTCCGGGATGTCACCCTGCTGTTCTTTATTGTACCGGAAGCAGTATCCTGCTGCCAATCATAAATAAAAAAAGCCCGAAACGTACGCAAGGTACGCCCGGGCCTGTCTGTGTGCTGGTGTTGTGTTCTTATTTTTGAAAGAGGTTCCTTGCGAAGATTTTGCGCTTATATGCCGGTGAAGGCGGTAAGCCAACCCTTTACAAAGCTTGTGATCCCACCACTTTTGATAAGCCCCCCAACCATAAAGAAGAAGCCGCTCAGCCCGATGATCGCCCCGGCGCAGAGAATAACCCCCAGGCCAGCCTTGGAAACCTCATGCCCAACATCGGTGTTGTGCTCCGGGCCTCCAAAAACAGCATGGCATTGGTGTTTTGCTTTCACCTTTACCTTGGCTATGGCGAACTCGTTGTGCATGGGAGCTGTCTCCAGCGTGGATGCCGACATTTTGCCTCTCATCCGCCGGTTACCGCGGAGATCCAAGCCTGGGCCAGCGCAATGGGGCCACCGGTGGCCAGCAATGCTCCGACAAAACAGGCTACTGCCCAGAGGCCAACCAAGGTTGAGAGCGTGCCAAATGTTGCCAGGGCTCCGGTGGCAATTCTGGTGTCTGTTGTTGCTTGCGCTACAGATCTGGTCTGGTTTCTGCTTTTTGCCAACGATGCGTGTGTCATGATGCGCCTCCTTCCCGTGGGATGAATGTTCCTGAGCGACTTTCACTCCTTGACTTAATGATAAGATTTTTCGAGAAGAAGTCAACTAGAAAAAATACGTAATTTCACGTAGTTATATGTAAACTGTGGGTGTGAGGATTAAGGGCCGCAGGCAGGGCAGTATCAGGGGAATATATTATTTCAGGCAATCATGACAATTGTGTGTGGCAGGTGCTGGCTGGATGGGGAAGGGGGGATGGGCACGGGGAAAGCCCCCGTGCCTCGGTGTGTGGCGTATCACTGTATGGGAGAGCGCGGCATATTCATCTGCATGTGCATTCCGCCCATGAGCGGTCTGATGGTGTCCATGCTGATGTTTGCAAAGGTCTCGATGGTTCCGCCGTTGGCCTTTTGGAATTCTTCCGCTGCGGCGCGGGTGGCAAAGGGGATAAGTTCCTTGCCCATGGGCCCCATCTCCTTGCTGTCGATCACGTAATGGGCGGTCTTGCCGTCAAGCCACTTGCCGGTTTTGAAATCCTTGACCCAGATGGCGGCCACCTGCTCTACCTTGCGTTCGGGCGTGAACTTCTGCATGTTGAGGAGAAAGCGGAACATGCATTTGTTACCGTCAAAGGCAGCCATGGCACCATCGGTGAAGATAATCTGGGTCTGCCATTGAGGGTAGCGTTGCGGATACATGCCGCAGGCCGCGCAACTCATCCCCTCGGTGATTGTCTGGGGTTCCGGGCCAGCGGCCAGGGCCAGGCCGCTGGTCAGCAGCATTGCTGCGCTCAAAACCACGAGGATAAACCGTCTTCCGTATGTGTTGCTTGTCTGTTTGTTGTGCATACTCGTCTCCTTGTGTAAAGGTTGCGGGGTTTATTTGCTGGGAGGATATTTTTGTAGCTTTCGTTGCAGGGTTCTTCGGTGCAGATCGAGTTTTTTGGCGGCCAGGGAGATGTTGCCCTCGCAGTCGGTGAGTACGCGATTGATGTGTTCCCACTCGGCCCTGGCCAGGGAAGGGGCTGAGAACTCATCCTGATCCACCTCCAGGGCAAGCTCTGGGTTCCGAGCAAAGGTGCCAAGGATATCGTCCACATCCGCCGGTTTGGGCAGGTAATAGAGTGCGCCCAGTCTGACCGCCTCCGTGGCTGTGGCGATGCTGCCGTAGCCGGTGAGCACGACCATCTGCATGTCCGGGTTGATCTCCTTGGCTGCGGCAATGAGTTCCAGTCCAGATTTGCCCGGCATTTTGAGATCGATCACTCCCATGTCAGGCCGTTGTTCATCAATAATCCGCATAGCTTCATCGAAATTACCGGCGGTGAAAACCGTGAAACCACGCTGACTAAAGGCCCTTGCCAACCGTTCCCGGAACAGCTCCTCGTCGTCCACCAGAAGAATCGTCTTATCCATGAAATGCCTCCGGTGTACCGGCGGTGATCTGTTGTAGGGCAAAAAACAGCGTTACCTTCGAGCCTTTGCCAGGCTGAGAAATCAGGCTCAAGCCCCCGCCAAACCTTTCGGCGATTGACTTGGCAAGAAAGAGGCCAAGCCCCAATCCTTTGCCCGGGTCCTTGGTGGTGAAAAACGGCTCTGGCGCCCGGTCGGCAATGTCCGGGGCCATGCCGGAGCCATTGTCCGTGACTTCAATATAAAGCCGGGTCGCGTCCTGCCGGCATTCCACCAGAACAGGCGTGTTCGGCCCGGCATCCAGGGCATTCTTGATAAGGCCCCGGACAATGCGGCGCACAGTGCGAAGCGGCATCCTAATCGAAAGTTCGCCCGTCCTATTAATATATTGTACCTGATTTTTGCTGGTGTCGGGCAAGGTGTCGAGCAGATTTTCCATGAGTCCGTCCAGGGAGAAATCTGTGAAGGCCTCACCCATCTGGTCTCCGGCATCGGCGGCCAGGTGAAAAAGGATGTCCTTGCAGCGAGCAACCTGATCGCGGATCAGGACGACATCGGCCAGAAGTTCCTGGCAGTCTGCGCTGTTGTTTTTCTTCAGGCTATGAAGCATCTCGCCTGCAGCCACGGCGATGGTTGACAGCGGGGTGGAAAATTCATGGGCTGCTCCGGCGGCAAGGGTGGCCAGGGAGGCCATGCGTTCGCTTTTGGTTTTTTCCTCCTGGAGATCGGCCAGGGTTTTCTGGTGCCGAGCCAGGGCCAATTGAATCCGGCTGACAAAGAAAACAATGAAAAATGCGGTTACGGAAAAGGCGACCCACATGCCCTGGAGATGGATCTTCAAAGGATCGCTCAGGGTTGCCAGCATTGTAGGGTCTGGATGGCAGGACTGGCCCAGGTCTCCTTGGGCCGGGAGAAAGAAAAGGGTGGCATAGCAGCCGGTGGTGAAAAAGGCCAGGCTCCATGACCAGCCGGGCGGCATGAGGATGGCGCCCAGGGTGATGTGCACCAGATAGAGAAAGGTGAAGGGGTTCATGGGGCCGCCGGAATAGTAGATAAGACCGGTGAGCAGGGCCGTGTCCAGGAACATGACCAGCCCGAAAAGCTGGTCGGCCAGGGCCATTTCTTTCTTTTTCAGGAAGCCAAACAGGAGGTTGGTGATGATCTCAAAGGCCAGGATGCCGGAAATAATCCGGTAGGGAAGACTGATTTCCAGAAAAAAGATGGCGATCAGCACCAGAAGAACTTGGGCCGCCACCGCACCCCAGCGCAGGTGCAGGAGCCATGCCAAGGCGATTCTGGCCGGGGCGGTACTTTTTTCTTCTCCGCTCAAATTGCTCTGTTGGACGGCAGTATGCACAGAATGGCCTCATTCATTAATGGGGAAAGCAACCCCTGATGCATAACACTATTCGCCCGGAAGTTGAAGCGTAACCTGCATCCCCGTTGCAGATGCGACAATTTGCCGCATTTGCAACGGGGGTGCATCGTGGTAAAGGTTTTTCGTTGTTTCCTCTCCTTGTAACCGCTCACCGGGTAGGAACCTTCTTTGTGCTGCTGGCGACTTTTCGATGTGATGGAGGCATCATCCGGTGAGCGTATTTTTTTTATAACGATTTTTTCTGCCCCAGGTGAAGACCATGAGCCAAACCACTTCGATCAGCATGGCGGAGATCTACCGCTTTCTCGCCCAGTCCATGCGCTACCCTAGCCCAGACTGGATGCAGGCGGATTATTTCTCAGTGCTCGATACCTTTATTGCCGAGCTTGGCTGGGATACTGAGACCCAGGCACTCGGGCAGTCACTCTTCGAAAGCGATGACTGGCTTGAGCCTTTGCAGGTGGAACATACCCGGTTGTTTGTCAACGCGATTCCCACCGTGATTGCTCCGCCATACGGTTCGGTCTATCTCAGCGCCGACGGCATGCTCTACGGCCCCAGCGCCGAGAAAACAAAACAGTTTTACCGCGAACAGGGCTTCGACCTGGCGGGTGAGGCAGATATCCCCGATCATATTTCCTTTGAGCTGGATTTTTTGGCCCTCCTTGCCGAGGAAGGCAAGAGCGATGAGGAAGAGCGGTTTCTTTCCCTGCATTTCAGACCGTGGTTTCCTAAATTTCAGGCACGGATTTTACAAGAGGGTCGTCACCCTTTTTATGGAGTTCTAGTCAATCTTATCGATTTTTTTACAAGGGAGGAAATGTGAAATGGCTTTGAATCTGACGAGACGTAAATTTCTCCAGACCGCATCCCTTGCGGCAGCCACGGCAGCGATGTCTGGCTGTTTTGCCAGGCAGGCAAACGCGAGTACGCCGTTTGTCAAGAAACCCTTCACCGCGCCCGGCAGCTTTGCCGACACCAAAACCGTGGTGGGTGGGGTCTGCGAAATGTGCTTCTGGCGCTGTCAGTTGGTGGGTAAGGTGCGGGACGGCAAGCTGGTGAAGCTTGAGGGTAATCCCAAGAGCATCGACAACGGTGCAAGCATCTGCGCCCGCGGCAATGGCGGGGTCAAGCTGCTCTATGATCCGGATCGGCTGAAATTTCCCATGAAGAATGTGGGCAAGCGCGGCGCTCCCCAGTGGAAGCGAATTTCCTGGGATGAGGCCCTGGATGAGTGCGCCACCAAGCTCAAGGCCGTGGTTGATAAGCATGGTCCCCATGGCATTGCCATGTTTCCCCACGGTTCCTCAGCAACATATCCGATGGGATTTTTTGAGAATGTTGTTGGCACCCCGAACATCTCCGAGGCATCTTTTTTTCAGTGCCGCGGCATCCGCGACATGGCCTACGTCGCCACTCTGGATACCGCGCCGGACGAGAACGTTGACATGGCTAATGCCAAGGTGATTTTTTTGTTGGGCGGTCATTTTGGCGAGAATGTTCATGTCTCACACGTGAAGCGTTACCTGAAGGGTTTGGAGAACGGTGCCAAGTTGGTGGTGGTCGATCCCCGCTTCTCCGCCTCCGCGGCTAAGGCCCATACATGGGTCAAGATCAAGCCCGGCACCGATACCGCCTTCCTGCTGGCGATCATGAACCATCTGGTCAAGACCGGCAAGTATAACAAGGCCTATGTGGAGGCCAACGGCGAGGGCTTTGACAAATTCAGCAAGGGCATCTCCCTCGCCACCCTGGATTGGGCCGCAAAGATCTGCGACGTTCCGGCCAAGCAGATCAAGGAGGTGGCCGAGCTGCTGGCCGCCAATGCCCCCAATGTTTCTATCCATCCGGGCCGTCACGTGAGCTGGAACGGCAATGACTTCCAGCGCGAGCGTTCCCTAGCCTGTCTCACAGGCTTGCTCGGCGCCATCGGCGTCAAGGGCGGCTTTGTGGCGGGCAAAGGCCCCAAAGTGGGCAAGGCAGGCGGCTGGCCCAAGATCAACGAAGAACATGCAGAGGCGCATGCTCTGCACAAGATGGCAAAAAAATACCAGTTTTCGCCTCCGGGCACCCCGACAGATATGATTCGTGACGCCGCTGTTTCCGGCAAGCCGTATGCGATCAAAGGTTTTGTCGCATGGGGCCAGAATCCCATCCAGACCGTTCCCGGCGAGGATTTGACCATCAAGATGCTCCAGCAGATGGATTTTGTCATGGTCTGCGACATCATGCCCACCGATATCACCATGTATGCCGACATTCTGCTGCCGGAATCCTCCTACTTGGAGCGCTATGACATGATCAAGCCTGGCACCCAGTGGGACCTGTCCGGCAAGCAGGAGCAGTACATCGCCGCCCGTATGCCGCTGGTGTCCATGACTGCCGCTGATCATGAGCGTAAGGATCCGGTCTGGATCACCAACGAGCTGGCCAAGCGTATGGGCCTCGGACAACATATTCCGGTAAAAACCCAGGAAGAAAAGACGGAGAAGATGCTTGCCGGAGCCAACCTTTCCATCGAGCAGCTGGTCAAGGAAGACGGCATCCATGTGCAGCCCGGCGTTGATCCCTACGGCAAGGTGCTCAAGGTGAAATTCTTCAGCCAGGAGCTTGCCGAGGCTGGCTTCCCTGCGGTGCCTACCTACCTTCCGGTGCCGGAGCCGCCCAAGGGCTTTGCTCGGCTGGTGTATGGCCGGGCGCCGGTTCACACCTTCAACCGTTCCCAGAACAATGTCTGGCTGGTCAACGAGATGCCGGAAAATCCGGTGTGGCTCAATGACGAATCCGCCAAAAAGATGGGACTGAAAGACGGCGACCGTATCGAACTGGTTAACCAGGATGGAGTCAAGTCCCAGACCAGCAGTGTGCTCAAGGTTACTCCTGGCATCCGCAAGGATACGATCTATATGGCCCATGGCTATGGCACCAAGAACCCGGCCATGACCGTTGGTGTGGGCAAGGGCATCGACGACCAGAGCCTGATCACCAAGCTGGCTGTTGACCCGGAAACCGGGGCGCACGGCATGCGGAACAACTTCGTCAAGTTCGTCAAGAATGGCAAGGTGCTGAGTATTCCCGCCTGAAAATGAGTATTTTGGCGTGATGATACCGCAGGGAAATTAACCAATTCGATTTATGGAGGTACGCCGTGAGTCAATACGGAATGATTATAGATCTTGAGAAATGTGTGGGTTGCCATGCCTGCGCCATCGCCTGTCGGGCCGAATGGGAGGTTCCCACGGGCAAGGATTCGGCGGAGCGGGAACGGAGAAGAAACTGGGTAAAGCGCCTTGGCCCCAGCAAGACCCCCCAGGGCTTGGCTTCTACTTATTATCCCGGCCTGTGCAACCACTGCGACAAGCCAGCCTGCGTTGCGGTCTGTCCGGCGGACAAGGTAGAGGCCACCTTTACCGATCCGAAGAGCGGAGCGACCAAGAAGATGGAGGTGGCCGCCACCTGGAAGGACCCCTTCAACGGCACGGTGCAGATCGACAAGGAGCGCTGCCTCGGTTGCGGCGCCTGTGCCGATGCCTGCCCGTACAGCGCCCGCTATGTGAATGAGGAAGAGGGCGACCCCAAGGCCGACAAATGCACCTTCTGTGTTGAACGCTTGGCCCAGGGGTTGGAGCCTGCTTGCGTGCAGACCTGTTTGGCCCGTGCCCGGATATTCGGCGATCTGAATGATCCCAATTCCGAGGTGTCAAAGTATGTGAAGAAGGGTGCGGTCAAGCTGGAGAGCGCCAAGGTGAAAATCGGTCCCAATGTCCGTTATTACGGCAATAAAAAGGACATGCATTTACTGACCACCACCTCAACCCCACAGGCCATGCCCCAGGCCAATTTGCGCCGGACCATCATGGCTCACATGCTGAAACCGGCCATGGATCAGGTCAAGAGCCTCGGTATGCTTGGTTTGGCTGGAGCGATGCTTGTTAAAGGTTTGAGCGAGGAAGAGAAGAAATAACTCGTCCTGCGTTTTTTCTTGTTATGAAAAGCCCCCGGCGCTGAAAGGTGTTGGGGGCTTTTTTGTTTGTCTTCCGTAACACGGGGAACTGATTTTTCAAGACATGGCCCCGAAGATTGCTTTTATCATGGGATGCCATATAGTTTATACATTGACATTTATTTTTGGCGCATGGGATGCTTATTTGAGGCAACTCAGTTGAGCGATTGTCGCTTCCGCTCTCACTCTTCTAAGTCAGTCGTCGCGGATAATGACAGGAGAAGCAATGACTAACGGAGTTTCGGTGATCATTGTTGCTTGTGCAGTTGTTATGATTGTCCTGGTCGGCATGATGCTGGTATTGCGCCGGACAAACCGCCGCCTGCAGAAGCAGATGAATTTTTGGCATGATCTGCTAGAGCGGACCACAGCCGGGATTCTGATCGTGTCGTCAGAGCGCCGGATTATCGAGGTGAACCGGCGGCTGTGCGAAATGTACGGTTACAGCCGGGATGAACTGATAGGCCAAAGCGCCGAGATTTTTCACCTTGATCGGGCACAGTTCGAGCGGTTCGGGCAGTGGTTTGACAATGCCCGAACCGCCGGCCCGATGGTGCAGATTGAATGCCAGTACCGCCGCAAGGATGGCGGCACCTTTTGGGCGGTCATCTCAGGGGGGCCGCTGGTGCTGCCTGATGGTGATATGGGGGTGGTCTGGAGTCTGACAGATATCAGCGATCAAAAGCAGGCGGAATCTGAGCTCGCCATCGAGCGCAGCCACATGCAGACTCTGTTTGAGGTGAACGGCTCTGGCATGCTGGTCGTTTCTTCCACCCGGCAAATATTGCAGGTCAACGACCAGTTCTGTAACCTGTTCGGTTACAACCGTGATGAGCTGGTGGGGCAGAGTGCCCGGGTTCTGCACGTTGATCAGCAGCATTATGAAGAATGGGCCCCCCGCTTCCAGGAGGCCAAGGCTGGTTTTCCTATTGCCAGTGTCGATTACCCCTGGCGTCGCAAGGATGGTTCGATTTTCTGGTGTTTTTTTGCTGGAGTTAAGATGGAGCTGCCCAGCGGTGAGTCGGGCGTACTCTGGAATGTTATTGATATTACCGAGCGCAAGCAGGCTGAGGAAAAGATCAAGGGTCAGCAGGATTTTCTGCAAAAGGCCATTGACGCCCTTGCTCACCCATTCTATGTCATCGACGCCAACGACTTTACTATTAAAGTGGCGAACAAGGCCTCACAGTTCGGTGAGTATCGGGAGGGGGCAACTTGTTTCCAGCTGACCCACAACCGAAGCGAACCCTGCGCTGGGGATGACCATCCCTGTTCTCTTAGAGAGATCAGAAGAACGAAACATCCTGTCGTTATTGAACATATTCACGTTGATCCAGCGGGAAAGGAGATATGTGTCGAGATTCATGCCTATCCAATTTTTGACAACAACGGCAATCTCAGTCAGATTATTGAATATTGCCTGGATATCAGCGAACGTAAACAGGGAGAGGAAGAGCGCCGTCGTCTGGTAACCGCTATAGAACAAGGCGTGGACAGCGTTGTCATTACCGACCCAAAAGGCATGATCCAATATGTCAACCCAAGTTTTGAACGGATCACCGGCTTCAGCAAGGATGAAGTGATCGGCAAGAACCCGAGAATTTTACAAAGTGGCAAGCATGATGCCGGTTTTTACCAGGAAATGTGGAGGACACTGGCCAGTGGCAAGGCATGGCAGGGGCATCTGATTAATAAGAAAAAAGACGGAACTCTGTTTGAGGAAGAGGTCTCAATCACTCCTGTCCTGAATGAAGTCCGGAAAATTATCAATTATGTGGCTGTTAAACGCGATGTTACAGGGGAGATGAGACTTGAGGAGCAACTCAGACAAGCCCAGAAGATGGAGGCCATCGGCACCCTTGCTGGCGGCATTGCTCATGACTTCAACAATATCTTGGCCATCATCCTGGGCTATGCCGAACTGACATTGCGTGAAACCCCTGAGACAGACCCACGCCGAGACAAACTTGGAGAGATCATCAAGGCCAGTACCCGCGCCAAGGATTTGGTTCGGCAGATTCTGGATTTTAGTCGCAAAACGGAGAGGCTGAGGCAGCCCTTTTTGATGGCACCCCTTGTCAAAGAAACACTCAAGATGCTACGGGCTTCCATACCCGCCACCATTGCCATTGAGGAGCGGATTACCGCTGTGGACAGTAGGGTGCTCGGTGATCCTAGTCAGCTGCATCAGGTAATCATCAATCTCTGCACCAATGCCTTCCATGCCATGGAAGAACAAGGTGGCACCCTCTCGATCACCCTTGATTCCGTGCAGTTGGGGAGGGAAGAGGCAGCCGGACTTGGGGGCGGCGAGGGACGCTATGTTCGGTTGATTGTGGCCGACAGCGGATGCGGCATGAGCCCGATTATCCAGAACCGAATCTTTGAACCCTACTTTACTACCAAGGGTGTGGGCAAAGGCTCCGGCATGGGGTTGGCCGTGGTGCACGGCATCTTACGCAGTCACGACGGGATGGTGCGCCTCACCAGCCAAGAGGGAAAAGGCACCGCCTTCGAAGTATTTCTCCCAGCCATAGAGCAGCCTGCCAAGGAGAACGTCGAAAAAGAGGGAGACTCCTGTCCGTTGGGGACAGAGCGCATTCTGATGGTGGATGATGAACCGGCCATAACCGAAATGTTTAGTCAGTGGCTGACGCGATTGGGCTATACGGTCACCACGAGCAACAACAGCATAGAGGCGCTGGCCATGGTGCGGGAAAACCCAAGTGGCTTCGACCTGATCGTCACCGATCAGTCCATGCCTTTCATGCCCGGCTCCGAGTTGGCCAAGGAGGTTCTGGCCATCCGGCCAGACTTACCAATCATCCTCTGTACCGGTTACAGTGCCATTCTGACCGAGGAAAAGGCAATGGAGATCGGCATAAAAAGATACGCTTACAAGCCGTTACAAGGCGATGAACTGGCCCGGCTGGTCAGAGAGGTGTTGGACGGTACGGGGGAGTGATCCGGCAGGTTTTTGTTAAAGGTCTGAGCGAGGACGAGAAGGAATAACTCGTATCTCGTTTTTTCTGGTTATGAAAAGCCCCCGGTGCTGTAAGGTGTCTGGTTTTTTTTTGTTCTGCACATGTGCGCACTTTCTAAGACCTGATCCCAGTGATCTTGCAAAACCTCACCATGCCAAATTACTCCATATATTCTGCCGCAAATGCTTTATATTCATCCTCAGACTTGCAGAAGCGCTGACTTGGAGTGTCTGGATAAAACGTGCAGTTTGATGGGGGAACATCCTCAAATTTTTTATCTTTACGAGCAATCCAGAAATAATTTGCGTAAGGTTTCTGGTCATACGCATCGAATAAACTTCGGGCCACAGTAGGAAACCTTGAAGTGTAAATTTCCATTAAACATTTGTTAAGTTTTGCATTGTAGTGACTTTGGTAGGCATCTCCTGCATTGGCCTTGTAACCAAGCTGCAAAAACATTGATTTAGCCTGTTGAGCACACTTCCCCTGTAGCTCAAGGTTATCACTTGCGGTTTTATCATTGAGTTTGGCGGTTAGTTCAGCTATATGGCTTTGCTGTTGGCGACTTAACTCTTTCTCCGCGTATAGCCCCCACCCAAGAAACATGGCTATGGCGAGTAATCCCATAACAAAGATGTTAACCTTCATGCTATTCCCTCGCTTTTAACCAACTTTTTTTAGATAAACGCTAATTGCATGGTTATCGGGGTCAGGTCTTAAAAAATCATATTTTTTGATTGCCCGATGCGTGATGAAATTGAGAATCCTCCCAAACTCCAGAGAGGAGTATGTAAAAGGTGTAAAGAAATCGCCTATGCTTGTCAAAGTATTTTATGTTAGGCCAAGCAAGAACAGAGATGGTCCCCAGAAAGAGGACCCGTCCTGTTTGACAAAATTTCCCGGTAAGGGTAGTCATATCGCAAAGTCCTTGGTCCAATCTACCACAAAAACAGCGCCGGATGACGGTGATCATGCCCCCATTTGATTTCAAAGAATTTCTCCCAACCGTTCCCTTGAAGCCCGGCGTCTATCTGATGAAGAGCCGAGCTGGCGAAGTCCTCTATGTCGGCAAGGCTAGGGAGCTGCGCAAGCGGCTATCCTCCTACGCCCGCATCGATCAGGGACAGCACGGCAAAACCGCGATGCTGCTCTCCCAGGTGCGCGGGATCGAGACCATTGTCACCAATACGGAAAAGGATGCCCTGATCCTGGAATCCGCGCTGATCAAGCAGCACCGGCCCAAGTACAATGTCATTCTCCGCGACGACAAGAGTTATCCGCTCCTCAAGGTGACGGTGCAGGAACAGTGGCCCAGGCTGGTGATGACCCGGCGGCGGGTGAAGGACGGCGCCCGCTATTTCGGCCCCTTTTCCTCTCCCTCGGCCATGTGGGAAACCATCCGCTATCTCAACTCGCTCTTTCCTCTGCGTCGCTGCAAGGAAAAGAGCCTCAAGCCCAAGTCCCGGCCCTGCCTGAATCACCAGATGGGTCGCTGCCTTGCCCCCTGTGCAGACAAGGTCAGCCGCGAGGAGTACCGGGAGCTGGTCGATAATGTCCTCCTGGTGCTGGAGGGGAAGAACCAGCAATTGGTCAAGGAGTTGTCCCGGAAGATGGCGCAGGCTGCGGAAGCCCTGCGCTTTGAGGAGGCCGCTCAACTGCGGGACCGGATCAATTCTCTGAACAAGACCCTGGAAAAGCAGCAGGTGGTGGCAACCCACACCAGGGATCAGGATGTGCTGGGCTTTGCCCGCCAAGACGCTTCTGTGGCTGTGGCCCTGCTTTTTATCCGCAGAGGCGTAATCAGCGGCCAGCAGGCCTTTTTCCTTGCCGATCCTGTGGGCACGGACCCTGAGGTGCTGACCGAGGTGCTTTCTCGGTTTTACAGCGAGGAGGGACGGTATCTTCCCCAGGAGATTCTGCTGCCCTTTGCAGGCACCGATGATCCGTTGCTGGCGGAATGGCTGAGCGAACAGAAAGGCACCACCGTGACCATTGCCTGCCCGCAAAGGGGGGACAGGGTGCGGTTGCTGGAGATGGCCGAAACGAATGCCCGGCAGGTTTTGGTGGCGAGAAAAACACGGCAGACCTCCTGGCAGGTGCTGGCCGGAGCCCTGCAAAAAGCCCTCGGCCTGGCGCGGCTTCCGGAGCGGATCGAGTGTCTGGACATCTCCAACCTGGGCGGCAAGCAGGCGGTGGGTTCTCTGGTCTGTTTTGTCGGCGGCGAGATGGCCAAGAATCGCTACCGCCATTATGGAATCCATACCGTGCCTGGGCCGGACGATTACGCCATGATGGCCGAGGTGCTGGCCCGGCGTTTTAGCAAGGGGCTGGCGGAAGGGGATATGCCCGATCTTTTGCTGGTTGATGGGGGTAAGGGCCAGCTCGGTGTGGCCATGCATGCCTTGGCGGATCTTGGTATTCCCGGCGGGGTGGAGCTTGCAGGCATTGCCAAGGAAAAGGCCGAGGAGGGGGAGAAACTCTACCGGCCAGGGCGGAAAAACCCGATCATCCTGGACCGGCATTCCCCGGTGCTCCTCTATCTTATGCGGATTAGGGACGAGGCGCATCGCTACGGCATTACTTTGCACCGGAAATTGCGGGCAAAAGAGAGCCTGACTTCATCTCTGGAGCAGATTCTTGGCGTTGGTAAGGCGCGCAAAGAATTGCTGTTGCGGGAGCTTGGCAGCATGCAGCGTATTGCCCAGGCAAGCGTGGCGGAGCTTGGTGCGGTGGCGGGGATAGGTTCGTCCCTGGCCGCTCAGATCTGGCAGCATCTGCATGACGGGGATGGCGCGGACTCGTAGGGCGGTGCAAGGGACCCAGTCGGTAGCTCACGGATTATTCTTGCTTTTTAAACCCTGAAAAACTAAATTAACCAGTTCCTTTTGGTTGATTGAATCGTGATAATTCAAGAAATGTGATATTTTGTCATTCCGGCGAAGGCCGGAATCCAGTGTTTTCTGACAGTAACAGTAAGGCTGGACCCCGGCTTTCTCCGGGGTGACGAGTTGTTTGAGTTTCTGTATGATTGCACAGCTCTCACGCTACTTGCGGGGGCTGTCTTGCTGGATGAACGATGAACTTGGATGGCGCGTGTGTGCGGGAAGTTTGGCCGATGCACGATCTGCCTCTTTTGCTTTGATTGCTGGGAGAAATACTATGTGGGAATATACGGACAAGGTTCGGGATCATTTTATGAATCCCAGAAATGTGGGCGTGATCGAGAATGCGGACGGGATCGGCGAGGTCGGCTCCCTTGCCTGCGGCGATGCCTTGACCCTCTATTTCAAGTTGGACGCGACCGAGCGGATTGTCGATGCCAAGTTCAAGACCTTTGGCTGCGCCAGCGCCATTGCCTCATCCTCCGCCCTCACCGAGATGATCAAGGGCATCCCCCTTGTGGAGGCGGAAAAAATCACCAACGAGGACATCGCCGAGTATCTGGGCGGCTTGCCCAAGGAGAAGATGCACTGCTCGGTCATGGGCCGTGAAGCGCTGGAAGCGGCAATCGCCTACTATCGCGGCATCCCTCTGCCCATGGCGGAAGGGGAGGTGGTTTGCGAATGCTTCGGGGTGACTGATCTTGAGGTGAAGCGGGCCATTGCCGAGAGCAACCTGCGTTCGGTGGAGGAGATCACCAATTTTACCAAGGCAGGTGGCGGTTGCGGCAAGTGCCATGACCGCTTGGAAGAGCTTCTGCGCGAGGCCCGGCACGAGGTGCAGCAGATCATCCCGGACAAGCGGCCCAGCCGGTTGACCAATATCCAGAAGATCAAACGGATCGAGGAAGTGCTCGAACGGGAGATCCGGCCCGCCCTGCGCAAGGATGGCGGCGATATCGAACTGATCGATGTGGACGGCGATTTTGTCATCGTCTCCCTGCGCGGCGCCTGTGTTTCCTGCAAAAAATCGCAGACCACCCTGAAGGAATACGTGGAAAAGAAACTGCGCGAACAGGTGCTGGATACTCTGATCGTTGAGGAGGGGAAATAATGAACACGGTCTATATGGACAACAACGCCACCACCCGGGTTGCCCCAGAGGTGGTCGAGGTCATGCTCCCTTATTATTCCGATCTGTACGGCAATCCTTCCAGCATGCACACCTTCGGCGGCCAGGTGGGCCGTGCGGTTGAAGAAGCCAGGGGCAAGATCGCCGCGCTCCTTGGCGCCCGTCCCGACGAGCTGATCTTTACCAGTTGCGGCACGGAGTCTGACTCCACCGCCATTCTCTCCGCCTTGCAGTCCTTCCCGGGAAAGCGGCACATCGTCAGCACCAGAGTCGAGCATCCGGCGGTGAAAAATCTTTGCGAGAGCCTGGACAAACTCACCGGCCACAAGCACCGGATCACCCAGTTGCCGGTGAACAGCGACGGCACCCTCGATCTCAAGCTCTACGAAGAGAGCTTGACTGACGAAACCGCCATTGTCAGCGCCATGTGGGCAAACAACGAGACCGGGGTCATCTTTCCCATCAAGGAGATGGCCGAGATCGCCAAGAGCCGGGGGATTTTGTTTCACACCGATGCGGTGCAGGCGGTGGGAAAAATTCCCATAAACCTGTCACAAGTACCGATTGATTTCCTCTCGCTTTCCGGGCATAAATTACATGCTCCCAAGGGAATAGGTGTTCTCTATGTTCGCAAGGGTACGCCTTTTGTCCCCTTTATTATTGGCGGACACCAGGAGCATGGCCGCCGGGGCGGCACGGAAAACGTGGCCGCCATCGTGGGCTTGGGCAAGGCTTGCGAGATGGCAGCCCGGCAGATGCAGGATGAAAATACCAGGGTCAAGGCCCTGCGGGACAAGCTTGAGGACGGGTTGCTGGCAAGTATTCCACACTCCCTGCTCAATGGGCACAAGACCCTGCGTTTGCCCAATACGACCAATATCAGCTTTGAGTATGTGGAGGGCGAGGCGATTTTGTTGCATCTCGATCGTTTCGGGATCTGCGCTTCTTCAGGCTCTGCCTGCACCTCCGGGTCGCTTGAGCCTTCGCATGTCATGCGGGCCATGGGTGTGCCCTTTACCGCAGCGCACGGCTCGATCCGCTTGAGTCTCAGCGTGTACAACACCGAGGCCGAGGTTGATTTTGTATTGGAGAAATTGCCTCCGGTTATTGCCCAGCTCCGCGAGATGTCGCCGTTTTGGCAGAGTGCGCATAAAGGTAAGACCGGCAGCAGCCAGTGCAAGTGCAGTTGCTCTTAATAGAAACGTGATAAGGATAACACCATGAAAGTTATACCGGCTTCGTTTCAGATACTTGAGGAACTGGACCACCAGAGTTTGGCTGTGCGCATCGAGGCGTGCGGGCGTTTGTGCTACAAATCCGAGGACAAGATCACCGAGGCTTCGGCTGAGCCTTTTATAAAGGGGATTGTCAAGCACGGCCATAACTCGGTCATGGAGATGGCGGCCCTGACCCTGCGGGTTGAGATCGACAGCGAATCCCTGGTTGCCCAGTTTTTGAGCGTTATCCCGAAATACATCCAGTTCGACCGGCTGGAGAAAAAGGTACTGCTCATCACCGGCACGATCCGGGCCTTCCGGGAACTGGCCCGCGATTACGGCAAGGTCAAGTTGATCAAGGGGATGGCCGGCTATCTTGCCGAAATGTATCCGCTCTTCTTCTTTGATCTGGCGCCGAAACGCGGCTGGCTCCCCCAGGACGGGGTGGTAGTCACCGGGCTATCGCTGGCCGAGGTCGATGGTCTTTCCGCGGATCTTTTGGCAAAACACCGCCATGTGGCGGTGCGGATTATCACCAACCGGGCCGTGACCCATGAGATCGTCCGGCATCGGCCCTGTTCCTATTTGCAGGAAAGCCAGCGCTATTGCCGCTATGCCGATGACAAGTTCGGCAACGAGGTCACCTTTATAGCCCCGATGTTTTTTAGCGAGGGAAGCAAGGAATACAAGCTCTGGGAAAAGGCCATGCTGGACACGGAGAAGATTTATCTCAAGCTTCTTGCCACCTCCTCGCCCCAGGCCGCGCGAACTGTGTTGCCCAACTCCTGCAAGACCGAGATCATCGTCTTTGCCAATCTGCTGGAGTGGCTGCATATCTTCAGGCTGCGCACCCCCAAGAATGCCGAGCCTTCCATGCGCGAGGTAATGATCCCGCTGGCCAAGGCTTTTCAGGAGCGATTTCCTGCTGTTTTTGCGGATGCCTCCTTTGCCACGGAATAGAAGATGATAGGAAAATCCGGGGTACGGGCCAGAGCCTGGCGCCCCATGTTTTTGTTGATACAGAGAAATCGAGAACAACTTATTTTAAGAAGGAGAGAGAGATGGCTTTTGATGCGGTGAATATGGCAGATTGGCAGATTTCCGAGGCTGCCGAAAAGAACATGCCCACCCCTGAGGAGTGGCGGGACAAATTGGGACTCGAGAAAGACGAAATTCTCCCCATGGGCAGGTTGGCCAAGCTCGATTTCCTTAAAATTATGAATCGCCTCAAAAACAAGCCGGACGGCAAGTA